>JADFNO010000090.1 GCA_022563315.1 Planctomycetota bacterium | reverse complement strand
CGTGCTATGACATCCTGCGCGGGCGCCTCAATATCGAGCTCGCGTCAATCGGCGGCCAGCAACGCGTCCGAGCGCAGGGAAGCCGGATCGCGCTGGGCGGCCGCGCCGCTGTCGGCCACGATATCGATGTGGTAGGGGATCGGCCCGAGAGTGTACGTGTCCACATCGAGCAGGAAATCACCGCCGGGCCGTCTGGACTCGCCGCGCTCCGCCCGAGCCACGACCACGTTCGTCATGACGAACTGGAACGTGTTGGCGTCGGGATCGACCACCACCCGTGCCGTCTCGGCCCCAAAATAGAGCGGGCCGGCTTCCACGTTGAACCACAGCAAGTTGCCGGTCAGCGGGTCGATGTCCTTCGCGGAGATCCACCACGATCCCATCAGTCCCCCGTCGGGTTTCTTCAGCGCAACCTTATGCACGTCGCGAATCACCCGTGAGACCGTATGCGAGCGAGGCGAGCCGCTGCGCAACATCACGAGGCACAAAACGATCAATCCTGCGCACGATAGAGGCAGCCACAGCCGTCGAGACCAGCGCGGATTCGGGTGGTGGCCGGCGGGTTTGTTGGGTTCCATGCTGAGCGATCCCCAATTCTTGGCGGGTGGTCCGCCGCTACTGAAGCATCGGATATTCCCAGCCACCGATGCAGCACCGGCCGACTGTTCTCGGACCCGCACGACGCCGGCCTCGTCATCGCTCGTCCCCCCCGCCCAGGGTGACGCGATCGTCGGCCCTATTATCCTCCCTCGTCAATCCTCCATGCCCTCACACGCTTGATTCCACATGACACTCGACCAGATCGCGTTTCACGACCTCACCTGGCTGGCCGTGGCGTTTCTTATCGTCGCTGTGCTCTATTCCATGGTCGGGCACGGCGGCGGTTCGGGCTATCTAGCCGTGATGGCCTTGGCCGGCTTCGCCCCGCACGAGCTGCGCCCCACCGCGTTGTCGCTGAACATTCTCGTCGCTTCGATCGCGTTGGTTCGTTTCGCGCACGCCAAAGCGTTTACACCCGCGCTCTTTTGGCCGTTCGTTCTTGCCTCGGTTCCGTGCGCTTTCATCGGCGGCCTCATCGAACTTGATCCCACGGTCTATAAGATCGGCCTCGGCGTCGTTCTGCTGTTTGCTGCGTATCGCCTCTTCATGTACCAACCCAAAGGCGGAATTGAAACCACCCGTGCGCTGCCCATTGGGGCGGCGCTTGTCATCGGCTCCGTGATCGGCCTTGTGTCGGGATTGATCGGCGTGGGCGGCGGTATTTTTCTCAGCCCGATCTTGCTCCTGGCCCATTGGGCTACGGCTCGCCAAACCGCCGGCATTACCGCCGCTTTTATTCTCGCCAATTCCATCGCCGGGCTGCTCGGCGTGATGATGGGATCACTCCAAGGCGACGCTCCCTTGCCGCTTCAGCCGGTCCCGATCGCCATCTGGGGCGCCGCCGTCGCCGTCGGCGGGTTCATCGGCTCCGGCATCGGCAGCCGACGCCTCGGCCACATCGCCCTGCGGCGAATGTTGGCCATTGTCCTGTTCATCGCCGCCGGGAAGATGTTTTTGCCGTCGACGTCCGATTCAGATTCGACGCCTTCCACCGATTCAGTGGAGGATGTCTCCCGGCCGACATGAAGAATCGTCGCGTTTATGTCACACTGCGGCCCTGAGCAAAGCCATTCATTGACCCGAGCATACGAACATGACCACCCATCCCGGCAGAATCCTTCGACAAGCCATGGAGCGCGGCACGGTTGTTGCGCCTGGGGCGTTCAATGCGCTGGTCGGGCGCGCGGTCGCACGAGCTGGGTTTGAGGCGTGTTACATTTCCGGGGGGGCGACCGCCAACGTTGCCGGCGTTCCCGATATCGGGCTGATCTCGCTCAGTGAAATGTGTCGCACCATTCGTGAAATCACGCAGGCGACCGGCCTGCCCACGATTGTCGATGCCGACACGGGCTACGGCGAGGCCGAGTCCGTCGCGCGCACCGTCGTGGAGTACGAACGGGCCGGCGCAGCTGGATTGCATCTGGAAGATCAGGTCTTCCCCAAACGATGCGGTCACTTAGAGGGCAAGACGCTGGTGTCCATCGATCACATGGTCGAGAAGGTCGCGGCCGCTGTGTCCGCTAGACTCAGCGACGACTTCATCATCATCGCGCGCACCGATGCGCGGTCCGTAACAGGTATGGATGATGCGATTGACCGCGCCAACGCGTATCGCCAGGCCGGCGCTGACATGATCTTCCCCGAGGGTTTGGAAAGTGAAGACGAGTTTGCTGCGTTCGCCGCCGGTTCGCCCGGCCTGCTCCTGGCCAACATGACCGAGTTCGGGAAGACGCCTGATATATCAGCGAACCGCTTCGCCGAGTTGGGCTATCAACTCGTGATCTATCCGCTGAGCGTTATGCGGCTGGCGATGAAGCAGGTCGTCGCCGGTCTCGAGGAACTCAAGAACAAGGGCACGCTCAGCGACGTACTCGATCAGATGCAAACGCGCGCTGAGTTATACGAGTTGCTCAACTACACGCCCTCCGAGCAGTGGGATTTTCCCAGCGCCTCGAGCTGAGCATGGGTGCGTCGCCCGAGCCTGAGCAGCCGAACGATGCCGATGGGCTGCTTCTTGACTTCGTGCGCGATCGAGATACCGCGTGTCCGCGCTGCGGCTACAACGTGCGCAATCTCACCAAGCCCATCTGCCCGGAGTGTGAGGAGCCACTTGTCCTGAAGGTGGGTGGACGGAGCTACCCCATCCGGTGGCTGCTGGCCACGGTCGCCCCCGGAATCTTCACCGGCATCATGGCGGGGGTCATGGCGGTGATCTTCTTGATCGTAGGGCCGCCCCCAGCCGTCCCCCTCGGTGCAATCCTCACCGGGTGGTTTTTCGTGACCAGTGCAGCCGTGGCCGGGGCGATCATCCTCTGGAGCCGGCGCTTCATCAGGCAGCCCCAGCCCCGCCAGGTCATGTGGGTGGTCTTGGTGTGGGTGATCCACCTCTGTGCATTCTTCATTTTCCTGTCCTACGCGCTGCCCTGAGGGGCATTGCTGGGACAGACAAAGCCGAAGTGGACGCCGAAGCCAAGAAGGAACAGCAGCGCAAGGCTAATTCCAAGGGCGAGAAGCCCAAGCTTCAGGACGACGGCTGACAGGACTTGACGACAGGCATGCCCGGAGTGTGGGGCTGATAGGTCACTATGATCTCCACCGACGACGAGCCATCTGCCGCAGTGCGTGTCCCGCATAGGCACCCGCGACGGCAAAAAGGCTCACAAAGCCATAGACGGCGAACTCAATCGGCAAGAGGTTATGCGTGAAGGGATCCTGAGCTACTTCGACAATCGCGAGAGCTGGGAACGCCGCCATCGTGGCGAACCCGAACACAAGCGGATGGAGCGGATGGCTGGAGAAGATCAGTCCGAGCATTATGCCGCTCGCAAAAAGCAAGATCAGCGTGAGCAACGACATTCCTTCGACGCCCGCGAATATGAATGGGAACAGGCCACCACCAGGAGGGGGAGGAAGCTCCAGGATGACCACAGGTAGGCAAACCGAAGCGAGCCCCAGCCCGATGGCAGTCGGCAGGCCGATCAGAAAGCGGATACTGGGAGGCGTATTCGACACGGCTTGGCCTGGCATACCACTTTAGGGTAGGCTCCCGAATGCGGCTCCGACCACTCGTAGGTTCTGATGAGCCAGGTATATAATTGCCCTTCAGTTTACCGAGCATCGTGGGCCGTTCGGCGCTGAAGATTCGATCGCGTCCGTCGATATCACCACTGATTACCACCTCAAATCCGCCGGCGGCAAGACCGTGCTGCGCCTCGTGCAGGCAGGCTTGGGACCGGAAACGGAATGGGACGGCGAATACAACGCCACGGCTGAAGATTGGCCGATGTTCCTGGCGATCCTGTCACACTACGTCCCGAATCACGCTGGCGTAGTGCGACGAGTCACGAACATCGCAGCGACCATCGATCTGCCAGCATCGGAGACATGGTTGCGTTTGTTCGGCAGCGAAAAACTTATCCTCGATTCACCCTATGAACTCAACCTCGCGGACTCACTTACGGTTCACGGCATAACGAGGCTGATCAAACCCGGGCGACGCTTGGTCGGCACGATTCCTGATCTCAACGATGCGGTGTTCGTACTCACCGTTCATGACAAGGCGGACAAGAGCAAGATTGCCATCGAACTGTCTACGTACGATGTGCCTGCGGATCAGGTCGCCACAACCGAGCGTCAATGGACGGATGGGCTGAACAAGCTCTAGCGGCGGCAAGTGCAGCGTCGTCCCATAACGAAAAGTAAGCTGCGCTGCGGGTGACAGAGCGCGCGTTGGATTCGGTGAACTACAAATACTGTGGCTGACCGATCGTTTGGGCCGAAACATCCGCCACGTTCCAACACATCCGGTTTTCTCCTGCGCAGATCGTGCGCTACGACAACGACGAGCGACCGACATGCCGATGACCCAAGCCGACATCCATAGTCACTACGAAACGGAATGGAAACGCAAGTCCGACAAGGCTGAGGGCGTTGGCGATCTGTCCTACAGCCTCGGGTTCCACGATGCGGTGACCTATCCATGATATGAACAGCTCATCGCCGACCTTGGTATCCGCGTCAACGGCGGGCGCGTGTTGGATGTCGGTACCGGCTCGGGGCGTTGGATTCGATATTTCCTCGATCGTTTCGCGCCGCTACGGTTGATCGGGATCGACTATACCGAGGCTTCGATCGATCTGCTGCGCAAGTGGTCACCCGATGCGCCAAGCACGGTTGTGGAATTCAAGGTTGCAGACATCACCCAACCCGATCTGAATCTCGGCGAGCAGTTTGATCTGGTGAACATCGCGAACGTGTTATTTCATATCCCCGAGCCGGAGCTGTTTGCACACGCGATTGCGAACCTATCACGGCTTGTTGCTCCGGATGGTTGCATTGTGACAACCGAGTTCATGCCGCGCATGACGATGCGCACGGACTGGATGCTTGTGCGTAGTCGGTATGAATTTGAGCGAGCCGTCAATGCCGCCGGCTTGCGCATCGCCGCCATTCGGCCGTGCTTGTTCTTGGGAAGCGCTGTGATGGGGATCGACGGGCCGGAGAACAGCCTGCGCGCGAGATTCCAAGGCATCGGCGCAACAATGTCGTCGATTCTCAAATCAGATATGAACGAAGCGACCCGGCAGTACTTCGTAGAGTTCTTTACCGAGCTTGATGATGTGTTGGTGGAGTTCTGTAAAGAGCGCATTGCGCCGGTCGATCTACCAGGCGCGAAGTTCGTCGTCCTGAAGCGGAACCGTTGATCCGCCGCCTCCATCGAGCCGGCTGTGAGCCAACGCAGACGGGCGCATTCACAAATCGGGTGAAATCGGCTACCATAGGTTCTCAGCCAGCGGTGGGCGGGTGCAAGGGGGCCCGGTGCGTGCCGGCTGAATGAGTCTGTCGTTTGTCTATTCGTCTTTCTCTTTGGGAACATGGCCATGACCAGCTCGACCGAAGTTAAATCCTCCAAGAAACCCGCAGACACGCGCGGCCTGGCGGGGCAGACCGTCGGCGACACCCAGATATGCCAGGTCTCGCAAACCGAGTTGATCTACCGCGGGTATGAGATCGCCGACCTCGCTGAGCACGCGACGTTTGAAGAAGTCGCACACGTGTTGCTCGTGGGTCACAAGCCGACGGCTGACGAATTGAAGCGCTTCAAGGACGAACTCGTGTCGATGCGCGCCGTTGATCGCGGGATCTTGGAAGTGATCGGCAAAATCGCGCGCAGTGAACCCAGCTCGGATGACGCCCATCCCATGGGAATCCTGCGCACGGGCATATCGCTGCTCTCGCACGTCGATCCCGATTGCGAGGACAACTCGCCCGAGGCTCAGATGCGCAAGTCCAAACGATTGCTCGCACAGATTCCCACGATCATCGGCTACGGCCAGATGAGTTGTGAGGGTAAGACGCCGGTCGATCCCGATCCGAATCTCGACTTGGCTGCGAACTTGTTGTGGTGCATGACGGGCGAGAAGCCCAGCGAGCTGAACGCCAAGGTGATGGATGTCTCGCTGATTCTCTACGCCGAGCACGATTTCAATGCGTCCACGTTCGCAGCCCGCGTCATCGCTTCCACCGAGGCGGACATGCACTCAGCGGTCTGCGGCGCGATCGGGGCATTGAAGGGCCCGCTGCACGGCGGCGCGAACGAAAAAGCCATGGCCATGCTCAAGGACATCGACGCCTATATTGCTGCGGGCAACGGTGATGTCGATTCGTTCATGGCTGAAGCGTTTGCTGAGAAGCGCAAGTTAATGGGCTTTGGGCACCGTGTGTATAAGAACGGCGATCACCGCGCGGGAATCTTGCGCTCGTGGGGTCTGAAGATTGCCGAGCAGAATGGACCTGATGCGAAGAAGTGGTTCGACATCGGGGACCGCGTGCAGCAGATTATGTTCGAGCAGAAGAACATCTATCCCAACGTCGATTTTCCCTGCGGGATGACGTATTTCGTGATGGGGATTCCCGTCCCGCAGTACACGCCGATCTTCGTCGCGAGTCGAATCACCGGCTGGTGCGCCCACATCATGGAGCAGCACCAAGACAACCGCCTCATCCGGCCATTGGCGAATTACACGGGGCCGGCGCTGACGAAGTGGAATGAGGCCCGATCCTGAACGCGAAGGGGCTGAATCTGACGATGGGATGAAGAACTGGCAGGTTGACTCAAACCCAGGAGCGCTTGCTCGCCGATACTTGCAATGCCATGTGCGATCTTACTCAACGTGTCTATCGCGTCTTCAGCACAGCGCCGATCAGGCCTGACCAGCAGGACCTCTACGTAGATCTGGACGAGGTCCGTGGACAGGCGGACGTTGTCCGACGACTGGACAGAAGGATCCGCCTGGCGGACCAGCCCACGTGTCAGGTGTTGGCGGGACACAAGGGCAGCGGCAAGTCCACGGAGCTGTTTCGACTCAAGCGCGAGCTCGAATCCGGCGACTCGCCTTTTTTCGTAGTGTATTTTGATGTCACACAGGAGGTCGACGCGAACGACGTCGATTTTCCCGATGTCCTGATTGCGCTGGTCCGTCAGTTGGCGGTGCAATTGGATGAGCAGCAAAAAATCAAACTGAAGCCGGGCTATTTCAAGGACCGGATCCAGCGATTGGGAGATCTCCTGACCCGAGAGATCGACTTTGAAAGCTTTGATCTGCAAACCGCCTTGGGGAGCGTATCGGGAAAGATCCGCAGCAGTCCCGATGCCCGCTTTGAGATTCGAAAGCTACTGGAGCCGGACACGAGCAATCTGCTCTATGCGGCGAATGACGTGATCGGAGAGGCGATCATCGAACTCCGAAAGAAGGGCTTCAGCGGTCTCGTCGTTGTCGTCGACGACCTCGACAAGATGGCCGTGCGTCTTCATGACGATGCCGGTTGCCGGACGGATGAATACCTCTTCGTCAATCGCGCAGCGCAGCTCACGGCCTTCAAGTGCCACGTCGTGTACACCATGCCGTTGTCGCTCGTGTATTCACATCACGAGCAGAACATCGCTGCGCTCTATGGCGGGGACGTGCCCGTCGTGGCCATGACAAAAGTCAGGAAACAGCCGCCTTCGCACGCGGCGTTCGAGCCGGGGGTCAGGCGCTTTCGTCAAATCATCGACGCCCGTCTCACGGCGGCGGATGCATCATTTGAAGAGGTCTTCGACAGCGCCGAGACCTGCAAGAAACTGATCCTGCTCAGCGGCGGCCAGCCGACGGAATTGATGACGCTCGTGCGCGAGGCCATCGTCACCCACGATTTGCCGATCGACAATGAATCCGTCGAACGGGCGCGGATCGAAGGAAGGCGGGAATACGCGCGACTTCTTCGCGAAGATCATTGGCCCATCATCGAGAAGATTCGATCGACCGGCCGATATACGCGCACGCGCGAAACGGAGCAGACCTTCCGGGAGCTACTCGACAGCAGAGCAATTCTCCAGTACGTCAATGATGAAGAGTGGTACGGTCTGAATCCGTTGGTCGCCGATATCGAGTCGCCGGCCAGCGGATCGATTCGTTCCCGCACGTCGCCGAAGTCGAAGAAATCGAAACGTATCTCGCGCACGCAGCGCAAACGATGACTTCCGAAATCGACCATCAACGTGACGACCTATCTGTAAAGGAATCAACCCGGCAGGCGGCGGAACTCGCCGCCATGCGGAGGATGATCCTGGCGTCGAGCGAGTGCTTCTCGCTCAGCGTCGCAGTGTGCAACAGCCCCGCGTTGCGGGAGTTCCTGATCTCGCGCCTCAAAGAGACATTCCCCAGGATCGCGGTCGTTGAGGTGCCGCGCGACACAACGGATGTCTTTGGATACGTCAAGGATCGAAAGGTCGGCGACGATGCGGCGGCGCTGTTTCTCACCAATCTGGAAGCCTCGATCTCGACGAAGGAACAGGATCAGCCAACGCTACGGAGCTTGAACGCCTCGCGCGAGCTTTGGGAACGCGCGTCTCGATGCCCGATAGTGATCTGGGTGCCGGAGTGGGCCGCGACGGCGCTCTCTCGGCATGCCAAGGACCTTTGGCGCTATCGGAGCCACCGATTCGAGTTCGTCTCCGAGCAGGCTTCGGCAGACGCCGCCGTCTCGGATGCGTTCTCGGGCGATGTGGCCGGGGCGTCGAATCTTTCCCTCGAGGAGAAGCAGTTCCGGCTCGCTGAACTCGGGCAGCGCTTGGCGGATTGGGGCGATGACCTTTCCAGCGATCTTCTGCCGCACGCGCTCACGTGGTTGAACGAAGCGGCGTTCCTGCATCACGTCACGGGTGATCTCGACGGTGCGGAGGCGATGACTCGAAAATCGCTGCAGATTGATGAGAAGCTCGGTCGTCTCAAAGGCATGGCCACTGACTACGGAAACCTGGGCATCGTGCTGAAGACGCGGGGCGATCTCGGCGGGGCGGAAGCGATGCACCGCAAGTCGCTGGAGATCAATGAGAAGCTCGGCCGGCTCGAAGGCATGGCCAGGAACTACGGTAATCTGGGCAACGTCCTGTTGACGCGCGGTGATATCGACGGCGCGGAATCGATGTGCCGGAAGGCGCTGGAGATTGATGAGAAGCTCGGGCGACTCGAAGGCGTGGCGAGGCAGTACGGCAATCTGGGCATTGTGCTGAAGAGGCGCGGCGACCTCGACGGCGCGGATGCGATGTACCGGAGGTCGCTGGAGATCAACGAGAAGCTCGGGCGCCTCGCAGGCGTGGCGAGCCAATACGGCAACCTGGGCGTCGTGCTGAAGGCGCGCGGCGATCTCGACGGCGCGGAAGCGATGTACCGCAAGTCACTGAATGTCGCTGAGAAGCTCGGCCAGCTCGCAAGCATGGCCATCCAGTACGGCAACCTCGCCGACGTGCTGCTCGCGCGCGGCGATCTGGATGGGGCCGAGGCAATGTGCCGAAAGTCGTTGGAGATCGCTGAGAAGTTCGGCGACGTTGAAGGCATGGCCAACGACTACGGCAACCTCGGGATGGTCATGCAAAGCCGCGGCGACCTGAACGGCGCACGCGAACATTGGGCGAAGGCGCTGGACCTGTATCAGCGAATTGGCATGCCGGACAGCGTCGAGAGGGTGCGGGAATGGCTAGATGCGATCGGGGATATCCGAACGGAAGACGCCGGGAGCGAATCATGATTGAGTCGCGCTAGGGTCCGCTTGCGCTCTCCTCAGCACTCAGCTTCACATGCTTGTCAAACCACTCGACCATCTCCGCGAGGACGTGCATGATGGATTCTTCAGCCCGATAGCCGTGACTCTCAGCGGGCAACATGACGAGCCGCACCGTTCCGCCGTGACCTTTCACCGCGTGATACAGACGTTGTGATTGGATCGGGAACGTGCCTGAATTGTTATCACGTTGGCCGTGGATGAGCAGGATCGGCTCGTTGATCTTGTCCGCGTGCATAAAGGGCGAAAGCTTGAAGTAGATCTCCGGCGCTTCCCAGAACGTGCGCCGTTCGCTTTGGAAACCAAAGGGCGTGAGCGAGCGGTTATACGCGCCGCTGCGCGCGATCCCAGCTTGGAATAAATCGCAATGCGCCAGAAGGTTTGCCGTCATGAATGCGCCATAACTATGTCCGCCGACGCCGACGCGATTTGGATCACCCACGCCCCGCTGGGCTGCGTAGTCGATCGCCGCTTTGGCGCTGGCGACAATCTGATCAATGAACGTGTCGTTGACGGTTTCCGGATCGGACCCGACCACGGGCATCGTCGCGCGGTCCATGATCGCATACCCCTGTAGCAGCAGGAACAAATGCGATGCCCCGCCGATGCTCGTGAACCGATAGGGCGAGCCGCGGACCTGCCCCGCGGTGTAGGCGTCGTTGAACTCCAGCGGATAGGCCCACACCACGAGCGGCAACGGGCCGTCGCGACCTTGTTCATACCCCGGCGGAAGATATAACGTCGCGGAAAGCTCCACGCCGTCGTCGCGCTTATACGTCACCATTTCCTTGTGAATATCGCGCAACTGCGGGGCGGGATGCTCGAAGTTCGTGATGGCGGTGCGCGTGCCGTCATCGAGGTTGCGGACGTAGTAATTCGGCGGCTCGATCGGCGTCTCGTAGCGCGTGATGATCTTGTGATCGGGCAACAACTCGACGAACGACTCCAAGTTCTCGCCCTCGCATCGCCACAATTCACTTGTCTCAAGCGATTCAAGATTGATCCGGCTCAGGAACGGTCGATCGCCGTCGGGGGTCGCGCCCGAACCGGACATGAACAGCCAATCACCATTTCGCCGCGCGACTGATCGGCCGGCCGAATTCGTAATCATCACCGGCCGACCCGGGTCGGCGTAACGATCCTGCACGTTGCGCTCCCAGAGCAATTTGGGATCGGTCGTTGACTGCAGCGCCCCCGATTTCGACAACCTTATTTTCCAAGTGCGAGTCCAGCGTTCATCGCGGTCGTACTCACTGACCAGCGCATTGGCCGATTCATGAATCCAAGTGATCCCGGCGTATCGATCCTCCAGGCGGGCGACTTCCACCGCATCGCCGGCCATGGGATTGGCCAGCAACATGATTCGATCGCGCTGCGCGACTTCTTTCTTGGGATCACCATCATCAAGCGCCTCGACCCAGACGATTCGATCAAGGCCGGCGGTTGCTTGCCATTGGTGGGATCGAGGCCCGGTGGGCACGCCGCCGATGGGCACTTGGTCGCCCAACGGCTTGCGGACCAACTCGTGCACGGCGCCGGTCTGTAAATCGCGAACCTCGACAATCGCAGGGAACGATCGCATCGTGACTTGATACGAGTACGGCCGAACGACGCGCGACACGAGCAGGTAACGGCCGGTCGGCGACGGGGTCGCCATCCCATAGACGGCCGGCTCGCCGATGAGTTTGCGTTCAGCGCCTTCCAGATCAACAATCGCCAGCTGCGATGTGAAGTAATAGTCCATCAACGCTTCATCATGCGCATCGCGCAGCAAGTCCTGATACGTTCGCACCGGGGATGTGCGCCCACTGGCCTCTTGAATCACGGGACCGGTCGGAACCGGCGAACGCTGCGGCGCCTCGGCGCGATCGACCGGGAGGAAGTGAACGAGAAGCTGCGTGCTGTTGGGCATCCAAGAAAAGGCGCTGAAAACCCCGTTCACTTGGCCGCCAAATGAGGAGAAGTCGCCGGTTGCGGTATCGCCGACACAGAGCCGCACGCCCTCGTCGTTGGTGACCGTGAATGCGAACTTCGATCCATCCGGCGACCAGCGCGGGAAGCCCAGGCGAACCCCATCGGGGATGTCAACGATCGTTTCCCGTCCGCTTTGGATGTCCTTGAGCGTGAGGCCGATGAGACCCGAATTACCGTGTCGACTGTTCGTGTTTGGATTGATCCGCCGACCAGCCAATCGCAGCATCGGCTGTGACATGTCCGAGATGGTGGGCATGGTTTGCCGATGGATCAGCATCATCGTGCGATTGGTCGGATCAATGCTCACTGACGGAAGCCGCGGCGCTTTGAGTATCTTGACGATCTCCTGGGGCGGTTTTCGATACGCCTCTTGGGCTAGGGAAACCGAAGCGATAGTCAAGCTGGCCAGACAGCCGAGGGCGACCATTCCGCGGGAACGTGAGCAGACACTGATGAGGTTCAAGCCGTGAGACATGCCAAGCTCCTTTCTTCGGGAGAGGATTGTACGGTGTGGATCAGACTCTGCACAAGCCGATCCAACGAGACTTGGTTGGCGAAAGCTGATATTGTCGAGCGTTGTCAGCCCTCATTTTTGGAGCGAGACCGTGCTCAGAGCGTTGCAGGCCCAACTTGCCGTGATTGTGTTCAGCTTTCTGTGTGCTGTGACGGCCCCCAATCCACAGGATCAAAGTGAATCCGAATCAACCAACCCGTTCGTGGTAGTGCTGGGGATCGCTCAAGACGGCGGATTTCCACAGGCCGGCTGTGAGAAGGATTGTTGTCGAGACGCATGGTCTGATTCGTCCAAACGCCGACATGTGTCTTGCTTGGCCGTGGTTGATCCAACTTCACGACAACGTTGGATTATCGACGCCACACCCGATTTCAAAGATCAACTGCGCCTGCTCGACGAACTTGGGCCGGCAGATTCAAACCGGGGACTTACCGGTATCTTTCTCACTCACGGCCACATTGGTCATTACACCGGCTTGATGAATCTTGGCCACGAAGTGATGGGCGCCAAGAACGTGCCGGTGTATGTCATGCCGCGCATGGGCGAGTTCCTGTCAACCAACGGCCCGTGGGATCAACTGGTGCGCTACAAGAACATAGAGTTGCGCGAGATCGTTGCCGACCAACCGATTCAACTGAACGAGCGTATTTCGGTTACGCCATTTCGTGTGCCGCATCGTGAGGAGTACACTGAAGTCGTGGGATACCGCATCGATGGGCCGAACGGGTCGGTGCTGTTCATACCGGATATTGATAAGTGGGAGCGCTGGGATCGGCGCATTGAGGATCTGATCGCCCAGGTCGATGTCGCCTATCTCGACGGCACGTTCTATGCCGAGGGGGAACTACCGAATCGTGACATGGCCGACATTCCGCATCCGTTCATCGTCGAGTCCATGCAGCGATTTGAGTCATTGCCCGCACAAGAAAAGGCAAAGATTCACTTCATTCATCTGAATCACACCAACCCGGCGTTACAGGCCGGAAGCGCCGCCCGCGAGGCCGTTACGGATGCGGGTTTCAGTGTCGCCAGGGAATTGGAGCGAGTTGGGTTATGATGCGTATCCGCGTCAAAGACAAGGAGACCATGATGTTCAGTGCGATCAGTTCCTGGGCGAGATTCGGTCGGTTCGCCTCGTCGGTTCTCGTGGTGCTGTGCAGCTTGGCTCAAACGAGTTTCGCCCAGGACATGAAACCGCCGTCGCCTGCGACGACACAACCAACCTCACGTCCGGCACAGGACGCCCCCGATCCGCCCGCGGAAGGGCCCATCGCCGATGAATCCGACGCCGCCGCGATTGCGTTGGCCGATCTCACAATGAAGGCGATGGGTGGGCGGCAAGCGTGGGACGAGACGCGTTATATCGCGTGGAACTTCTTCGGGTCGCGCCGCCATATCTGGGATAAACATACCGGCAACGTGCGCATCGAATACGCTGATTCAGAGTCCGGCGAGCCGATCATCCTGCTGATGAACATCAACACAATAAAAGGTCGCGCGTGGCGAAATGATGATGAGGTCGCGGACGCTGAAGCGCTCAAAGAGATGCTCAAGCGTGGTAAAGGGGCATGGATCAATGACGGCTATTGGCTGCTGATGCCGTACAAGCTCAAGGACCCCGGCGTGACGCTCAAGTATCTCGGCGAGAAGATGATGGAAGATGGCCGGTCCGCGGAGGTTGTCCAACTGACGTTTACAGACGTTGGCAACACGCCGCAGAATAAGTATCACGTTTATATCGCTAATGACACACAGCTGGTCGAGCAGTGGGACTACTTTTCCAACGCTGATGATGTCGAGCCGCGCTTCAAGATTCCCTGGCGAGATTGGAAGCGCCACGGGCGGATCATGCTTTCAGGTGATCGCGGCGAGCGGGGTGGCCAAGCGCTCAAGCACACTGGCATTGCGGTATTCGACGAACTGCCCGAATCGGTCTTTACAAGCCCCGAGCCGATTGATCTGTCGCAGTTTGAGCAAGCGCCGTCTGATCGATAGGAAGCCGGACCTGACGAGCGAGCGAAGCGAGCGAGGAAGGTCCGGGTTC
>JADFNO010000089.1 GCA_022563315.1 Planctomycetota bacterium | reverse complement strand
AACGACGGGCATGACAGCGCCGGCGGTCATGGGGCTTGTGCTGTTGATGCTTGGATTCGGCGTGAGCTTCGGTGCGAAGTTCCTGTTGCATCCGCCCAAAAAGCAGGAGGTGATCCAGAACGGGGGCAACGTCGATAAAACGATCAACCCCAATCCTTTGCCACTGCCGGCGAATTGGTACTTCGCCGACATCAGCAGCCTTGTCGGGAAACCATGGCGTGAGTTAGAGATCTTCAAGTTGATGCCGCGGTGGCCAAGCGATATGGATGGCGAGAAGCGCTACGTCGTGTTCTACAGCCGAACCTGTGATCACTGTGAAGAGATGTTCCTGTACGACTTGACCGATCCAGCGCTGGGATCGATGGTCACGGCGATTCAGATGCCCCACACTGCCGACACCCTCATGCCGGATAATGCGTGGGAGATGCCGGACACGGAATGTGAGCTCATGGAGCTTCCGCTGGGTTGCGATTGGGTCCTCTCACCTCCGGCCACCTTGCGCATCGAGAACGGCATCGTCACCTGCGGCACCGAAGGCGACCACACCCAGTGCATGGAACTCGACGGATAGGCGGCTGCACCCCCGCCCCCACTTCGCTATCCCCCCCATTACCGTAAACGGGGTCGGGAGTCGTTTTTGGGTGGAGCGGCGCTCAGAAAAACCTCTAAAAAGGGGCTCGGGACTGCTCTGCGGAAAACCCCTACCTGTTGGCCCGACTCATCACATTGCGTTTTGGACAGACGCTGCAAAACAAGCACTTTTCAAGATCGACTATCCGCCGAAAAGCCTGTCTTCTGAGGTTTTCCACAGAGCAGCTCGGGACCCTTTTCTTGGACCTTGCCGCCTTCGCGATGCTTGAGGGAAACCGGCAGATCAGGCTCACCGCGACCGCCAGCCGACAACGCCACACCCCTTATTCCCACAAAAGGGGTCGGGAGTCGTTTCTGGGAAGACGGAGGCGTCGAGCATGTGCATCTGTTGCTAACGTGCGTCTGTCGCTAACGTTCGTCTGTCGCGCGCGTGCGTCTGTTGCTTGGAGCGCGTCCGTTTGTTGCTGGTAAGGCTTGCGGGATCAGGTTACCGCCGTACTGCCGGCAGCCCTGATCAATCCTCGGGGCGCTGTGCGATCGGGCGGGACCGCTCCAGCTCGTTGGCGGCATCGAGCAAGATCCACGCACTCAGCGGCTCCGGCTGACCCGTCGTGACCAGACAATTGTGCAGCAAAGTCTCGGCGTAGTGCCGGGTCTCGGGGGTATCGGCCAGTAGAAACACATGGAGCGCCCAGGGACGGTTCGTCGCGTTGTCCGGCTGGGTGTTCTGAACGTGCCAGTCGCGCACGACCTCGACGCGCGTGGCCCAATCGTCGCGGCGTCGATCCCGAGCCAGCCGCCACAGCGCGTGCAGCCCACACAGCTCCGCCTCGGTCCACACCTCGATGGCCTTGAAGCGCCCCTGCGGCCATAACGGCCCCTCCGTCGATCCGCTGAGCAACGCATCGACATCAATACGCGCCCCAGCCAGGGCCCACCACAGCCCCACATCAGCCGCAGGCGGTGGATGCGGCGCCGTATCAGTCCCGCCCTGGTCATCGCCAACGACCAACCCAAACGGCCGCGCGATCAGGCCGGGACCCGTGGGCGGGGCCTGGCCAGCGCCGGGTTGGGCGACACTGCGCAGGTGGGCGACCCACTTATCCACAATCACCCTGCTCATCACGATCCACTATTGCCCCAATTCCGTGCTGTGACAAGCCTGTTTCTCCCGGCCGGCGGTTCGGCGCGATTTTGCTTGGGAATGTTCGACGTTGGTGGTAGGCTTGTTCTAGGAGAATGTTGCAAAAAGCCAAGACGCTTGATCCGGGGTTGATGGTTCGCCGGTGCGTCGCCTGCGGCTACGACGGGGCGCTTCTTCGCGGCGGACACGCCGAGATTTGCGCCCGGTGCGGATGCAACCTCCTCAAGCGACCAGCCCGCAGCTACGCGGAGATGGAGGGGCTGCTCGGTCAACCCATGACGCTGGACGAACCGCTGTCAAGCCCCAGGCGTCAAGAGCGCCTCATCCACCGCTGGCTCGTGTTCCTGTTCCTTACGGCCATCGGCTTCATCGCGCTGCTCTACCTCGCCACCGCGACCTTTTCCGTCTGATACATCTGGGACGACGCACCGTTCTGCACCCCGTAGTCGGCAGCGGGATCGTGCCCTGCATCAATCGGCGGATACACTGTCGATTGTCCTGCGCGAGAAAAGGATATCCCACATGAGCATGCCCCTGGCTCCGGTCATCGAACGAATCAACGCCGACCTCGACCATGCGGTGCAGCGGCTGTTCGCGCTGTTGCGAATCCCAAGCATCAGCACGGATTCGGCGTATGACAACGACGTGAAGCGCGCGGCGCAGATGCTCGTGGACGATCTGGCGGGCATCGGCTTCGACGCCAAACTGCACGAGACCACAGGTCATCCGATGGTAATCGCCCAACACGCCGGGCCCGGGTCGGACGACGTGCCGCACGTGTTGTACTACGGTCATTACGACGTTCAGCCGGCCGACCCGTTGGAGCAGTGGGACAGCCCGCCGTTTGAGCCGGTGCTGGTTGACGGTGAGCACGGCAAGCGCATTCTCGCCCGCGGGGCGGTGGACGACAAAGGGCAAATGATGACGTTCATCGAAGCGTTCCGCGCGTACCAAGCGGTACACGGATCACTGCCGATCAAGGTCACGATCCTCCTGGAAGGCGAGGAGGAATCGGGCAGCCCGAGTCTCGATCCGTTCCTGGAAGCGAACAAGGAAATGCTCGCAGCTGATGTCTGCGTCGTGTGCGACACGGGCATGTGGGATATCAACACGCCGGCCGTCACCTACATGCTGCGCGGACTGATGTACGTGGAGGTGACATTGCGCGGTCCGAGCCACGATCTTCACTCAGGCATGTATGGCGGAGCGGTAGTGAATCCGATCAACGAGTTGACGAGGATTCTCGGCCAACTGCACGACGAGCGCGGCGTCGTACAAATCCCCGGGTTCTATGACGATGTACGCGAACTTGACGAAGCGGAAGCGCGACAGTGGGAGCAACTGGGGTTCGACGAATCCGCGTTTCTTGAAAGCGCCGGGCTCAAGACGCCGTTCGGTGAAGCGAATCGGACCACGCTTCAGCGCACGTGGTCGCGCCCCAGCTGCGACATCAACGGAATCTTCGGCGGCTATACGGGCAAAGGCGCCAAGACCGTGATCGGGGCCGAGGCGAGCGCGAAAGTGAGCTGCCGGCTCGTGCCGGATCAACAGCCGCAAAAGATTTACGACGGACTGAAACAGTTTCTCGACGAGCGCACGCCCCCGGATTGCCGGTGGGAGGTCGTTTCGCACGGGATGAGTCCGGCGATTCGCGTGCCCACCGATTCGCCGTATCTGCGAGCGGCCATGACCGGTTTGGCCGAGACGTATGGGAAGCAAGCGGTGCTCATCGGATGCGGTGGATCGATACCGGTGGTCGGCTCGATTCAGCGGATTCTCGGGTTCGACTCGCTGCTGGTGGGGTTCGGACTTGATGACGATCGCCTGCACTCGCCCAACGAGAAGTTCGAGTTGCGCTGCTTTGAGATGGGGATCAAATCACACGCAGCGATCATGTCCCAACTTGCCGGCGTGTCTCGGCAACGAACAGCGCCGACCGAAGCGGCCGTCCGCTAGGCTCTGTCTGATGGATAGTGGGACGGGCATCTTGCCCGTCTACAACAGTGAAACGGACGGGCTGGAAGCCCGTCCCACTAAACGATCAGCGCAACCTGATGATCCATCAGACAGAACCTAGACGGCGGGTGCGCCGGCGGCCCGACCTCATTCACGCGGCTTGGGCGGAGTCGGTTGCGACGTGCTCGGCATCGGGCTCGGGGGGACTGTCTACGATCGCATCGGTCTCGGCTGATTCAGCTGCCGCGGGTATCGGCGACGGCGAGTCGATCGTCTCCGGTCGACCCGGAGGCGCGTTCGCTTGATAGGCATCCTGTCCCTCGGCCTCGTCGATCTGGCATACCAGCTTGTCGCGCAATTTCTTCGCGCCGGCGACGACCCGAATGAACTCCAGCTCGTAGCGGAGGACGTTGCAGATTAGCCCCAGACAAGCCAGAACGGTGATGGCGGCGATGAATCCGACGCCGAGCCAGACGTCATTGGATAGGGACGCAGCGAGCATGTGGGCAGGATCGGCTGGCGGTTGGGGCAACTTTACCCGGGCCCAGCTTGCCCCACGGCACGTCCGGGCGGCCATAGGGCTCGAATTGCGGCTCGACCGGGCCAAAGCGCCTCACCTCGGGTTGAGCGGCCGGGACTTGGGGATACAGTTTGGGTGGTGATTGTCCGCCGATTCATTTTTCCGGCACTCTTGGCCTTGGCCGCCATCGCGTCCACGGCGGCCGCCCAGTCCAGTGACGTGACGGTTGAACTGGATCAGTTCGGCGTCGGGTCGTGGTTTCGGCCCGGCGGCATCACCGCGATCCGGTTGAAGCTGACAAGCTCCCTGGACGAGCCGGCCCCATGCTGGGTGCAGTGGGAGGTGCCCAACGCCGAGGGCGATCCGGCCGAGTACGGGCGATCACTGACGCTGACGCCCGGCACGCCGGCATTCGTCTGGCTCTATGCGACGCTGTCGGCAAAGACCGGACTCAACGACACCTGGACGGTGCGCGTCTTCGAGGAGAACGACGGCAAGCGGGGAGGCGAGATCGGCGGGACGCGGATCAGTCCGAGTCTCGTGAGCACGCAACGGGTCGGCGCGAACGTGGGGATGATCGCGGTCGTCGGCCGGGCCGTGATGAAGCTGGACGATTACATGAACCCTACGGCGCAGCTGGCCAACCCGCCGGGCGCGCACGAGCAGACGCTGATCGTGGCGGGGATTCGGCCGGATCGTTTGCCGGACCGCTGGGACGGATTGCGGGTGTTCGAAGCAGTGGTGTGGTCGGACGCGTTACCACAGGAGCTGCGGGCCAACACCGCCGCTGCGTTAGCGGAATACATCCGGCGGGGCGGGCACCTGATCATCGCGCTTCCGTCGGCGGGCAATCCGTGGGCGCTGGGCCGCGGCGGGGTGACCGACCTGGACCCCTTGCTCCCCCAGCGCGCGCCGCGCAAGGACGAGGCCGTGCCCCTATCCGAGCTTCTGGGGGTCATCTCCAAGTCCGATCGGGCGCTGCGGGATTTTGAGGTGAGTATTCGCGTGTTCAAGGCCATCGGCTCGACCTTCGATGCCCTGGACAACTACTACGAACCGCTGATCGCCCTGCCGGACGGGCGCGTCGTCGTCATTCAGCGCACCTACGGTCACGGTCGGATCACGATCATCGGCCTTGATCTGGCGTCGCAACGGCTGGCGAGCATGGGGCTTCCCGAGGCTGATGTCTTTTGGAATCGCGTGCTGGGGCGGCGGTCGGACACGCCCCGTGCCCGCGAATTAGCGGCGATGGACGATCAGGACCGATTGGCGGGCCGCGGCCGCGACCATCGGCGGATCGGCGACGGCCGGCTGTTGGCGGATCAACTTTCCAAGACGGGCAACCCTTCAACGGGAATACTCGCCGCGGTTGTGCTTTTCGTCGTCTACTTCCTGGTGGCGGGTCCGGTGGGGTTCTTCGTCCTGAAGCAGCGGGGTCTGACGCGACACAGTTGGCTCGTTTTTTCCGCCACCGCCGCCGTGTTCACCGCCGTGGCCTGGGTGGGCGTCGACCAGCTGCGCGAGAACAGTATCGAACTGAGACACGTCACCGTCCTGGATTACATCGCTCGCCCCGCCGACGACCAACGGCCGGATGAGCTGCACCTCCAGCGCGCCGCGAGCTGGCTGACGCTATACGTTCCCAGTTACGGCACCGCTCGCGTCTCCATCGACTCCGACCCGGCCCAGCGCGACCTGCTGCTGACGTGGTCAGCCCCCGAACAGGACCCGCAACGATTCCCCAACGTCGCGCCGTATCGCATTGATGTCGCCAAAGCCCCGGCTGACTATCGCATCCCCACTCGCGCCAGCGTCTCGCAGATGTATGCAAGCTGGCTCGGGGCGCTGGACCCGCAATGGGGCGGGATGATCCGGGTCGATCCCGATGATCCGATGCGCGTTCAGAGGGACGCGCGGGGCGAGCGCGATCAACGGCTCGTGGGAAGCCTCATTCATGACCTCCCCGGTACCCTGGAAAACGTGCTCGTCGTGTGGGTGACCAACAACCGCCTTGCACCCCGCAGATGGGCCAGAGACGGCGATGCGGAACTCGCCTGGGTGCCGGCCTTACAATCGGGCAAGGCCCTGAACATCGGGCATATGTGGGCGGTCGGCCCCTGGGTTCCGCACGCACCGTTGTCGTTCAGCACAGAAAAATTGAGACCCTCCGGGCAAACCGGGTTTGAGCGAAACACGCTACGGCGGTATATCGAGCAGTATGCGGGACAGGGCGGCTTTGCGGTGCCGGGAAGTCAGTCGCCGCTGAGAGACGACGACGTTCGGCGACATTTCGAGATGCTGAGTTTCTTCCATCAGATCACGCCGCCGAGGTATCATCGCCAGGGACGGCGGGACCCAGAAAAGAATCTGGTGCTGACGCGGCTCCTGGGGCGGGAACTGGACCTCTCGGCCTGGTTGACGCGACCGTGTCTGATCGTGATGGGCCAGCTGCGGGACTCTCAATGCCCGATCCCGCTGCGCGTGGACGGCAACCCGCCCGACAGCTCGGGGCTGACGATCGTCCGCTGGATCTATCCGCTGCCGCTGGAAGAAGAGGAACTGACGAACGAGCCGCCCGAAGAATAGGATGCTACGAACCCGTACGGTTGCCTCGTCGTAGGGAAACCGCATCGGGGCGTTGTGGGAACGATGACATGCCGATGATCGAGACGATCAACCTCACCAAGAAGTATGGCGAGTTGGTCGCACTGAACAATCTGAACCTCTCGATCGAGGACGGCGCGTGCTACGGGTTCATCGGGCCCAACGGCGCCGGCAAGACCACGACCATCAAAATCCTCGCCACGTTGCTCAAGCCGACCTGGGGCGAGGCCCGGATCGACGGCCGGGTCGTGGGCTACCAGAACCCGCAGATCAGGCCGCTCATCGGATACGTGCCCGACTTCATGGGCGCGTACGAGGACATGGTGGTTCGTGAGTATCTGGAGTTCTTCGCCGCCTGTTACAACATCCACGGCAAGCAGCGCCTCCTGGTCGTACGGGACGTGTTGGACCTCACCGATCTGAACTACAAGGCGAACACCGAGGTCAATGGTTTGAGCCGCGGCATGAAGCAGCGGCTGTCGATCGCGCGCGTGTTGCTGCACGATCCGCGGGTGTTGTTGCTGGACGAGCCGGCGTCGGGCCTCGACCCGCGCGCGCGAATTGAAATCCGCGAACTGCTCAAAGAGCTGCGGCGGATGGGCAAGACCATCCTCATCAGCTCACACATCCTGCACGAGCTGGCGGAATTGTGCGATTACATCGGCATCATCGAACAGGGCGAACTTCTGTTCTCCGGGCCGGTCCAGGACGTTCTCGCCAAGGCGAACATCGGCCAGGTCGTCCACATCATCGTTGACGACCGCGTCGAGGAGGCTGCGAAGCTGCTGGCCGAAGTCAACGGGATCATGACGGTGGACATCACGCACGAGAACGGCCAGGCCCGGCTGGACATCACCATCGATCCCAACAGCGGCCTGCCGATCTCGGATCTGCCCAATCGTCTCATCGCCCAGGGGTTCCGCCTCTCGTCGATGTACCAGGAGAAGGTGAACCTCGAGACCGCCTTCATGCGCCTGACCAAGGGATTGGTGTCGTAGATCATTCCGCGTTTAGCCGTTGAGCTTGCCCCAACTCTTCAACGACACACCGCTACACTTCATCAATGCAATCATTGATCTTCGAACCCAAACCAATCGTGCTGGACGGCGATCACGTTCGACTCGAGCCGATCGAACTTCGTCATGCTGCGGACCTGTATGAAGCGGGTAATGACGAATCCATCTGGCGGTACAAATGGGTGCCGATGCCGCAATCGTTGGATGAAGTTCGCCAATGGACCGAGGCCGTTACGCAATCCATGGCTCGTGGCAACGAAATAGCCTACGCCATCGTGAGCAAAACTGATCAACGCGCGATCGGTTCGACGCGGTATTTGAATATCTCGCCTGCACATCGAATGCTAGAGATCGGTTGGACGTGGATCGGTACGAAATATCAACGAACCGCGGTGAATACTGAGTGTAAGTATCTGTTGCTCACGCATGCGTTTGAGCAGCTTGGCGCCGTCCGCGTGCAATTCAAGACGGATGCGCGGAACGAACGGTCACGACGGGCGATCGAGCGTTTGGGGGCTGTCAAAGAAGGCGTGCTGCGCAAGTCACACACAACGCACACTGGACACATCCGCGATTCGGTGTACTACAGCATCATCGACGACGAATGGCCGGCGGTGAAGCAACGGCTATTGGGGTTTTTGGCGCGCTCAGCGTCCTCGTCATAGCTGCGGGTGCATACCCGCGGGATGCAACGTGAGGCAAGAGGAAGACCTCGCGAAACGCCATTTGTCCCCTCGTCGCTACGCAGTCCCCTTGCCTTTGGGAATTGGCAGGATCATTGAGACGCGCTTGCGGTAGTCGATGTAGTCCTGGCCGAGCCCCTTCATCAGGTCGCGCTCCTCCAGTTGAATCGCCACGAGTATGTACGCGGTCGTGACTGCTGCGAACAGCAGGTGTCCTTGCGTCATGTCAGGCGTGAACCAGAACGCCGTGATGAACCCGAGATACAGCGGGTGGCGAACGAGCTTGTAGAGCGATCGCTCTGCGTATTTGAGATCTGTGTATGGCTTGCCCTGGAGGTACAAGAACACTTGTCGCAAACCGAAGAGATCGAAGTGATTGATGATGAACGTGCTGTAGAACACCATCGCCCAGCCGAGGAACGAGATGCCATGGAGGCCGTGCTTCAAGATCGGCTGGTCAATACTCCAAAGGGCCGTCGTCATCGGTCGCCACTGCCAGAACATCAGGCAGAGCAATCCGCTTGACAGGAGCACGTACGTACTCCGTTCGATCTGCTTGGGAATGATCTTGGTCCACCAGACCTTGAACGCCGGGCGAGCCATGATGCTGTGTTGAAGGGCGAACGCCCCCAGCAGCAGAACATTGATCAAGATGGATTGCCCTGCTGATCCGACCGTGCCGTCGTCGATGCCCTTGGGCACGACCATGTTCTCGATAAACCCGATCGCATAGAGGATTGTCCCGAAGAACGCGAGGTAGCAAATCAACCCGTAGATGAAAGTGATGACTCGACCCATTGCTGTGCTTCTCCTGTAGACATTGACGCCAGGAAGTGTACAGACCGCGGTCCATATCGGGGGACGGCACGGCGGTTGTGAATAAGTGCGGTTCAACCCGGACATTCCTCTCCCGATGGGAATCGCGCTCGTCATGTCCGGCTTCGGTAATAGCTTACGGCGGCGGGGCGTCGTCGCAGCCTTCGTTTCGCCTGGTGAAGGCGATCGAGACGATCTTCCAACTGCCGTCGACGCGGACGAATTGGAAGGCGTCCACGCCGCAGTGGCTGAAGCGATCGCCCAGGTAAAACTCGTAGGGCGCCCAGAGGGTGGCGAGATCACCGTCGATGCGCACCTCCGGGTCCCACATCCGTTCGCGCGGCTCGGCCGGGGCGTTGACGATGGCGTTGATAAACACATCCGGCGATCCCACGTGAATAAAGGGTGGCGCATCCTCTGTGACTCGGATCATGGCCACCTCGGAAGTCTGCAGCGCGCGCATTGCGTCAGCATCACGCGCGCGCATCGCGGCGAAAAGGTCGTTCGCCACCGCAATAACCGCGGCGCGATCGCTTGGGATTCCTTGAAAGGTTGGTTTTCTACTTGTGCATCCAGCCGTGGTCGACAGCACAACCACAACGGACAAGCGAAGCAATGATGACATTGGTTGACTCCTGAATGACTCCTCGATGATTGGTCGGGGGCATGATAGTGGATCATGGATAGAAGCCCGTGGTCCGGAGGCCCACCGCTAAACACCGAGTTGGGCCCTACAATCTCCTCCTATGGCGAAACCGCGCGTCTTGTTGTTGGTCGATCGCACCCGCCGGGAGGTGCTGGACGTTCTGGAGGAGGTTCGGGCGGGGGTCGCTCAGCACGCCCAGATCACCGGCGAGTTCGAGACCGACCACGAGCCGTTGCCGCAGGACGTACACGCCGATCTGGCGGTGGTGCTTGGCGGGGACGGAACACTGCTGAGCCAGGCTCGGCGGGTCGTGGATCGACAACTGCCGTTGGTCGGCGTCAACTTCGGCCGACTCGGGTTCCTCGCTGCGTTCGATTGGGCCAGTCTCCAGCAGCACGCCGAAGTCGTGTTCGGACCAAACCCCCCGATCATCGAGCACATGATGCTGGCCGCCGAGGTCTATGACGCGAACGGCAAATCCGTCCACAGCGGGCGGGCGGTCAACGACTGCGTGGTGACGGCCGGGCCTCCCTTCCGCATGATCGAGCTGGGGTTGCGAATCGACAATGCCGAGGGACCGTCGCTCCGCGGCGATGGTGTGATTGTGTCCAGCCCCGTCGGATCCACCGCCTACAACGTCTCAGCGGGCGGACCGATTCTCGACCCCAAGCTCGAAGCGATAATCGTGACGCCGTTGGGAGCGCACAGTCTTGCGTTTCGACCGTTTGTGCTTTGCCCGGAATGTCAACTGCATATTCAGGTGAAACACGCCAACGAGGGCACGTCGCTTGTGCTCGATGGGCAGGTCTCCGTGTCGGTGCAAGCCGGTCAGCGGATCACCATCAAGAGTCATACCCGCAAAGCGCGGTTCGTGGCCAACCCCTCGACTGCGTTCTGGGAAATCCTGCTCGAAAAAATGCGCTGGGCAGCGCCGCCAACCTACCGCGACCGCGGCGTATAGAACCTCGATGCCTTGTGCAATCCTCGGCGGGTCAAGCCCGCCGGCGAAACGCGGCGATTAAAGTCTTCCCTCGTGCCAAGTGCCTAATCCCAAGTGCCTTCTTCTGCCTTGATGCCTTCTCCTGTACTATGCCGCGCCGATGATCGACCTGAAGCTCCTTCGCCAGGACCCCGATGTTTTTCGCCGCGGCGCTCTCGCCAAGGGCATCGATGTCGACGTCGATCGGCTGGTGAATCTGGACGAGCAGCGACGAGCGTTGACGGCCGAGCGGGAAACCAAACGAGCTGAGCAAAAGCGCCTCAGCAAGGAGATCGGACCGCAAATCGGAACGCTCCAAGGGCAGCTCAAATCAGCCCAAGGCCCGCAGCGCGACGCGATTCAGAAAAAGATTCAGGCGCTCCAGGAAAAGCCCGCCGAACTCAAAACCGAGATTCAGTCGGTTGATCGGACGCTTGCTGAGATTGAGCCTCAGTGGAAAGAGCTTTGGCTCGCAGTGCCGCAGCCGCCGGATCGGGATGTGCCCGCCGGCGACTCGCCCGCGGACAATGTCGAACTTCGCCGTTGGCATCCGAGTTGGTTTGATCCCGATAAGTCGTTTGTCGACAACAAGGGGTTTGTCCCCAAGACGCATCTCGAGTTGGTGCGCGATCTGAACCTCGTTGATTTTGAGCGCGGCGTGAAGATGGCGGGGACGCGGTCTTATTTTCTCAGAGGCGATGGCGCTCGATTGCATCAAGCGGTGCTTCGCTTGGCATTGGACTACGTCGTCAACGAACACGGATTTACAGCACTGTCGGCTCCGGTAATTGTCCGCGAAGAGGCGATGGTGGGCACTGGGTTTTTTCCCGCCGGGCGCGATCAGGCCTACCACATCGAGGAATCCAAGCGCGGCGCGGGGCACGATCTGTTTCTCGTTGGCACCGGCGAAGTCAGCCTGATGGGCTTGCACGGTGATGAGATTCTCGATGCCGATTCGTTGCCGTTGAAGTACGCGACCGTCTCCACGTGCTTTCGACGAGAAGCCGGGGCTGCGGGCAAGGACACGGCCGGGCTGTTTCGCGTCCATCAGTTCGACAAGGTCGAGCAGGTCGTCATTTGCAAAGCGGACGAAGCGGAAAGTCGCCATTGGCATCAGACGATGATCGGGATCGTTGAATCGTTCTTGCAACGGTTGGAGCTGCCCTATCGACTGGTGCAGTGTTGCACGGGCGATCTTGGCCCCAAGAACGCGGACATGATCGACATCGAATGCTGGATGCCCGGCCGAACCCCCGCCCCCGGAAGCGCCCCCGGAAGCGCGCAAGCGGGCGATTGGGGCGAAACACATTCCGCGTCGCGCTTGTATGACTATCAGTGCCGACGATTGAATATGCGATACCGCGACTCGTCCGGGTCAACTGTGATTTGTCATTCGCTGAACAACACCGTCGCCGCCAGCCCGCGGATTCTGATTCCCATCTTGGAGATGTATCAGAACAAGGATGGTTCGGTCACAGTGCCCGAGGTCTTGCGGCCATATATGAATGGGCAGGAGCGGATTGGATGAGGAAGCGTTACTCGGACGAATAACTCAATGAGGCGACGAAGTCGAGGTCGTGCTGTGTCGTGGCCCTCACCGCATTGTCAATTCGGGATCGAATGACTTGGAGTCGCTCGTGTGCATCGTGCTGGCGAGCAATTGTGTCAAGATCGTTTACGCCGTGAAAATCAGACCAGTTATCTGGGAACGTGACGAGCCAATTCTCCCCGGGCCGACCAAATTGCCATCGGAAACCCTCGATCGGATAGGGATATTCGATCTCCTTGAGTAGCCGCACATAATCGCGAATCGCCGCGTCGAATTCATCATGCCTATTCGGCTTCACCGCGTACTTGACCACTCGCGCCTTGGGGTGTGTCGCGGTAGACATCCCTTCCACGGTGCTCCAAGGATTTACCATCTGAGTGATGACCTGGCTCTCAACAAGGAAGCGCGTTTCCAGTAGTTCATCCACGGCGGTTTGAAAACGAACCTCGGACGCAGTGCCGGCGAACGCCTGCCTGAGAGATTCCATTGTGTCGAAATCCTGTAGTTTCTCACTGAAGAGAATCGCCCAATACCTGTGCAGGCCGGCGCGGTAAAGAATCCACTCATGATCTTCGCCTATATCCGATGTCGCCGCCTCGCGTGCAATCGTTCCAACGGCGTTCTCGAAACGATCGACATCCTCTGGCTCGACCGTGATCTCTAGTGCTTGAACGTAGACGCCGAACTCTTGGGCCTCATCAAACGGCGATGAACGTTCCGGCGGCTGGGCGAAAAGGAAGCTGCACAGTCCCAGCAAGGCCAACCAACGGATGGAATGGCGAATCATGGAGTTCTCCTTCGACGTTTCGATCGTCCCCTATTCTACCGTAGCGACATGGATTCACGCAGAATCTCGGCAGTTGATTCTTCATAAAGTTGTGATTTGCCGAAGCCGGGCTTTGCGCCGGCAGCGACAGCTTGGGATTGGGCATCTTCAAGATTTGATATCAACATCGCGATGGGCGGGTCATCTTGCTTCGCGATTTGGCTGATCAAGTCAATACCGCTTTTTCTATCAAAGCCACCGTCTAGTTCGCGATTCACGAGGAGCAACGAGTCCGACGTGAGGTATTCGCTGAGCGCAACAGTATCGTTTACGAAGACGATGGTCGCCTCAGGAAGCGCCCGGCCGACCGCCGTCTTGAGCATGAACATGTCGGGGCCGCAATGACCGACGAGAACGACCGTCTTGGGATTGCTCACGTCTAATTTTCCTGTTGATGACGACGTACCGCGAGATCGAAATGTTTGTTGCGAAGCATAGAAGATTGATCGTAGCCAGGTCAGCATTGCGAGTTCAGCCAAGCTCGACGCGCTTGGAGGTCACGGTTAGGACCAACGCCCCCGGCCAGTCGAACCGTTTGGGCGAACGATCGTCAGCGGTAACCGCCTCAGCCGCTTGACTGAGCGAGTCTTGACCCAATGTGTCAGCGATATCCGGTGCGGCGCAAAGGGCAGCGCGGCGTAGGCCGGCCGCAATGACTGGCAACGGCAACGCTGCCAGGGCAGCCCGATCCCACGCCCGTGTGGTCGATGGGCCGAAGGAACTTTCGAGCTGGGCCTCCAGTGCATCACGAGCCATGGCCAGGGCGTCAGCAGCGCCGGTAGCGCGGCGACCGACCTGCGGCCACAGCTCTTCCAAGACTGGCAGGACATCGCGCCGCAGTCGGCCGCGAACCTGTGTCGCGTCGTCGTTACTAGGGTCGCGCCGGAACGTCAGCTCAGCCATCAGGCAAAATGCCTCACAATTCACCTTGCGCAAGCCGAGCAGCGGACGCACGAGTGTGAGATCACCATCC
>JADFNO010000254.1 GCA_022563315.1 Planctomycetota bacterium | reverse complement strand
CTGCTGTTGCTGTTGTTCATCCCGCCGCCCAATGCTTGAAAAAAGGTGCTCGAGACCGTGTTTCCGCTAAATGTGCAGTTGGTTAGCGTCGGGTTGCTGTGGTCGTTGAACATCCCTCCGCCAAAGGTAAAACTGCCGCTGACCGTATTCCCGCTGAACGTGCAGTTGGTCAGCGTCGTGCTGCTGTTGTTGTTGTACATCCCGCCGCCCCTGGAGTTGGCTGTGTTCCCGCTAAACGTGCAGTTGGTGACCGTCGGGCTGCCGCCAATGTTGTGCATCCCGCCGCCCCTGGAGGCTGTGTTATGGGTAAAGATGCATTTGGTCAGGATTGACGCACTATTCAAAGCAAATATTCCACCGCCACTGTTGGCCGAATTGCTGGTGAAGGTACAACTTGTGATGTTGGCGCTTCCTCCCTCCTCATACATGCCGCCGCCTTGGGACCCTGCCGTATTGTCGTTGAACGAGCAGCTAGTTACCGTCGGGCTACCAAATCCGTCATAAATCCCGCCGCCGTGGCCGTCGGCCGAGTTTTCGCTGAAGGTACAGTTGGTCAACGTCGAGTCGCTCGCGAGGTTCCACATCCCGCCGCCCTCGTCAGCGGAGTTGGCGGTGAATGTGCAGTCGGTCACTGTCGGAGAGCCCAAGACGCTGTACATCCCGCCGCCTTCGTCCGCCGTATTCCCAATGAACGTGCAATTCGTGACCGTCGGGCTGCTGCCGAAGGCGTTGAACATGCCACCGCCCTCGACGGCCGTGTTCCCGATGAACGTGCAATCGGTGACTGTCGGGCTGCTGTCGAACATGTTGGCCATTCCGCCACCCGGGATAGCGTTACCACCGGTGATGGTGAAACCCTCGAGAATGGTTTCCGAGCCCTCCCCGCTGGTACAGGTCACAACTGTGCCTGTGCCGTCAGCGTCGATTGTGGTCACGCCGGCACCATCGGAGCTTCGAACTGTGATCGCCTTACCGAGCAGATTGATGGTTTCAAAGTAGGTGCCCGGATGGACCTCCACCTCGTCACCATCCACGGCTGCATCGATGGCCTCCTGTATGGTCGGGTAGTCGCCGGGGACGTGGAGTATGTCGGCCGCGGCGGTGCCCATCGACCAGAGCAGTCCGACGACACAAACGCAATGACTCAGAGTTCTCGTACACATAACAACCTCCGTTGAAATGAGGAAACCCAATGCACCGCCGACAGATCTGCCGGCGCGTCCGATCGCAAGAGAGCAACACCGCCGCACCGGCCATAGCCAGCGACGCGGCCATGGTTTAGCCTCCCTTTGTCTCGGTATGCCCCCAATTTCCGAGGAGAATGAGTAGGTCGCGGGTGCCGACGACGCCGTCGGCAGTGATGCGTTCGTCATAGACACGGCCCCCAGTTGGCGAGGAGGGCGAGGAGGTCGGAGACGCCGACGGAGCCGTTACCGTCGAAGTCGGCGAGGCAGCCTTTGCATGGGCCCCAACTCATCACCAATGAGAGCAGATCAGCCACGCCCACATTGCCGTCGCCATCCAGGTCGTGGGGGCAGTTGCAGTTCGGCGCCCGCGTGATCTTAAAGGCGTTGAGGCTGGACTGTCCCGTCACGTAGGCATTGCCCGCGGCGCGCACGGCGATGCCGCGAGGCTTATTAAGGATATTGCCCGCGCCGTCGCCGGTAGAGTCAATGATCTCGGTGATGACCCCGGCGGGCGTGATCTTGAAGGCGTTGTCGCTGAAGCTACCCGCCACGTAGGCGTTGCCCGCAGCGTCCACGGCGATGCCCCAAGGAGCATCAAGGCTATTGCCCGCGCCGTCGCCGGTAGAGTCGATGATCTCGGTGATGACCCCAGCGGGCGTGATCTTGAAGGCGTTGTCGCTGTAAAAACCCGTTACGTAGACGTTGCCCGAGGCGTGCACGGCGATGCCGAAAGGATGACTAAGGCCATTGCCGGCGCCGTCGCCGGCGATGTCGATGATCTCGGTGATGACCCCGGCGGGCGTGATCTTGAACGCGTTGGTGGTGCCGCCTGCCGTCACGTAGGCGTTGCCCGTAGCGTCCACGGCAATGCCGAGAGGCTGATTAAGGCCATTGCCCACGCCATCGCCGGTAGAGTCGATGATCTCGGTGATGACCCCGGCGTGCGTGATCTTGAACGCGTTGTCGCTGAACTGTCCCGTCACGTAGACATTGCCCGCGGCGTGCACGGCGATAATGAAAGGACCATCAAGGCCATTGCCCGCGCCGTCGCCGGTAGCGTCGATGATCTCGGTGATGACCCCGGCGGGTGTGATCTTGAAGGCGTTGTCGCTGAAGCGTCCCGCCACGTAGGCGTTGCCCGCGGCGTCCACGGCGATGCCGAAAGGTTGACTAAAGAAATTGCCCGCGCCGTCGCCGGTAAAGTCGATGATCTCGGTGATAGTCTGGGCCGCTGCCCGGCCGGACCCCAGGGCGGTACTCATCGACCAGAGCAGTCCGACGACACAAACGCAATGACTCAGAGTTCTCGTACACATAACAACCTCCATCTGAAATGAAGAAACGGAATGCACCACCGGCAGGTCTGCCGGTGCGTGCGGTCGCAAAAGAGCAACACCGCCGCAGCGCCATCGGCCTGTGAAACACGCAGGTCAGGTTGTCGACCGAAACGGCCCGAGAAGAAATGGTCTGCCGGAGATCCCGGCGGATAAGTGCGAACTGAATGTATGAACGGTTGGGCTGTCCGATCAGCTCGGCACACGAACGTGCCATCAAGGGAACTATACCGCGCCCGGCGGAGCGGTCTGGCAAAATCTAGGAATTCGACCGGCGGGCGGTCGGCGCGACGCTGGGACGCGACGCCAGCCACGAGTCCGGAATCATGCGAACCGTCGGCGAACGGGCAAACAGAGCGCAAGTGCTTGTCAGAAAAGGATATAAGCACGGAATTGCACCTCCTTCAGGTGCTCGGTAAGGTCGATTGACGACGGCTAAGCCTGTGCGTCGCCAGACGCCGAGCGAGATGCACTCCGGCGCCTACATGTAGATATGCCGTTTTCGCACTAATCTTGCGCGACTTGCGAAGTTTTTTTTCGCCGGCCTCGGGCACCAGGGGCTGACCGCCGACCTCTGCTCCCCCTGGTGACCGATCTCGAAGGTCTTCCCTGGACCAGCCAAGGGCTCGATCCCTACGGCTTGGGTGTCAAGAGACCGGACTCCAGTGAGCGGGCCTTTGAGCGTTCAGGCGTTCTGCATTCGACGCGCTCGCCTCCGGCTCGCGGCTAAACAGGTCTTCCCCTCTCACCGATGCCAAATGCCAAATGCCGTCTTCTTCCCCCTCGATGCCACGATGCCTTCTTCCTGATGTCGAAGCGTAGCGGAGATCCCGATTCCATCGGGGCCTTCTTCATCTACCCCCAATTCCCCAGCAGAATGAGAAGATCCACCACGCCGACTGAGCAGTCGTCGTCGAGATCAGCCGGGCAATCGTTGCAGTCGTCGCACGGCCCCCAATCGCCGAGCAGAGTCAGCAGGTCCTTGACGCCGACCGATCCGTCACCGTCGAGGTCGCCGGGGATGACGGGTCCGACGTGAAGCGCCACCGAGTTCGCGCCCTGGATGACCTCCCAGAACCGCGGCGGCGGGAGCTTGGGCAGTGTGAGCAAATCAAAGTCGCCACTGATGAAGTTGGCAGTGATGATGGTGAACGTAT
>JADFNO010000253.1 GCA_022563315.1 Planctomycetota bacterium | reverse complement strand
CTGGTCATGAGCAGACCTCCTGTCTTGGTGGTTTGTGCAACCAACATCATGACCGGAGGTTCTGTTTTGCGCCACCGCCGCTAAAGCGCGGTGGCAAAAGGACTTACGACTTCGCTACATGGCATTCACTCCCGTCCCCTTTTTTTCTCAGGATAGTACGTTCCAACGGCCACGAAGATCACCTCACCGCTATTCGGCTGTGCCGCGTCGAGGGCCTTCTGGGGTGTTGCAAACGCCTGACCCCAGGTCTGGCCTGTGTTGCTATCACTGCCAGTGGTACCGTCAACAAACCAGTCTGCGAATGGTTGGGCGGCCGCGCCGGGGGTCATGGCGCCACCCATCACGAGGGCAGCGAGGACGGTCAAGAATCGCCAAAGTTTGCCTGATTTCCGTTTCATGATGTTTTCTCCTTGAAATCGTAAGGCTCAAAACTTGTGCCAGCCATTCGACACCTCGTCGAGGGCCGGACTGTGTCCTTGGTCTTTACCCCCAGTTTCCTAGCAACATGAGGAGATCGACGACGCCGACAACACAATCCCCGTTCAGATCGGGTGGGCAATTTTCACAGTTATCACATGGACCCCAACTGCCAAGAAGGATCAGCAGATCCTTTACGCCGACGTGGCAATCACCGTCCAGATCACCCAAGCGTGGTTTAATTGGCGTCAAAACCAACGCGACTACTCCGTCCGGACTAGTCGCTTGACCCGTTATCTGGCCCGTCTGATTGATCGCATTGGCGACCTTGATATTCAACCCAAACTCCGGGGGAACCAGATCGTTCAATGTCGTCATCAATCCGTCTTTCCAGACGAAGGCGCGCGATGTATTGGTGAAGGCATGGCCCACAACGGTTTGATCATCGTTGATGCCCTTCGCGGAAGACTCTGGATAGCCCGGGACCGTACCCAACAGAATCATTTCACCGTCGATCCAGGCAAAGGCGCGGCGGACATCTTCGTTGGCGTCCTTGTCAAACATCCACCCAAGCCCGGCCACGTCACCTCGGGAATTAATCGCAGCGCCCGCACTTGAGAATCCGCCTGGAATGAAGGGCAGGACTGTGACCTCGCCCTGATCCCACACGAACGCATTTGAGTTGATATGCGGTGCAATCCCCATCCAGCCGGTCGCTTGTCCCGTGCAGTTTAGATCATGGGCTTCGCTCCCCGGTGTGCCGAGGTCTGCGGCGAGGCTTGTCATACGCCCGTTCTCCCAGATGTACGCCTCGCGGGCAGGATCTCCGTTGACAAAGTCCCCCCAGAACCCCGTGATTTGACCAGCCCCGTTCACCGCCGTAGCTACGCTGAAGTTGCCGCCGGGGAAGGTGCCGAGATTCGTGAATTGGTCAGCGTCATAGTTGTAGACGAACGCGAGTCCGCCTAGTCCGTCGCCACTCAGATCGAAAGCGCCCACGATCTGCGTGCCCGCAATGCCGTAGGCCCGGCTGGATATAGTTCCTGGCGGCATCGGGAGCGTGATGAAGTTGTCTTCGTTCCCAATCCAGAGGAACGCCGTGTCCGGACCGATGGTGCAGGACTGGTAGTAGCCCACAACATTGGGCAGACCGCCATCAATCGGCTCGCTGATACCCCTTCCAATCGTCGGCGGAAAACCAAACGGCGGGCAGTCGGGTGCTTGGATAATCGCCGTGACCTCGTAACCACCGCACGGCTGCGCCAAGGCCTGTCTCGTCATCAGGAGCAATACCGTAATGGCTGCAACCATTACCTTCGTCAATCTGTGCTCATCTGTGTTCATCTATGGTTACGTCCTACCCCCAATTACCCAGTAGTATCAACAAATCCTTCACGCCCACGCTGCAATCACCATCGAGGTCTGCCCGGCAATCGTCGCAGTTCTTGCACGGCCCCCAGCGGGAGAGAAGGATCAGTAGGTCGTTCACGCCGACCCTGCCGTCACCGTCGATATCGCCTGGGATGGAATCACATTCATCAGGGATCCCGTTGTTGTTCTCGTCGGAGCTTGTGCCGTTGAAGATATCACAGGCATCCGGCTCGCCGTTGTCGTTACAATCGAGTCCCGACATGCCGGCGAAAATGTATCCCTTACCGCCGCCCTTGATCACGGCGGTGTCGTCACTGAGTGACACAGAAATGCCGAAGCTATCGCCCGCGCCCGTGTCGGAGGCGGTGAATTTGTCAATTTCCTTCCATGTCTTGCCGTTGGTACGGAACAGATGTACAGCCCCGGCCTCGTTGCCGGCTTCGTCATCGTGGAATGCCCCGACCACGGCGGTCAATCCATCACTTGCCAGTGATACGGCCCGGCCGAGAAACGGGAACGGCCCGACAGGATTGGAAGCCAGCAGCTTGGCCTCGTGAACCCAGCGCTTGCCGTCATAGCGCATCACATACGCAGCGCCGGTTTGGCCGTCATCCTCCGGCGCTCCGATCAGGGCGACGCCATCGGCCAGCGAGACCGAGAACCCGAACCACCTCACGTGCGGGTTATCAAAGTCAGCTAACTCTGCGTCAAGCGACCACTTCAATCCCTCGCGTCGAAACACGAAGGCGGAGCCTGACAAATTATACAAGTGATCGTTCCCGTGAGCCCCAATCAGCGCGACATCGCCCTTGATGGAGACGGAGACGCCGAACAGATCGTCCTCCTTGGCATTGGGGTCGGTGAGCTTGGCCTCCTCGACCCAGCCTGATGTATCGGGATCATAACGAAAGACGTAGGCCGAGCCGGAGTGAAAGAGGCCGTCGTTCTCATCATCCCGAGCGCCGATGAGAATCACATCACCGTCGATGGCGACGGAGAAGCCGAAGATGTCACCCATATCGCCATCGGAGGCTGTGAGGGTTGTCTCGTGCGCCCACTGGGCCGCGAGGGGATCGTAACGGAAGACGTACGCGGCCCCGCTCTCGAACTCCGGCGCATCTGCGCCGGGCGCCCCGAGCACGATCACGTTGCCGGTCACAGCAACCGCGAAGCCGAAGATGTCCTCGACGTCCGGCTCGGGCGCCATGAGTGTGGCTTGCAGATTCCAATCGTCCAGTCCGCCGGGACCGCGACGGTAGACATACGCCGCCCCGAGGGAGCCAAACGCATCCGTGTCGCCGATGACGGCGACGTCGCCGTCGATACTCACGCGACCAAAGCCACCCTGCGAGGCAAGTTGCGTAACCTCACACTGCCCCCAGGCAGCGCCGTTGAGGACTGCCACAGTGTATGCGCTCAGTAGATGAAGAATGTTTCGGTTGCTCATGTTACCTCATCCCCAATTGCTCAGCAGAATCAGCAGGTCGCTTACACCCACGGCGCAATCCCGATCAAGGTCCGCAGGACAGTCTTGACAATCCCCGCACGATCCCCAGTTGGCGAGCAGGATCAACAGGTCCTTCACGCCGACCACCCCGTCGCCATTGATATCACCCGGGATGGAATCACATTCATCAGGGATCCCGTTGTTGTTCTCGTCGGAGCTCGTGCCATTGAAGATATCACAGGCATCCGGCTCGCCGTTGTCGTTACAATCGAGCCCCGACATTCCGGCGAAGATGTATCCCTTACCGCCGCCCTTGATCACGGCGGTGTCGTCACTGAGTGACACAGAACTGCCGAAGCTATCGCCCGCGCCCGTGTCGGAGGCGGTGAACTTCTCAATCTCCTGCCATGATTTACCGTTGGTACGGAACAGATGTACCGCCCCTGCATCGTTCCCGTC
>JADFNO010000252.1 GCA_022563315.1 Planctomycetota bacterium | reverse complement strand
AGCAGCACCAATAACACGGCGCGCCGCTTGAACACGTTATCGGTTGATCGGGCGTCTGAATGCGAGATGAAGAGCTCAATGTTCGCCTTGAGCTTTTGTTGAGATCCCGTTGTATCGTGGAGCGGGTTTCTTGCGTCCCGGCGTAAGGTCGCGTCTTACAACACATGCCAACGCACTATCGGGCGATCGTCCGTGTGCGTCGATAGTTTATACGCTCGGGGGCGCTCAGCGGAAGGGTTATCGGCCATTCGGCGGCAGCGTCTTGGGCGCGGCCTATTCGATTACGTTACGTTCAGGTCGAATAACGAACAGCGGGGCTGATTCCTTCTGTTTGCACTTGATATCCGACTCTGGCTCGTGTTTGGCCTCGACGTTCAAGCCGTGTGTGCGGTCAAACTAGCCCGTAGTCCGCGCAGTGAATCTGCCAGGGTCGCCTCTCGTTGTCACCGGGACGGATGACGCGTCACGGCCGCAGGGTGCTACTCGGATCGACCTACTGATGGCATGGGCGCGGCCTGGATCGATTGGACGATCCGTTCATGCAGGAAGATCCCGCGCCGCATGGGATGGGTGTCTCGCTCGCCTTCTTGGAGCTGCCTACGCGGACAGCTCTTCGAACTTTGCGGTGAAGTGACGCAGTGTCTCGGGTTCCTCGACGATGCGCAGGCCGCGCAGGCTGTCGCGCCGCGCGAAGAGTTCCGCGATGGCCTCGATCACGAAGTCCATGTGCGACTGGGTGTAGACCCGCCGCGGAATCGCAAGCCGCACAAGTTCGAGATCGACCTTGCGCCCGGTGCCGCCGAACATCACGCTGCCGATTTCAACGGATCGAATGCCGGCCAGCCGATAGAGGCCGACCACGACAGCTTGCGCCGGAAACTGTTGTGCCGGTATATGCGGGCAAAACTGCCCGGCGTCGATGTAGATGGCATGCCCGCCCGGCGGTTCGAGGATGGGTACGCCGTGCTCGATGAGTCGCTCGCCCAGGTACTCGACGCTTCGCAGCCGGTACTCGAGGTAATGCTCGTCGAGCACCTCATCGAGACCCTGTGCAAGGGCTTCCAGGTCGCGTCCGGCCAACCCGCCGTACGTGGGGAACCCTTCGGTGAGAATGAGGTTGTTGCGCGCATCGAGATTCAGTTTGTGGTCTCGGAGCAGCAGCAGGCCGCCGATGTTCACCAGCCCGTCCTTTTTGGCGCTGATCGTAGCCCCATCCGCCAGGTCGAACATCTTGCGCGCGATGGCACGGCATGATTCGTTCTGCAGGCCGGGCTCCCGTTTCTTGATGAAGCAGGCATTCTCGGCAAAACGGCAGGCGTCGAGGAACATGGGGATTCCGTGCTCCCGGCAGACTTCCTTGACGTGCCGAAGGTTCTCCAGGCTGACCGGTTGGCCACCGCCGCTGTTGTTCGTCACGGTGACCATGCAAAGGGGAATGTGCTCCGCTCCCACCCGATCGATCAGACCGCGCAATTTGGCGATGTCCATGTTGCCCTTGAACGGGTGGCGGTTCTTCGGATCGCGCGCTTCGTCGATGACCAGATCGACCGCCTCGGCCCCGGAACGCTCGACGTTGGCTCGCGTGGTGTCGAAGTGGTTGTTGTTCGGTACCACCTTGCCCGGTCCACCGACGAGCTCGAACAGGATGCGCTCGCTGGCGCGTCCCTGGTGGGTGGGGAGGATGTGCTCGAAGCCGGTGATGGCTTTGACCTTTTCATGGAATCTGTAGAAGCTGTCCGCCCCGGCGTACGACTCGTCGGCGCGCATGATGGCCGCCCACTGCTCGCTGCTCATCGCCCCGGTGCCGCTGTCGGTCAGCAGGTCGATCAGCACATCCCTGGCGCGAACGCCGAACACGTTGAGACGGGCCGCGCTGAGGATCTCCTCCCGCTCCGCCACCGTCGTCATGCGCAGAGGCTCGACAACCTTGATTCTGAACGGCTCGATAATCGTTTTCATATCGTCGGGAAGAGTATCCTAGCTACGGCCCCCCAGAAGGAGAGCATCAGGCGTGAGCAACCGGACGTGAATTGGTGCGTGTCACGCGCTGCACAGCGCGCCACAACCAGACCGCCACCAGCGCCAGCATCACGACACGTATCACCGTCGTTGGAGCACCTTGTATCTCGAACGCAGTCGTCACGGTATCAGCTGCAAACCAGTAGTACAGGCCCGCGGCTGCAGCAGCGAGCACAACCATGGCCCGCACCGCGCTTGCTCTGAACAACCACACCAGTAGTACGGTCGCGAGGTAGCTCGCCAGCGCCCATACGGCGATATGCAAGTACACCGACCCCACAGTCGCCAAGGGACCATCTTGCGTGGTGTAATACCCGACGACGAAGCCCGGAAAGGCTGCGGCGAACACACCAAAACCGTTCAGCAGCCAGGCATGCGAACGGCGCGCGCTCCCGAATGTCTGAGCAATCGACTTGCTCGGGTTCAGATCGATGCACCCTTTGGCCGTACACATCGTACAGGGAACGCACCGCGGGTTGTTGATTCGCATCAGCGGATATTGACCGTAGAGCCGCTCCACCGGAAGCACGGGGCAAACAGCATTGCAGAATCCGGCTTTGAGTTGAAAGAACCCGCCAAGCACCAGCGCCAGTGCCGCCACGGCGGCGATCGTGATAGCCAGCGCCAAACCGTCGGTGTTGAACAGGAACCTGCGCGCCGGCACCATGACCACTAGCAAGACGATCCCGATCGCGCCGGCGCCGGGGAGGAGGCCGGGCGTGAGCGTCCGGCTCACAGAAGACCGGTTGGTCAGCAAGTTGAGCGTCGCCAGTGGACACACGTTCCGCCAGATCGCAGGGCTGATCAGCAACGACGCCGGCACCAGTGGTATGAGCACATTCCAGAGTATGTCCAGTGCAAGATCCGGCTGGGTCACCAGTCCTGCGAGCAGGATCGCGGTGGCTACAACACCCAACAACTGAGCCGTGCGCCAGAGACCCAGTCCGGCGGGCGTGGCAGGCGATGGGGCGGACGAAATTGCGGTCATGTTGCCTCCTGTCTGATCCGTTGGGGCCTATCTCAACTGTAACGTCGAGAATGTCGAGCCCAGCAGTGACTTAGGGGTGAATTGCCCCTCAATATCGATAGCGCACCGTTCTGCCCCTTGGCTGGACCTACGGGGTCACCACCCACCGCACCCCCTCACCGCGACGCAGTCGGTCGAATCCATCGTTGATGTCGTCGAGGGGGATACAACCCGAAACGATAATATCCAATCGCAACCTGCCGGCCTCAACCAGGCCGATGATCTCGGGGTACTCGCCTGCACCGCACCCTAGTGATCCCACCACTTCCAACTCGAAATACATCAGCTTCGCAGCGGACAGGGTAACCTCATCGGCGGAATAGCCGATCACACAGAGACGGCCACCACGTCGCAGAAGACTGAATGCCACCCGCATCGTCTTCGGATTGCCGATGGCCTCGAACGCCACGTCTACCCCGCCGTCCGTCAGCTTGCGAACGTGCCTGTCGATACGCTCCACCTCGTTGGGATTCACCGTCTCCACCGCCCCCAGCGTGCGGGCGATATCGAGCCGCTGCTCGCTCACATCGATGGCGATCACCCTCGCACCAGCCAGAGTCGCACACTGAACCACGTTGAGTCCCACCCCACCGCATCCGACCACCGCGACGATGTCTCCCGGCTGCACACGCCCACGATGCTTGACGGC
>JADFNO010000251.1 GCA_022563315.1 Planctomycetota bacterium | reverse complement strand
AACAGGGCCTCGCAGTTCATTTCCTTATCACCGCGCGGATGATGCACCTCAGCGGCGTATCCGCGCTCGCGCAGCCACGTGCCCAGCGCCAACGTCAGCCCACCCAGCTCCATGTAGTTGCGCGTCACTTCCTCGCCCGCTTTGGGTTCCGGCGCGGCGTTCGTATCTTCGTACCGCATCGGCAGGCCGAGCACGATTGCGTGGGGCAACGTCAGCTCGCCGTCGGTGTAGACGTGATCTTCGAGCACCGGCGTGTGGCCGATCTTGACGAATCGCGAATCCAGATGCGCCGTCGCATAGTGCTCGACAAACGCGCGGATTTCGCGTTCGACATCCTCGGCCGACCACGTGGCGCTCGGCCCCAACGGCTCAATCGGACCGTGCAAGTGGGGGTATTGCTCTTGGTAAATGACACGGCGGGATGCCTCGTTGGCCGGACTGGACGAGGTCTGCATGAAGCTCGTTTGCTCGATCAAGTATGGGAGCACCTCACTGCGCGGCAGGCGATAGACCGATTTCTCATCGCGAACGCCGTTGGGCGAATGTGACCAGACCTTGTCGGGCGGAATCAGCGGTGCAGCTTCAGACTCGTGAGGCATCTACCGCAAGGATATCACCGTAGACCTTGGACAGGCAAGGATTCGTTTGGAGGAATCCGGGGCCGGGGGCGCGGTCGCTACGGTGCGGGTCCGTTGGTTGGGACTTCTCCATCAATGAGAAGGATCGTCGCCGTGACGGGAAAGTGATCGGAAGGATATCGGCCGTTCGTGTTGTCATGCACGATTTCGGCACTGATCACCGTCACGCCGGCGCTCACAAAGACATGGTCGATCTTCCCTCTGTCGCTTGCACCACGAAATCCGTTGAAGGTGCCGACGTTCGTTGCGTCCGGATGTAACACTCGAAACGTATCGCGCAGCTTCGGCGATGGTGGGGGGTCTTCGGTCGTTTCGTACGCTCGATCGACCTCGCCCTTGAGGTAACGAATCGTTGAGGTGTCCTCGGCCGCGTTGAAGTCGCCGACGAGAATGACGGGGTCGGTTGTGTTGGGGTGCTGATCGATTCGCTGGGCGATCAACTCGGCGCTGCGCTGCTGCGACGGCGGTGAGCGATGATCCAGATGCGTGTTGTAGAAATAAACCACTCGGCTGGTCTCACGATCGCGCAGTCTCGCCCAGGTACAGATGCGCGTGATTGCATTCCCCCACGATTTCGAGCCCGGAACGTCGGGCGTATCCGAGAGCCAAAACTGGCCGTGTTCGAGCACCTCAAAACGTTCCTTGCGATACATGATGGGGGAGAACTCCCCGCGCAGCGCCCCATCGAACCGACCCTTGCCGATCGATTCATACTCCGGCAGCGCTCGCAACAGGGCCGCGCGCTGACCGTTGAGGACCTCCTGCATTCCAACGATGTCCGGCCGATGATTGCGAACAACATCGAACACCATCTCGCGTCGATGGGGCCAGGCGTTCTCACCGTCTTTGGCCGTGCCGTAACGAATGTTGAACGACATCACGCGGATCGCCTCGGCCGGGTCGTTCGTGCGGGGCGAGTCAGGCCGAGTCGTGGTTGGTTTAACATTATCCTGCGCATGACCCGACGTACCGCCGAGGCAGACGATCAGCAGAAGTGTGGCGACGATCTGTGGCGCACGTCGTGTGGCCCATTGCATCATGTCAATACAGTACCACAGCGAGCTGCGGCGCGAGGTGGGTGCCATGCTTTGTCCGCGCAGCGGTAAAGCATGCTTTGCCCGAAGCGGGTCAAAGCATGGCACCCGCGCGCATGAGAAACGCCGAGGTCGGACTCACGATCGATTGTGATTTATGCGGCGTCGAGGAGGCGATTGATGACGGCGTTGACGAAGGCGAACCGTGAGCCGGAGAACGCGCTGTTGGTCTGCGCAGCCGCCGCTTGCCGGGCGGTTTCGAGCTCGTTGGAAAGCGCACGCAACTGTTGGGGGGCCTCGTCAGCCCAGCGCTCGGTCAGAAGTTGGATTTTCTCCAGCTCCTGCTGATCGAGCCAGATACCCTGACAGCGCTCACAACGATCGACAAACACGCCGCTGTCGCCGCCGTAGTTCGCGACCCGCATCGATTCACCACAGCCGGGACAGCACAGGGCCCGGGCCGTTTCCGACTCGGGCACGCCGAAGCTCGGCTGACGTTCGGCCAGCGCTGATTGCAGTTCGGCGCTGAATTGCTCCTGTCGAAGGCGCACGACGCGTCCCAGGTCTTCAGCGCCGATGAACTCGCCGCCGCACGTGTTGCAGCCATGAATCGGCGCACCTTCGTACTCCAACGACTCCAACACTGAGCTGCATTGCGGACACTGCATCGTGATCTCCCCGTTCCCGACCCGCGAGACTATCGACACACGGCTGCGGATGCTGTGTACGACGCAGTGGGAACCGTGGCAAATCCGAGGCGGTTGTGTCAACTGAGCCGGTCAGGCAAGCATTTCCGTGCGCTTCGCGATTAGGCTCCACACCATCAGAACCCCTGCACCACAAACGGATTGGTCCGGCGCTCTTTACCGATCGTCGTGCTCGGCCCGTGTCCCGGGTGGATGACCATCTCATCCGGCATAGACATCAGCACTTCGCTGATCGTCCGACGCAGGTCTCGGACGTTGGAGGTTGGGAAGTCGTGCCGGCCGATCCCGCCCATAAACAGCGTGTCGCCGACGATCGCCTGGTTCGACTCGTCATGAACGAATAACACACCGCCGGGACTGTGGCCGGGCGCGTGAACCACCCGCCAGACCGTGCCGTTCAGCGACAACGTCTCGCCATCGGTGAGCTGATGGTCCGGCTCGGTCACTCGCAATTCCATCCCCATCAAAGCAGAAAGGTTCAGCATCGGATCGCTACAGAATCCCGCCTCAGCCTCGTGGACGTAGATCGGCATCGCCCCGAAACGGCTCAGCAGCGCATCCACGCCCCCGATATGGTCTGAATGGGTGTGCGTCAACAACAGGGCGATCGGCTTGAGCCCCGATTCGGCCACGTGATCCAGCAGCGCGTCCGGCTCGAAGCCGCAGTCCACGATCCAGCAGTCCACATCCCCCGGCGTGGTCACCACGAAGCAGTTGGTCTGGAAGTCCGAGAGCACGAACGTTGCAATCTGCGGCCTTTTCACAGGTATGACCTTTCGGTGCGATGAAAACTGCCGCACGGCGACATAGGCCGATAGAGTAACCGGTGACGATAGTAAAGGAGGCGACGATGTTGATCCGACGAGCCGAGGAGATGGACGGCGCTCCCATGCAGATGGACGGAGCGGAGGGCGTCACCATGCGGATGATGATCGGTCGAGCGGACGACGCGCCGACCTTCGCCATGCGGCACTTCACGGTCGAGCCCGGCGGGCATTCGCCTCGTCATAGCCACGACTACGAGCACGAGGTCTATGTCGTCGCAGGCAGCGCTCGCCTCGAACACGATGGCGCGTTCCACGATCTCAAGCCCGGCGACGCGCTCTTCGTTCAACCGAATGTGATCCACCAGTTCGTGAATACCGGGAATGTTCCGTTTAAGTTCCTGTGTTTTGTCCCCATAACCTTCGACTGCGGCAAACCCACCCCCGGAAGCTAAAGCCGGAAGTTAGCCCCCGGAAGTTAACCCCGGAAGTTAGCCCCCGGAAGTTAGTGAATCCTGTGTCCGTAATGTTCGACAACGTCACTCGTACCA
>JADFNO010000250.1 GCA_022563315.1 Planctomycetota bacterium | reverse complement strand
AACGACGCCGTCCACGACGAGGTCCGCGGGACAATCTCCCTTCTTCGGGCACGGCCCCCAGGTACCGAGCAAGAAGAGCAGATCCTTCACGCCAACGACGCCGTCCACGACGAGGTCCGCCGGGCAGAGCACCGGGCAAAGTTGATTACGGGCAGCGGCGAAATTGGGGTGATCTACACGCGTTGCATAGTTCGGACACGGGCAGTGTGTCACAATGGCGAGAATCTCACCATTGCGGATAATTCCAGACCCCGAGTTTCCGAACGTGGCATCGACGTTGTGCCTGATTAACGTGCTAGTCTGGACGCTCGTCAAGGTGCCATTGGAAGTCTGCTGTGTTTGTGAACGTGTGCATTGAGAATCGATCCCGTAGCCCCAAATGGTCAAGGGGTCGCCGAGCACAGGCGGGCTTGTGGCGATGGGGCGGAACTCTCCGTAGCGATCAAACGCACGCTGGCCCAGGTTGTTCGTGCCGGAGGTCATCGCAGACCAATCGTTTCCGACGCCGCCGTTGGTGGAGAGAACCGAGGTGATCGGAAACTGGTCGGCGATTGGTGGATGATTCAAATTACAGTTGCCTTGGGAGTCCGGCACTCGAAATTGGATGACCATGTTCGCGCCCACGCAATGCCCTGCCGAAACAATGCAACTTTCGGTATTCCACACGGATGCACTGCAACCGGCCGGCAGAAGTCGGGCGGACCAGTCCTCAGAGGAAGGGACGCGATCGTCTGGACCGCATATTCCACAGGTCCCCGCCGGCAGCGCCACCGTCGCCTCCATGGCGACTTGATCGATCACGAATCTGTTCTTTGTGCTCCCGGGCGCGGCCACGAGTTCCACGCGCAGCGCGTTACCATTGAAGTAGGCCGATGAATTGTCCCACATGGCCAGTCCGGCGGCATCAAGCTCCTGCACTTCCTGATCCAACAGTGACGTGATGCGTACGAAGCTATTGGCCTCGAGCTGAACCTCCGCGAAGTAGATCCGCAGCCAGGCCGCGTCTTCTATGGTAACCACATCGACGAACACAGTCTGAGACTCGATCGCTGGGTTGTTCTGCACGCCACTGTCAAGGTGGTAGTCTTGAAGCTCGCCGACCGGCCAGTCGAGTGTCTGTTGAGCGAGGGTTGGGGTGGCGAACGATCCGACGAGGAGAGCGGCACCAAATCTCAATGAACGCATCTTGATCTCCCATACAGGTAGGTATTTACGAGATATAAGCCACGGATGACCAGCGCCAGGGGCTATGACTGCACCATACCACGAGCCATCAAGAACGCAAGAACCAACTCTCATGCTCGCGAAAATGATTCCCGGCGGCTGTTTGGGTCTACCGGCCGTTGGTGAACAGAACAAGCGCCGGGCGATTGTCACTGCGCGCTTGACGTGGGATCAAGTCACGGACACGGCCCCCAATTGCCCAGCAAGAAGAGCAGATCCTTCACGCCAACGACGCCGTCCACGACGAGGTCCGCGGGACAATCTCCCTTCTTCGGACACGGCCCCCAGGTACCGAGCAAGAAGAGCAGATCCTTCACGCCAACGACGCCGTCCACGACGAGGTCCGCCGGGCAGGGGGTGCCTTTTGTGGTGCCGATCACGCGATTGACGATGTGCATGTTGGCACAGGGGTCGCATTTGGGGAGGTCGGCGATGTCAATAAAGGTGGGCACGCCGCAGAAATCGGAGCGGATGTAGCCGGGGGCGGTTTGGCCATTGGGGTTGGAACCGATCCACACGCCGGTGATGTTGTTCGTATCCGGTAAGGCCAGCTCTACGACCAGCACGATATCAGCCTTAATCAACACGGGCGGGTCAAAGGTGACGATCGTCAGCTCCTGGATCGCGCCCGCCGAAATGAGCACTGACTGGGTGGCCAGAAGCAAAAGGTCATCGTTGGGACCGATCGGCGGACCGCCGTCGACATCTTCATAGAGGTTGACGTCGCCAAGAACATCGGCCTTGGTGTTCAGCTGAATACCCCAGACGACGCAAGTGACGTCAATCGGTTCACCGGGCAGGAGCACCGAGAGGTCATAGGATCGGGCGTAAGCGTTGTCGGCGGTGGTGTTGTTATCGCCGAGACAGGCGACGGAGTTGTTGGGCGTGATCTCGTCATCAAGGCTGTGCGTGAGAACGGTGTTTCCGCTGGGGCAGCCGGCGGTTTGGATGACTTCGATCTGGCCAGGCCCGCCGGGGTCGCCGGGGAAGCTTCCAGCCCGAATCTTGTAGCACTGACCGGCCACGCCGTCGAAGGTCACGCGAGACTGCGTGTCGCAGAAGTCATCGTTGCAGACGATGGGGTTGCCGGGTGGAGGGCATGCGCATCCTTCATAGACGGCCAGCTTGGTATCGAAGGAGCTGCCACAGAGGCTGACCTGAAACGTGCCGTCCGTGTTTGGCGTGAAGTCATACCAGAGGTCCTTCTTGATGTCGGCCTGGCCGAAGAAACTACACACGACGCTGGGAAAGCCGTCGGTGCTGGCGGTGGAATTGTCGAACACGGTCGGCTGATCGAGCATGAGGACCAGTGCGTTGGCGCAATCGTCGTTGGGAGGCGACTTGGGCGGCATGTCCTCGCCAACGCTGAGGGTTCCGGTGCCGGACGCCGTGCCGACACCGCCGACGCGGATGGTGTAACAGTGGTTGAGCACCACGTCGAAGATGACCTCGGAACCGAATCCGAGGCAGCTTTGCCCGGCCGCGTCACATCCGAAGATCGTGTCGGGGTCGACGGGGCAGGCGCAGGAGTCATAGACCGCCAGTTCCGTGTCGTAATCGGCGTCGCCACAAGTTTGGGCGCGGACGCTCCCGGTGAAGGTCGCGGTGTAGCGGAACCAGACATCGCGTCCGAGATCTGGGAAAAGGATCTGTCCGCAGGGTAAACCGGGGTGTTCCGGACCGTCGGGGGTGGCGCAGAGGGTGGTGAAGGGCGTATCGCCCTCGCTGATGCTGATGGCGTCAGCGCAGTCGTCGTTGGCCGGGGCGTCGCCGGGGCCGCAGGTACAGATATCCAGGGCTTCCTGGACGCAGATCGCGTCCCACTCCAGCTCGCAGCAAGGCGGATCGATCTTGCACACGGCCTCACAGCAGGCGACGTCATCACAGCCGGGCGTCTCGTTGGGTTTGAAGCAGTCACCGTTGCCGGGTCCGCAGAAGGTGCAGATCTTTTTGGCGATGTCTACGCAGGGCTGAATCCACTCGAACAGGCAGCAGGCCGGGTCGCTCTCGCAGACGATCTCGCAACAGCTCTGATTTTGGCAGCCGGGGATACCGGGGGTCGCGTGGAAGCAGTCACCGCCCTTGGGGTTGGGGCAGTTCTTGGGCTGGGCCAAGCCGGTCGAGCAGACGAGCAGTGAGGCCAGCAGTGCGATCAAACGGCCACCGCGGCCCGGCAAGTGCGGTCCGGACATCAATCTGTCTCCTTTCAACCCGATCCACCTTCCACAAGGACGCTGCCAGCGACGTGGGCTGGCGGGCTACGTCGAAAATGGCTATGGAACCCACTACCCTCCAGTATACGGGCCTGGGGCCGGGTCCAGTTGCCATAATTCTCCATCACCGACGCTGCAAACACCGCATCGGTCGATCCGATGCAGGTCGCCCCGGCCGGCGTCCCACGAAAAACCCCCGGCCGGTGAAGGCCGGGGGTGTGGTAGCTAGAACAGCTCGACCGGCGCCGCTTACGGGCAGGGGCC
>JADFNO010000088.1 GCA_022563315.1 Planctomycetota bacterium | reverse complement strand
CTGAGCGCAGCGTGGCTCAGGCGAAGCTGCGGCTCCTTGGCCAGCTCCTTTTCAAGCTCTGCCAGGGCGGTCACCAGGACTTCGGGATCCCCAGCCTTCAACAACCGCTCACCGACGTCCGTGTAAAAGGCCTGCATGGCCGACAACACCTCACGTTCCCGATCAGTCAACCCGGGGATCGCATCGACTTGCAACTGCCGATCGGGGCTGATGATGGCTTGGGCGACGATCACCAGCAGTTGGCGAAGCGGGACATCGCTGTACGTTGCATGGTGGTACGCCTCGCGCGAGAGCTCCACGAGCAATTGGCGCAACCGTTCGTCCGGCAGCGGCTCGATCGCGGTCGTTTGGTTGGTTTGTGGCTGGGAAACCGGCGGCGTCGAGATATCCGCGGCCGTGGCCAGTGATCCTTGTGCAGGCTCGGGCGCCGCGGTAGATGCTTCGCGCGCCGTGCGTGGACGAGTAAGCCACTGCACGTCTCTTCCCTCGGTGGACTGGGTCGCGTCAGCGGTATCTTCGTCCGTCCGCCGTTGGGAAAGACTCATGATCTGCTGCACGTCGCGCTGGGCCTGAGCGACAAATTCGTTGACTTGCGGGTCGGTTTCCGGTGGCCCCGATTCCATCGGCGTTCGTTGCGGCTGACCTGCAACGCCGCCTTGGGCCGGGGGCGCTTCACACCCGATCAAAAGGGGCAACGTGGCGAAAATCAACGAGACCGCGACATATTGAACGACCGTGCTCACCGCCGATGCCTCCTGCATTGGGCGACCATCCTGGTCCGGTGCGGGTAATGAATGCTGCGTCAAAGGCAACCAATGGTATCGGTTACAAGCACGGTCAGCCGTTCAAGGTTCCGGTTCGTACGGCCGAACCCCCGCTTGCTGAGCCGGTCGCTGTTGACGGCGAGCTGCAAGAGTTGCGCCAACCGCCGAGGACTGGTGCGACGAGCGGTGTCGACGATTCGGTCGCCCGTCGGCCCCCACAATCGAAGCTGTTGGGCGACGGTCCGCGGCGCCATGCCCTGGCGCAATAGTTGCGCAGCGGCGTGAAGTCGGCGAAGCAGATCGCTAATCGCCCACATCACCAACTCCTCGGGCAATCGCGAGACCTCAAACAGATCACGGAGCTTGCCAAGCGATTCGGACGGTCGGCCGGTCATGATCGCACTCTGCAACACCCAGGCGTGTTCCTCTCGGCTGCGCCCCACTAGGGCCGAGACGTCATCGCGCGTGACGGCGTCGTCCGAGCCGATGAAGGCCGCAAGCTTCGCCAGCTCGTTGTCCAGGCGAACCAACCCGGGCCCCAATCGCTCGACCAGCAGCAGCGCGGCCGATCGCTCGATGGAACGACTGTGGCGTTGCGGGCAGTATTTGATGCACCACGTCACCGCCTGGACGTCGCTGAGCGGGTCGAGCTTGACCACGACCCCCACCTTTGCCACAAACTTATCGAGATTGCCCTTGCGCCAAGTCTCAGCCCGCAGGAGCAATGTCGCCTCCTCGACCGGCGACTTGGCGTACCCCTCCAGTGCCCGGCGGTGCCCCTCACGGGCCAGGAATTTCTCCGCGTCGTCAACGATCACCAGTTTCTGACGCTGAATCAAACCGTAACTGCGGAGTTCGTCAAGAACCTGGGCCAGGCTGACTGAGCCGCCGTCGAAGCTGAACTGCTCGATGTCGCCGAAGACATCCTGGAGTCTGGAGACAAGCCGCTGCGTCGCCTCCTGGATCAGGAAAGGCTCCTTGCCGTGGAGAATGACGATCCTCATGGAGGCGTCGAAATCGAGCGGTTTGGACGATGGGCTGGGCATGTGGGCCGCCATCATACCGCCCCAATCCAGCCGGCGAATCAGGCAAGCCTATGCACATGGTGCTGAGTGACGGTTGGGTTCACGGGGAACGACGGCCGCCCTGGTGACGGGTCGTCTTCGCCCATACGATCAGTTGCGAAGTGAAGGTGCCGCGTGCTCGTCCTGCATATTCTCCAAGGTCCGGATCGAGGGAAGAAATTCGAGCTGCCGGTCGACGAGCCGCAGCTCATCGGTCGCTCGTCGGAGTCGCTTGCGCTCACGGACGGCACCGTCAGCCGCCGTCACGCAGAACTGACGCCGGACGACGGGCGGTGGTATCTGCGTGACCTGGACTCGTCGAACGGAACGTTCATCAACGGAGAACGGATCGCCCGTGACCCGGTGGAGCTGTCGCCCGGCGATCAAATCCGCTGCGGTTCCACGCTCGTGCTCTTTGCCATCGCCCCGGACGACGAGCGGGTGACTCTGGTGCGCGTGGTCGGACCGTCGGAGATGGACGTGACGGTCGAGCAGCGCCTGGACGCCAACGAGGAGTCAATGATCCTCGCCGAGCCCGATCCGGTGAAGGCGGCCATGGATCACCTGCGCGTGATCTACGAGCTGACCGCGTTGACCGGATCCATGATTGACCCCGAGGCGTTGCTGAACCGTGTGATGGACCTGATCTTCCAGGAGTTCAAGCCCGACCGCGGGTTCATCCTGTTGAAGCGGGACGTTGACGATCCTCACAGCCGGTTCGATCCCGTGGTCGTTCGATACAAGGTGCGCCCCAAGACCACCGACGAAGGTCACATCCCGATCAGTCAAACGATCATCCAGCATACGCTCAACGAAGGCACGGGGATTCTCTCGACGAACGCGATGACGGACAAGCGTTTTCGCTCGGGCGATTCGGTGCGTGAGTACGGCATCCGCTCGGCCATTTGCGTGCCGATCCGGACGGCGCAGCGGATCTTCGGGGTCATCTCCATCGATTCGTCCCTGGCCCAGTTCACGTTCACCCAGTCGCAATTGCGTCTACTCAACGCTGTCGGCCAACACGCCGGTTTGGCGCTGACGAACGCGGCGCTGGTGGACTCGAAGATGCAAACGGAGCGGCTGGCGACGATCGGACAGACCGTGGCCTGGCTGAGCCACTCGATCAAGAACATCCTTCAAGGGTTGCGAGGCGGCGCCGACGCGGTGGAAATGGCCCTGGAGCGAGGTGATTTCACGCTCGCCCGGGAGGGTTGGCCGATCCTGGCCCGCAATCTCGACCGAATCTACGGATTGACGCAAAACATGCTGGCGTACTCCAAGCATCGCGAGCTGGATCTGGAGTTGACGCCCATCGGACCGCTGATGGAAGAGCTCGCCCAGTTGGTTCAGCCGCAATGCGACCGCAAGCGGGTGGGGTTGCTCCTGGATCTCGCCGAGGACATGCCGCCGATCCCGATTGACGGCAACGCGATCCACCAGGCGGTGATGAACCTGCTGGGTAATGCACTGGACGCGGCGCCGGCCAAGACGGGCGTGGTGACGCTTCGGACGAGATTTCTCGCCGAGAGCCACGAAGCCCAGATTGCGGTCTCCGACAACGGTCCGGGCATCTCACCGGAACGGCACGCAGAGCTGTTCGAGGCGTTTCGCTCGACCAAGGGCCAACGCGGCACCGGGCTGGGCCTCGCCGTCACGCGCAAGATTGTCGAGGAGCACGGCGGGCGAATTGAGGTTCGATCCGAGCCCAAACAGGGCGCGACGTTCATCATTACACTGCCCAGCGATCGCGTCGTGCTCGACTCAGGCGACACACGCCTCCCACGTCCGCTGCCTTCGGCCGAAGGCGACGACGAGCTGTGAGCGGAGCGGCAACTTCGAGTAACACCCAGATTTCCGGGCGAAACGCTGGCCTCTCGGCGTCATCTTGCCGAAACGATCTGCGAGCGTATCATGCGGCCAACCCTCAGATGAAGGGCTGCACACGATCATGGACCATCCGAACCCGCTGAAACCCGGATCGCATTGGAACGGCGGCCTTGGCGCTGACCCACAGGCGGCGGTGCAGTACCAGCGGACGCGCGAGATGACGATCGACGAGCTGATGCTCGAGAACCGAGTCGTCTTCCTCGTCGGCGATATCAACCAGGCCACCTCCGCTCGGGTCATGATGCAGATGTTGTATCTCGAGGATCAGAAGCGCGGCCAGGACATCAATTTCTACATCAACTCGCCCGGCGGATCGGTGGACGACACACTGGCCCTCTATGACACGATGCAGTTCATCTCGTCGGACGTGGCGACGTTCTGCATCGGCCGGGCGTACTCCGGCGGCGCCGTGCTCCTGAGCTCCGGCGCCGAAGGCAAGCGCCACATTCTGCCGCATGCGAAGGTGATGATCCATCAGCCCTACGGCGGGGTATCCGGCCAGACGACCGACATTCAGATCCAGGCCGAGCAGATCCTCAAGGCCAAGCAAACCCTCAACGAGATTCTCGCTAAGCATACGGGTCAGTCGGTCGAGCAAGTGACCAAGGACGGCGAGCGCGACAAGTACTTCACGGCCCAGGAGGCGAAGGACTACGGTCTGGTTGACGAAGTATTCAGTCCTGAGGACGCCAAGAAGAAGAAATGAACACACGAATCCGGTCTATCGCAGATTGTTGAGTCATCAAATGTCCACGCTCGTACCCATCGTCATCGAGAAGACCGGCCGCGGCGAACGCGCCTACGACATTTATTCGCGCCTGCTGAGCGACCGCATCATTTTTCTGGGTGGTCCGCTGAGCGATGAGGTCGCGAATCTCGTCGTCGCTCAACTGCTGTACCTGGCGAATGACGATCCCAAGGCCGACATCAATCTGTACATCAACTCGCCCGGCGGGAACGTCACGGCCGGCCTCGGCGTCATCGACACCATGCGTTTCGTGCAATGCTCGGTCGCCACGTACATCATCGGGCAAGCCGCGTCGATGGGGTCGCTGGTCGCGTGCTCGGGGGCCACCGGCAAACGCCACACGCTCCCCTTCGCCAAGAATCTCATGCACCAGCCGATGGTGACCGGCGTCTTGGAAGGCCAGGCCAGCGATATCGAAATCGAAGCGCGCGAGATGCTGCGGCTTCGTGACATCATCTACGAAATCTACGCTGATCGGAGCGGGCAGTCATACGAGAGGATCGCCGAAGATTGCGAGCGGAACCACTGGCTCAACGCCAAGGAGATGCTCGAGTACGGACTGGTCGATCGGATCCTCGAACGAGCGCCCGCCCCTGCGGACGACGAGAAGTAACCCCAGCCTGCCACCGGCTCGGGGCAATGGCGGGGACGGATTTCCGCCTCACCTTCAAACAGACTCGGTAGCGCGACCCTGACGGCCCGGGCGAGGGCGTGTACACTTGGGCCGTGATGCTCCACCGCACACCGCATCACTGCTTGGCGATGCTCTTGGCGACCCTGTTCTTGACCGCTTGCATGGGACAGCGGGAGCTTGGCCAGGAGAACGATCGGCTGCGGGAGCGGGTGCTGGAACTGGAAACCCAGCTCCTGCGCAAAACGCGCGAGAGCGCGGAGGCGCAAGCGAGGCTCCAACGCCCCGAGTCCCCCGCTGCCGCCGCCCGCCAGGACGTGCAAGCCAACACCCCGTACGTGGCCGAGATCACAATCGGCCGGATGAGCCACGCACGAGACACGGATGGCGACGGTGAGCTGGACGAGTTGCTCGTCTACATCGAGCCGGTCGATGGATGGGGCCGGTTCATGCAGATTGTCGGGACCCTGTCCGTCCACGCCGCGGTCCTCCCGCCGGATGCCGACGCCCAGACGATCGGGCGCGTTCAGCTCGCCCCCAGCGACCTTCGCCGGGCGTACCGCTCAAGCTTCACCGGAACCCACTACACGGTGACGGTGCCGATCACCTCGGCCGAGGGTCTTGACGCAGACGGCTGTGTTGTCTACGCGGAGTTTGTGGATGGTTCCACGGGCCTGCGCTACGTCGCCGAGCACGGGATCGGCCTGACGCCGCCGTGATGGGACACGGCGTGGGCTGGGCCGGTCGCGATCTCGGATGCATCGCCCCAACGCAAGACCGATATACTGTCAGGCCATGCGGAACGTCCTGGTGAGAGTTTCGTTGCTCGTGACGTTGGGCCTCGGCGGCTGCCAGCAGGCTCTTTTCCCGAAGAACGCCCCTCGAACACAATTCGAGGTACACGAGCGCATGCGAAACCCCTACATCCAGTTGGAAGAACCGGATGAGTTCGGCAAGCCGCAACCTGCATTACGAACGCGGCTCTTGCGGCGGTACTGATCCGGCGGTCCGATAGCAACACAAAACCCGCGCCCGTCACCCAAACTCAAACCATTATCCAAGGTTCTGCACCTAAAGAACCCGATATGTCTCATGTCACGGGGGGACAGGACGTGCACGGCTTGCCAAGGAACGGCTCAACCCAACGAAAGCCACGGCCATCACGCCGCACTCGCGTCGTCTGGGTCAGCTTCCTAGCGGCGATCACGCTGGTAACCGGCCTGCTCCTGCTGGGGGCCGGAGACAATCACGGCGGGGGCCGTGGATATCTGGTGGTCGCGACAAGCGTACTCCCGGACGCTCAAACGCTCAATCCAATCTTCAGGACCGCCGCCCCGCTGGATCGGAACCGGTGGCGAGGAATCATCATCCACCACTCCGGTGCGCCGGCGGGGGACGCGGAGTCGATGCGGCAACGCCACCTCGGCTTCGGATACCGGAGCATGGGCTACCATTTTCTCATCGGAAACGGCAATCGGTTGGGCGATGGCGTGATCCATGTCGGAGACCGATGGGTCAACCAGCACCCGGGTGCCCATTGCATCGGGCCCGACGGCGACTATTACAACGAGTACGCCATCGGCATCGCCTTGATCGGCAACGGCAACCGCCGGCCGTTCACGGATCGCCAGATCACAGAGCTGATTCGGCTCGTGCAGCAGCTCCAGCGAGAACTGAATCTGCCCGCCACCGCCGTGCGACTCCATCGGGACGTGGCCCGGGACCTGACCAGCAGCCCGGGCGAATTCTTCCCGGTGGGTCAATTCGAGCGGCAACTGCTCAACCTACCCCATTGATGCGGGCCGTGCGGCCAACTAGGCTACCGATAGGGGATGAGTTCACCTGTCGCCGCCGCGGCGTTGGAGGCTGAAGAACCCCCCGCTGGGTATCAGCGGATGGTAGTCTATGTCGATCGAGCCCGGAGCCGACGCCCAGCCGCTGGAGCCGGGGCAGTTCACTATCGAACGCACGCAGACGCTTGCGCAATGTCACACCAAAACCAAATTGCTGGCTATCGCATCTTGGCGAGGATCGGAAACGGAGCCGCGTCCGAGCTGTACGCAGTGCAGGATCGCAAGACCAAGCAAGTCTGGGCTCTGAAGCACGTCATCAAGCAGGTTGAGAAGGACCAGCGGTTCCTGGATCAGGTGAAGCAGGAGTTTCTCGTCGGATCGAAGCTGAAGCACGCAAACATTCGAGCCATCCAGCGCCTGATCAAACATCGCAAGATGTTCAAGGTCGTGGGGGTCACCCTGCTCATGGAACTGGTCGACGGGACGACGCTCGATCAAAATCGCCCCCCAACCCACGCGCATGCGGTGCGACTTTTTCACCAGGTCGCGCTGGGGCTAGCCCACATGCACGCGCACGGCTATGTGCACGCCGATATCAAGCCCAGCAACATCCTGGTCACTGACCGCGATGAAGTGAAGATCATCGACCTGGGTCAAGGCTGTCGCACCGGAACCGTCAAGAAACGGATTCAGGGCACACCCGGGTACATGGCTCCGGAGCAGGCCCACCGTCAGGCGATCACGCCAAAGACCGACATCTACAATCTCGGAGCGACCATGTATTGGGTGCTGGTGCGTGAGGTCATTCCGACCGCGCTGCCGCCGAAGGACGAGGTCGACAGCCTCTTCACGGGGGCGTTGGATGCTGACATGGTCAAGCCCCCGACCCCGCCGAATGAGAAGGACCCGGCGATCCATCCGATCCTCTCTAAGCAGATCCTTGATTGCGTGCAGCTGCATCCGGACGACCGCCCGGAATCGATGGCGGTGGTGGCGAACCGTCTCGAGCTCGTGGCGGAACTCCTGGAGACGCCGCCGAAGTGACTTCGCCCTCCGCCCGCGCAAACGACGAGACATCACGCTCGGTGTAGATCATTCGCTGCCGTTATCGTGTGGAGGCGTGCGCCGCTTCCGTCCGCCCCCGTTGCTTCAGCTCCTCCAAATCGATACGGCGCCGTTTGCGGAACAGCACACGGATCGGAATCTCGCTGTAGGGAAGCTCTTGGCGTAAACGATTCGTCAAGTATCGCTCGTACGTGCCTCGGAATAACGTGGGCTCGTTGACCACCAGCGCGATGGTCGGCGGTTGAACCCCGATCTGGCACGCGTAATAGACTTTCGCCTGGCGGCCGAGGCGCGAGGACGGGCCACGCCGCTTGAGGATCGAACCGACGACATCGTTGAGCCGGCCGGTCGGCTCATGATGACCGGCCTGGGCGTGGAGACTGAACGCCATCGCGACCAAGTCGTGAAGTCCCTCGCCGCGCTTTGCACTGATAAACACAATCGGCGCAAAATCCAGACCGCGCAACTGCTGCGTCAGGTAGGAAAGGTAGGCCGACGTTGACAGCTTATTTTCCACGAGATCCCACTTGTTGACGACGATCACCGTGGGCTTGTACTGGCACTGCAGCTCTTGAGAAAGCTTCTTGTCCACCTGAGAGACGTCAACGGTGGCGTCCATCAAGAGCAGGACGACGTCGCAGCGCCGAACCGCCGCCAGCATCCGGTGGTAGGCGTCATACTCGATATCGTCTGCGAAGCTCTTGCGCTTGCGAACCCCCGCGGTGTCGATGGCGAGCATCGTTCGACCTTCCAACTCAAAGCGCACGTCGATCGCGTCGCGCGTCGTCCCGGGGATCTCCGACACGATGACGCGCGGCTCTCCGGCCAAGGCGTTGATAAGCGTCGATTTCCCGGCGTTGCGCTTTCCGACAATGGCGATCGCCATCTCTTGTTCGAGCTCATGTTCTCCCGGCAATTCACCGGCAACCCGACGAAACAGCCCCTCCAGCAGCGCGCGAACCCCAAGACCGTTGGTCGCTGAGACATTCGCGGGCTCGCCGAAGCCCAGGGCCGCCGCCTCACAGCCATCCGGGATCCATCGCTCGCTGTCAACCTTGTTGGCCACCGGCACGATGCGATCCACCACCCCCAGCCGGCGAAGCAGCGACGCGATCGCGTAATCCAGGCTCGACAGGCCGCTCTGAGCATCGACCACCAGCAGGATGACTCGCGCCTGGCGAACCGCGGTCATGATCTGTGCTTCAATGTCGGGCGTGAGTGCGGCCAGATCGTCCCCCAGCTCGTTGTAGCGCCCATCCTCGGTGGTGTAGACCCCGTACCCGCCCGTATCGACGATCTCGGCCAGCACGCTCGGCGTCCCCGGAGGACTGTCCACCGGCGGATCAAGCTCCACGATCGCCGATACCCGATCGCGCGTCACCCCCGGAGTGGGCGCGACGATCGACACCCGCTGCCGAGCCAGCCGGTTCAGCAGGCTCGACTTGCCGACGTTCGGCCGTCCGATGATGGCAATCCGTGGAATCGTCATGACCCGAATCCTATGCCCTAGCCCACGCTGGGAGAAACACGATCCGGCTGAGCCTCGTTCGGCCCGCCCCCGGCCCCGAGCTTTCCTTGACGCCACGACGGCACGATGCCTTGTATTCGACGCGCTCACCCGTGTCTCCGCTTGCTCACTTCGGTTTGCGGAACCTGTACATGTGGCTGTCGGGGTGATAGTACAGGTCGACCTCGGCGCGCTCCCCGTTGAAGGCGCGCTGAAAGAACGTCTTGACGGCGGTGCTCTTCTTGTTTCTGATGGGCGAGCCTTCAAAGTAAGCGTGGGAAGACCCGACGCGCGGCGCTTCGGTAAAGTCAACGTACATCGCCTGCTTGGAGTAGAGATTGTGCGGGTAGTGTCCGAGGCGGGCGAGTTGCTCTTCACCCGACTTGATGCGCGACGCTTTCAGGGCAGCGTCATTTTCGTTGATCGTGATGTAGAGGCGCTGCCGGCAATGAATTCGATCAACCCAGCTTGCATGACCTTTGTTATTGGTATCAGCGGCCGCCATCACGACATTATCAAAGAGCAGTCGAGTGCCGCGATACACGGATGATGCCAGCACCTGCTTGAAAAGATAGTTGCCCATACTGTGCAGCACGAGGTTGACGGTGAACGGGCAACCTTTTTGCGCCTCGCGAGCGATGAACTCGTCGCGCCGCTCTGCGCTGGCGAACTTTGTCCTGGCCTTCGCGGTGATCTCGTCGAGGTAGGCTTTATTGAACGCATTGAGGAGGTCGTACATCCTGGCCAGAAAGCGATCGAGCGCGCCGACTGACGCTCTGGCGTCACGCTTGTCGCTCTTGTAATCAAGGACTCCGCCGATTCCCCCGCCGTTGGCCGGCCAACTGAAGCCGATGACTTCGACGTTGTACGTTCGCGCCAATCCGTCCATGCGTTCGAGCACGGCCTTGAAATCATTATTGAAACCATGCACGAAGACCAGGAGGTTCTTCCCCTTCTTTCCGGCCTGGCGCGGGTTGGTGCGGTCGAGGATCTTGCGCGCAACGTATTGACTGGCGTACACCGGCTGCGGCTTGCCATCGGGCCCGATCGTGGGCGCCAGGCTCACCTCTTTCATCATCGAGTCGTCAAGCTTATCGGGCAAGATCTTGATGACCCAGCGTTTGTTGCGTTTGGTCGCCTCGACGAGCCGCAATTCATTGGGCCCTTCAGCATTGGGCTTTGATCCCAACTTGTCGAATCCCTTGGCGTCCTGAACGACTTGGCGATTGGTAACAATAAACATTGTCTTCTCCTCGGCAATGGCTCGCCCCAATGCGTTCGCACGATACGCTATCAGAGCAAGAGTTTGGCGCTATCGGCGACGGCCTTGAGTGTGTCGAGCGCGCGGATCGGAGCATTCCGGCCGATTCGGTTGATGACCGTCTCTATGTCACGGATGAACTGGGAAAACTGAGCGGTTCGCTGCCGAACGTCCGCGATATTTTGGCGGATGAACTCGCGGGAAAGGCGCGTTCGAGCCTTGCGGGCAGCCGTGACCTGCGCATCGGTTGCGAGCATGGAGCGCGCGATATTGTTCAGCGCTCGCCGGGCATCTTCGTACTTGCGTTGAGTCTGGGCGTTTGTCGGCATGGCTGGTTACCTCGCTTGCTTGTAGTCGTTGATCGCTCGCTTGAGCTGCATCGCTGCGGCGAAGAGTTCGTTGGCAATGGTTTGGGCTGTCCGCTGCTGACGCGGCGGTAACGCCAGTTCGAGCAGGGCTTGGCGGGTTTGACGAATGGACTTGACGTACAGCGTCATCACCTCGCGGTACGCCAAAAGCTGATCGTCCAAGCCGCGGATTTCCTCCGCATGGCGCTCGATCTCGTCAGCCAGTTGCTCCAATTGGCTGTGCGCGAGCTTGGTGTACGCGTTGCCGGAGGCTTTGGCTGGAAGTGACGGTAGAAGTCCGTCTTGCGGCCAGTCGGGACTCGCACTGAACGTTTCATTGATTTGATTGATGATTTCGTGCACGGTGCCGTGGTCGGCATCGGCGCCTTGCTCAACCGGGATTGTGAACTCGGCGGCGATTCGCGCGACGGTGCGCGCCAGGTCGTTCATCCGATCGGAGCGTTCGTCGACAGCCAGATCGTGCAGCCCCTTTCGTATGTTGTAGAAGCTCTGTGCATCATCTTCGAGCAGAACGAGGAATCGCTCGATGGCAGGTTGCGCTGCACGTACGGCTTGAGCGAATCGGCGGGCGGCGGCTTCCCGTTCGATCAATTCCAGTGCGAGCTTGGCTGCTCCTGCGAACGGCGTTACCTGCATCGCCGCACCGACGACAGTGTGGGAAGGAAACGTTTGCAGCGTTTGGATGAGGCCATCGACGGACGCGGCGATCTCGTCGGCTGAGCGCCCTTGCGCGACCGCTGCGAGCGCTTCGTTGTATTGACCCAACACCTGCCAGGCGCGCAGGCGCACCCCAACATCGTCCGGAGCGCTGCTCGGATCAGTCAGCTCGGCCACGTCAAAATGGAAGCGATCAGACGCCTCGGCGTCTTGTTCGCGATCGGCTGATGCGGCCCGGCGTTCGATTTCCTCGTGCGCTTCTACCTGCAGGGCGTAGTCCAGCAATACTTCTTCGCCAACCGAGCGTACTCGCTCGAATGCGGAGGTGTACGACGCGAATTCCTGGGTGGGGATACGGCTGCAGCCGAGCAGTAGGCAGAGCATCGCTATCGTCATGACGAAGCTGGCTGTATGGTGAGCGTGTTTCATTACGAAACCTCCTATTGCCGAGCTGTGCGTCGGCGGTGATGGCCGCGCCGCCCGCCAGCCGCGGTGATACGCGCGACGGATACCGTCTGCGGCCGCATCGGGACCCGGATCCGCCAGGCCGTCGTGGTGCGGTGCAGCCCCGGCGTGAAGTAGCCTAACAAATACCGAACACGAATCAAGGCCCGCGTCCGGATCTTCTCGAGGCTCGGCGCACAACCCAGGCGATCCGGCTCGTGAACGGTGTCCAGGGCAGTCGCCTCTCCCAACATGTAACTCCCATCGCGGCAATTGCTTACAACGGATGGCTCTCAGGCGGCTCGTGCCCGCGGTGCATGCCCCGAGCGAAGCGAGAGTTCCCCCACGCCGTGAAGACGATGGTTCAGCACGCCCGACATCGCGGCACTGGTGCGAGACAATCATGGCGTGCCGGACTTGGCCGAGAGGTACTCCTTGCCAAAGTCAATCCCCAACTCGACCCACATGAGCAGATGGTCGGACATTTGGAACGTCCGCCACTTCGAACGGTAGTACGTTGACTTGGAGCGATCGCTGCGCGGCTGTTCATTGGGTTTTCCGATGTTTGCGACGCGGTAGGACTTGCCCATTCTCGACGCGTAGGTTCGCTCGTCGTCGTTGGTGAAGACAACGTTGTAGAAATCGAACACGTTAGCTGACAGCACTTGCAAGCGATTTGGTCGCACCTTAAACGCGATCTGGTCGTAGCAGCGTTTCTTCTTTCCGATGTTGGTTACCGGGACTTGCTGCAAGGCGGGAGGAACGATGAAGCCGGCGTCGGTGATCGCCTTGAACGTCTTGTCCTGACGGCTATAGATGTTGAAGTCGCCGAGCAGGATGATATTGCGCGACCACGATGTCTCTTCGTCAGCGCGTTCGCTGAGGAAATCCGCAATGAGCTGAATCTCCTTGATACGTTTGGGGTTGTTCGGCTTATCCTTGCCATAGAGAATGTGGACCGTACAAAGCATGAAATCGAACCATCCCGCCCGAAATCCAACGAGATACGGCGTGCGATAGAGCTGGTCCGCCGGGTCATAGCGAATCGTTCTTCGACCTCGTCTGATTGCTTTAGCTGGGATAACGATTTCGCCGGCGACGCCGCCAAACTTCACTTTGCGTGAGTCATAGAGGTATGCGAGTCGCTCGCGATTGCCCGGCCTTCCTTCGGTGACGTCCGTGACAACGTAATTCCAATTGTGTCCAAGGATGCGCTGCACCTTGTCAAGGGCCTGTAGATCCTCGCGCACTTCCTGAAGAGCGACGAGATCAAAATGGGAGATGATTTCGGCGATGTAATAAAATGATTCGTCGAGCCTTCCGCCATACTTTCCCGCGCCAAATTCGCGTATGTTCCACGTGGCGAGGAGAAGCGTGTCGTTGAGCGTACGTGCTGGAACATTGTCGGTGGTTTCGATTGCATCGCGTAAGGCGAGCAGGCGCCTTGCCGATCGGCGTCCATCTCGGGTCGTCGAGTCGATGTTGTAGTAGAACGGCATAAGCGCGATCCTCCTCTTTTCTCTCTTTACTTACCAGCCCTGGAACGGACGTCGTGCGTCTCGCTCATCACGCGACGAGAAATTGATGATGGCAATCGTGGGCAAGGACATGGGGTTCTCCTTCTCTGGTTCCTGCGCGTGCTACGCCAACACAGTGACAACCCGTTCGGGGAAGTACGAGAGAGCAGCACGTTTGTTGTTTGCCGCTTGGAACCTACCGCGCGGCAGGCACGCAGCCTACGAGGCGCCACCGCGATGTCAGCCACCGTCGCCCCAAGCCCCGATCATCGCGGGCAAGCCGGCGATGCGCCATCCTGGCGATGACAAACCTAACACGAGAAGCGATATCGATCAAGGCGTGCAACAACAAGGCATCTTCGCATCGGCGCCTTTGGTCGCCACAATTGTGCATCTACGCGCGACGGCCCCTCAAGTGCGCTGACATTTCGGAGCAACGACAAGGGTATTCCCTGGCAACCAAGTTTAATGCGCGGCCATTCTTGGTCCGAAACAACCCGACTCGGACAAGAAGATGAATACCAGGGCTAGATCCGAGTTCGTCGCCGCGCCTTGTCGGCTCTGCGCGTGTTGCTGACAAGAGTAAGGTCGACTCGGCGAACGATGCGACGTGTTCCCAAACGCCACGCATCAAATGAATCAGCGTTTCCAGGGTTTTCCCTAGAAGTGCGCGAGGATAACGAGCCCACAGGGCCGGGGAAGCGGCCGGTGGCTCCAATTCCCCCCGGCGGGTCAAGCCCGCCGGCGAAACACGGCGCTCGATGTCTTCCCTTAT
>JADFNO010000087.1 GCA_022563315.1 Planctomycetota bacterium | reverse complement strand
ACGGCGAAGTGTGCGAACAAGTCGATCTTGATCGCAACACATCCAGCCAGCACGGGCACGAGCACGCGTTCAACCCAAGCACCCCCCATGGCCCGGAAGCCTCCGAAAACGACTCCCGACCCCTTTTGTGGGAAGAAGTGGTGAGCGAGAGGGGCGGCGAGGAGGGGGGTGGTGAGGAGGAGGCCGGCGAGGCCCTGATGGAGCCAGAGGCCCCAGCCGACGGCGGCGATGGCAAGGAGCGTCGCGATCAGACCGGCTCTCTGGATCATGTGAGCCCCGCCCAGCTCGGCTTGGTCGGCGGCCTCGCGGTCGATTAATGTCAACACCCATGGGCCAATGGCCACCGCAGCCCCGACGAGGACGGCCTCGGAGAGCGGGCGGTGCCAAGGCCAGTACATCGCGGCGAAGGCCAAGCCGCCAGGCAGCCCGGCCGACCACGCCCCGACGCTCATTGAAGCGACGAGGTTCCGGGGCCGACCGTCATTGCGCCCGCTGCGAGGGCCCGCACCGAGCAATGTGAGGACAACGACGGCGACGGTGAACGCCCGCAAAGGACGTTGATCGGCCCATTTCGCTTCATTCCAAGCGGTATCAAGGCCATCCCGAGCGAGCTTCTGCTGCTCAGTGAGTTCGGCCAGTCGCTCGGGCCCAGCGCCGGCGTGCTCAGCGGCGATCGCGTCGGCTTGTTGTCGCCTGACGAAGTGCTCGAGCTCGGCCTGTTGCTCGATGCCGCCGACGTAGAAGGTTTGGAACTGTGCAGGGAGGGCTCGTCCGAAGATGGATGGGCCCAGGACAATCCCCGCGACGGCCCCACCGAGCACGGCCCATCCGGGGCAGCGCGCCCAGCGCAGCAACGCCGCGGCCACGACCGGCACGGCCACGAGAAGGAGGATCGCTACGGCCACGGACATCGGTCAGAAGGATACGCCCGCAACCTACCAGGGGCTGCATACACTGACGCGTCGTGAAGCACTGCGCAGTGGAAAAGAGCGTCACCTGGAGCGTCGGTCCCCAACGAACGCTCGCGCTGGATCGTCCGAGGCTGATGGGCGTCCTGAACGTGACTCCCGACAGCTTTTCCGACGGCGGGTCGTATGCGAGCGTCGAGTCGGCGGTGGATCACGCGGTGCAAATGATCGACGACGGGGCGTGCATCATCGACGTGGGTGGAGCATCGACCCGTCCAGGCGCGGCGCGAGTCGGCGTGGATGAGCAGATCGCCCGTACGGTGCCAGTGATCCAGCAACTGGGCCGGCGTCGCGATGTGCTGATCTCGATCGACACGACGAGTAGCGTCGTAGCCGAGGCGGCTTTGAAGGCCGGGGCCGAGATCATCAACGACGTTTCTGCCGGGCGGGACGATGAACGGATGTTCACCCTTGCGGCTGAGCGCGGCTGCGGGCTGGTGCTGATGCATCGCCTCACGTCACCGCAACACGATGCCTACAGCGACCAGTACGTCCACGACCCGATGTACGAGGATGTCGTAGAGACGGTTTGCGAGTTCCTTGGTGAGCGATGCGAAACGGCGATCTCTCTCGGTGTTGATCACAACGCGATCACGGTCGATCCCGGCTTGGGATTCGGCAAGTCAATAGAGCAAAATTTCCTGCTGATTCAGCGAATGCAGGAAATTGTGCGGATGGGATTCCCGGTCCTCAGCGCCGCGAGCCGAAAGAGCTTCATTGGCGCTGCGACGACCGTGTCCACGCCGTCGGAGCGAGTGATTGGTTCGACGGCGGTGAGCGTGGCTCACTGGTTGTGCGGGATTCGATTGTTTCGAGTGCATGATGTGGCGGCACATCGCGAGGCACTGGCGGTGGCCGCGGCAATTCGCCCAGCTACCCAGACTGATTGATTGATTGAAGTCGCGGCTGTGGTTGTTAGGATGCCTCGCTACGCCCGTCGGAGGGAGAGCAACGCGGGGGGCAGCGAAGCGGAGATATCGAGCATGGCAGGCAACGACATTCAAGAGTTCACCGATGGCAACTTTGATGCTGAGGTAATCAAGTCCGACATTCCCGTGCTCGTAGATTTCTGGGCGGAGTGGTGCCAGCCGTGCAGAATGCTGACGCCGACCATGGAGGAACTGGCCGACGAGTACAAAGGCAAGGTCAAAATCGGCAAGCTTGACACTGACTCGAATCGCGATGTGTCGATCAAGTACGGCATCAGCGCGATTCCCACGATCATCCTGTTCCAGGACGGCGAGGTGAAAAAGAAGTTCGTCGGGCTCACGCCGAAGGATCAGTTTGCGGCCGCGCTCGACGAGCTCGGGGGGTAGCGCCCAACTCTTTCATGCCGCGTTGATGTGCCCGCGCCAATGGGCCGGTGCGCGATCTGAGCGTCCAGAGTGGGTTACGGATTCATCTGAATTCGGCGTGCCGAGATCGCGCGCGATGCGGTATGATTGGGGTATGCGAGTACTGCTATATCTGACTGCGATCGTTACCGCGGCTTGCGTCACATCGTTTACGGCGGCGGGCGAAGAACCGATCGTCACCAGCGACCTGTTGCGTATCCGGACCGTGAGCTCGATCGATGTCGCCCCGGACGGTACGAAGGCGGTGTTTGCGGTTCGGTCCATTGCGGTTGAGTCGGCGGCCGCAGATCAGGACGCTGAGGCGCAGCCAACCTACGCGTACCGCTCACATCTGTTCCTGCTTGATCTGTTCAAACCTGACGCTGAACCTCGGCAACTGACGTTTGGCGATCGTCGGGACGGGTCGCCGAGTTTGTCGCCGGACGGTCGTTGGATCGCATTCATTCGCGGTGATGAGGACCAGGACGATGGACCGCAGTGCTGGATCATCCCGGTGGACGGCGGCGAAGCGCGGCAGGTGACGAACCTTGAGCACGGCGCCGGCTTTCCGAGATGGTCACCCGACGGGGCGTTGATTCTCGTGTCGTCTCAGATTCCAATCGACGAGATCGACGGGACGCCGCCGTACCCAATGGAGCGGCCCAAGCGTCAGTGGAAAGACGCCGAGCCGAACGATGATGTCACGCCCAAGCCGGACGGGACGAGGCAGGAGATCCGAGCGTGGCTGGCGGCGAACGCAAAGGAACTGAACCCGGACGCGATCAGTCGTCTGAACTTCCAGGGTGAGCGGCAGCTGCGGGGATTGGCGGGCTTCGATCATCTGTTCGTGGTTGATCCCGACGATCCGCAAAGGCAAGCGACACAAATCACGAACGGATTCTTCGATCACAATTCAGCGGCGTTTATGCCTGATGGCCAAGGCATCATCTATGCATCGAACAAGGCCGTCGACCAACACCCGGATCGACTGCGGGCGACGCAACTTTGGCGGATGAATGTCGACGGGAGCAACGATCGGCTCTTCCTCTCCGTTGACGGGTGGTCGCTGAGCGCTCCCAAGCCGAGTCGTGACGGATCGCTTCTGGCATTCTCCGGGCAACGGACGGATGAGCCGACCTATCGGCAACGACAGTTGGGTCTGGTCGCTGTAACTGCCAACAGCTCGGCCGAGCCGACTTGGATGACCGATGAATCGACATTCGACGCGTCGGTCGGGGCTTTTCGCTGGCGTCCCAACGGCGACCTGCTCTTCACCGCGGCGCAGCGCGGCTCGTTTCCCTTGATGATGATCAGTTTCGGGCTGCTGGAGCCGGTCCCACTCGTCGATCAGATCAACGACGTTCCAATCGGCGTGCAGACGTTCGACGTGGGAGGCGGGTCGATCGTGTATGCGGTGACGAGTCCGGTCAACCCGTGCCGACTGATGGTGCGCGACGGCTCAGGAGATCGACTGGCTTACGACCTCAACCCCTGGGTGGCCGAGAAACGCCTTTCCATGCCGCAGGAAGGTTGGATCTCCCGGCCGGACGGAACGCGCGTGCAGTATTGGCTCATGGAGCCGACGAATCGCGAGGAGACCAAGACGTACCCGCTCGTGTTGGAAATCCACGGCGGGCCGGCGGCAATGTGGGGTCCGGGCGAGTCAACCATGTGGCACGAGTTCCAGTTGCTGTGCAGTTGGGGGTACGGCGTGGTGTACGCCAACCCACGAGGCTCCGGCGGATATGGGTACGAGTTCCAGCGCGGTAACTTCCAGAATTGGGGGGAAGGGCCGGCGGGCGACGTCCTGGCCGTCGTCGACGAGGCGCTGCGCCTTCACGAATGGATCGACCAAAAGCGACTCGTCGTCACGGGCGGGAGTTATGCCGGCTATCTCACCGCGTGGATCGTCGGCAACGATCATCGCTTCCAGGCCGCGGTCGCGCAGCGCGGCGTCTACGACCTGGAGACGTTCTTCGGCGAAGGCAATGCCTGGCGGCTCGTGCAGTGGACCATGGGCGGCTACCCGTTCGACGATCGCGTTCGCCGAATCATCGAGCGCAACAGTCCGATCACCTATGTCGATCGCATTCGAACGCCGTTGTTGATCATGCACGCCAGCAACGATCTGCGCACCGGCGTATCGCAATCGGAGATGTTGTATCGGTCGCTCAAGGCGTTGAATCGCCCGGTGGAGTACATCCGCTACCCCAACGCCGGGCACGATCTTTCACGCACCGGCGACCCGACGCAGCGCATGGACCGCCTCAATCGCATCATCGAGTTCTTCGAGCGGCATGTCGACAATCCCCGCCCGGCCCCGCAGATTCAATCGGAGCAACACGCCGGCGGTGAATGAAGATTCGGAGGCAGGCGAGTTGATCCCGCGATAAGATAACAGCATGGTTGCCCTTGCCGACATTGAGGCGTACGCACACGAGATAGCCCGCCGCTTCAAGCCCAAGCGGATCATCCTGTTCGGCTCGTACACTGACGGCGAGCCGGATGATCATTCGGATGTTGACCTGCTGGTGGTGATCGCGGATGGCGGCGATCCGCTGGGGAAGGCCATGGAAATCTCTCGCGCGTTGCCCCATTACGGCTTCGCCCTGGACCTGATCGTGCGCGACCCGGATGTGCTGCAACGGCGGATCGAGCAGCACGACTGGTTCCTCATCGAAATCACAGAAAAGGGTCGGGTGCTCTATGAAGCCCAGCGCCGGCGAGTGGGTTGACAAGGCCGAAGAGGACTACCGGGTCATGACCGCGATAGGGGGCTGAACCCGCCGGCGCACGACGCCGTGTGCTTCCACGCCCAGCAGGCGGCCGAAAAGTACCTCAAGGCGGTGCTCGCCGAGCGGGTGATCGCCTTTCCCAAAGTCCACGACTTGACCCGTCTGCTCGATCTGATAGACCCGGCCATCAACGAGCTGAGTGCGATGCGCGCCGATTTGGACGCCCTGTCGCGCCTCTCCGTGCAGGTGCGGTACCCGGGGTTCTCCACCGATTCGGCAAAGGCGGAAGAAGCCGGTCGAATCGCGGCCGCGGTCCGCCGAATCTGCCGCCGGGAACTGGGGCTGGAAGAAGGATGATGGTCCGCACAGGGGACCCTACCAGCCGTCCGCTGATCAGTTCGCCCACGGCGCCGGCCGCTCCACAACCCCCGACCGGCCCCGCGCATCTCCCTTGCCGAGTGACGGAGTATCTCGCGTCTGCGGACCCGATTTACCGGGTCACACAAAGGGCCCGGTCCTGATTGAACGATATCGCCTCCATGCGTACTCCACTTGGTCTACATCAAGCTGTAGACCACACTCCGGGCAGCGGGTCTTGCCCGTCAGCCCCGTGAGCGGATACCCGCACTTGGGGCAGAGTTTGAAACCAGCCGATTCAAGCCGCTTTACCAAGCGTTTATGGGATTCCAACGCGAAGTACATCAGTACGGGCATTGACAGGGCCCACAGACCGTAGAAAACCAAGGACCATCGCAGCCCGGCCATTTTGTAGAGATTGATCGGCAATGTCGCGAGAATAATGCCAAGCAACAGCAAACCAACGATGATCCACCGCCAGTAGTGGCGTCGGGCAAGAGGCGGAGCGTCTCGCCACCAACGGTACGAAAACACCTTCCACGCCTTCACGACTTGCTCGATGTTACAGGGCGCACTGCATTCCGGACACGCCGTTTCGCCACTCAAGTCGGTGAGGTGAGAACCACACTCAGGACAAAGCCTGTACTCGACCGCTTTGAGCCGGCGCGTCAATCGCTTGTCCCAGAGTGAGAGGAGTAATAATGAGATTCCAGGATAGGCAAACGTAGAATACATAAGAAATGACGAAGAGGACAATTGTGGATATGCCACTACACTGAGCCCGATCAGCAAAAGAATCGCGGCGAGTCCCACCACAGCATAGACCAGGAATCGTATGTACCGACGCCTGACAAATGGGGGGAGTCGTCGCGAGGGCGCCTTGGCGGATGCTTCGTGATCCATGCGAATAGACCCTGATTCGGTAATTGCCCGACGATGGTAGCGCGAATGAGATGGACCTATTGCCTACGCGCGGCGATCTTCGGGCGAAATGCCCTCCACATGGCCTCGACTTCCTCGATGTCGCAGGCGGTGCCGCATTCCGGACAGTCGGTTTGGCCGCTCAATCCCGTGAGTTGATAACCGCACTCAGTACAAAGCTTGTAGTCAACCGCTTCGATCCGCTTCATTAATCGCTTATAGGGTTTCAGTACGACGTAGAGCAGTACGGGCATCGACAGTATCCACACACCGGCGAAAACCTTCGTCCACCGAGGCCCGATAAGTTCGACGAGATCGATCAGGGACAACGCCATACCCACGCCACACATCGCAACGCTAATGACGACACATCGCCGGTAGTGGCGGCGGACCAGAGGTGGGGCATCCCGCCACCAAGAGTATGAAGACGGTTTCTGATTCATCAGGGGTACACCTCGATCCACTGATCGCGGCATCATGGTAGCGCGAATGAGATGGACTTATTGCCTACGCGCGGCGATCTTGGGGCGAAATGCCCTCCACGCGTTCACGACTTGCTCGATGTTACAGGGCACGCCACATTCCGGACACGCCGTTTCGCCACTCAAGCCGGTGAGTTGATAACCACACTCAGGACAGAGCTTGTAGTCAGCCGCTTCGAGCCGGCGCGTCAATCGCTTGATCCAGCGTGAGAGGAGTAAGGCTGAGATCGGAGGATAGGCAAACGCAGAATACACAAAAATTGTCGTAAAGGACGATTCTAGATATGCCACTATACTGAGCCCCATCACCAAAAGAATCGCAGCGAGTCCCACCACAAAATAGACCAGGAATCGTATGTACCGACGCCTGACAAATGGGGGGAGTTGTCGCCATGGCACGTGATGGGATGCTTTGTGACCCATGCGGATAGACCCTGATTCGGTAATTGCCCGACGATGGTAGCAGTAATGAGATGGACCTACGCCAACGGCGGCAACAGTCCCACCGGGGTAACTGAGGCTTACGAGCCGGTTGAGTTCGCCAGCTCGGCGTACCCCGCAGGCCTTGAACGGCTGCGGGTTTGGGATATCCTTTGGGCCTTGAGAGCGGGCCGTGCGCCCGCAGACCAACATGGGGCCGTAGCTCAGTTGGGAGAGCGCTTGCATGGCATGCAAGAGGTCGTCGGTTCGATCCCGTCCGGCTCCACTTTCAAACGAACAGTTCAGGAGAGCGGTTGCCTTACGCGACCGGTCGTCAATTCAAGCCGTGCTCCGAGGACAGCTTGCTGGACCGGCCGAAACGTAAAGCTCGTTTGGGCATCATCACGACCTCTGTATGTTAGAGTGTCAGCCTGAGATTCCGCATGGCAGACCCAACTGGCGAACTGATCCCCCTGCTTGAAAGGTTGACAGGGCAAACGGCGCCTCTCCAGTCAGATGCGATCATAAGAGGCGAGGCTATTTTGAGCTCGACTGGACTCGGATATAGCCAGTTGAACGAACTTCTCTTGCTACTTGGCTACGATCGCGTTACGCAGGCTTTCTTTCAGTACATCGCCGATGGAACGTGCGATTGCGCAGATGATTCATCGATCGAATCCATGGACCAGCTGCGGGAAGGCATCGATCGATTCATAAGACATGCGATGCTCCGTTACGGGAATATCAAGCATGCTTTCAAGCATCTTTCTTCTCTCGATCCGGATGAATTAACGGAAGAGATCAGTCTCACAGAACCGACGGACGACGCCACCTTCAAGAGTAGGCACGACGCAGTATACCCGGTTGAAGAGATTTCAGGACAAGATACGTACTATTTGGGGTATCTTATTGAGAAGGAACTTAGGGCACAGCTTAAGGCCGATCCGGCCAATGACCAAGTAAGAAAAGAGCTTGAGAAACGTGATGAAATTGTCGCGAGAGGTAAGCGGAACTATCAAGCCTATCTCGCATCAGATCACATGGACGTATATGTTGCTACGTCCATGCGAAAGCGACATGAGTTCTACATTGCAAATGCTATTACATCAAAAGTGTTTTCCGACGAGAGACTCAAGAGCCTCAAGCTTCGCTGGTTTGATCCCACTCAAGCGTACTGCCATGATCGAATGGACAAGGGCATTTCCGAAGCGCTCATGCTCAAGCGTGCCCATTGTACTCTTTATCTCGCTCAAGAGGCCGATACGCTGGGGAAGGATTCGGAACTTGCATCGACACTGGCACAGGGCAAGCCTGTGATAGCATTTGTGCCAAGGATTCTCGAGAAGGACGAGGATAGATATGTCAAGTGGCTATCGAGCACGGCGCGCACGCTGTATCCGGATCGTCCGATGGTCGAAATCGTATCCGAACAGCTTCAAGTATTTGCTCCAGATCTCGCCTGGGAAGATCCGACCATTCGAGAGTGGCTGAACAATCCAACGTCAATGAAACTAGAGGAGGCACAACGACTTCTGGCTGGCAAGATACGGGAGCATTATGACCAACGTGCAAACACCCTACAAGAAGTACATCCTCTGGGGATCCAAGTGCATCTGCAGTCAGGCGTGGCTACTGGAGTTCTTGTTGCACGGACGACAGATCAATGCGCCGAGTTGATCTATCGGATAATCACCAGCACGTTGGAATTTGATATCGAAGAGCTAGATATCAACGGTAAAGAGTATCTCGTACTGAGGGAAAAAGAATCAGGGTCCGTCTTTCGTGTTGTATCAGGAGACGCAATGTTGACTAACGCTTTTTGGAATTTCTATCTAGACTGATCCAGAGTATTATCTGGGTGGGTCCAGAGCCTAAAGGAAGAATAGTGATATGGCAAAAATGAATCGCGACTCCTTGTCGAGGAAAGGTAGCCTGTATGAGCCTGTGCGCACGCCTCGTAGTCAAAGACCTTCCGTACCAGAGGGGCAATCGAGCTCTGGAGCCAAAAACGCATATGACTTGACTTCCAAAAGAGGCGCTACTAAAGGGAGCTCCAGAAAAGGTCGCGATGCGTGACAGGTCGTCGGTTCGATCCCGTCCGGCTCCACTTGATGATGACGGCCGCTGACGCGCACGCGCGGCGGCGGCTGGCGGGGGTCAGCGACTGTGGTGAGCCGGCCCGTGTCGGGCCGGTGGATGTGGCAAACAACCGGCGTCCCGGTCCCGCGCATTGGGGCCACCCGATCGCCTGAGGGAGACCTCAGCGAGAGTGGGCGGTTGTGTGGTGAGAGTTCGGCTCATCGCGGAGCCGGTGTGACCGATCAGGCGGCCTTGGAGTGCGACTGAGCCTTCTCCGACTCTTCGGCGAGCTGCTGCACGATGGCCTCGCCGACGTGGTAGATGACGACCGACAGCTCACGGATCACGTCTTCGACCGGATTCATGGCCACCTTACGGGTGCTGAGCTTGGCAAGCTTATCAACGTGAATCTTCGCGAAGTCCATCGATACTTTTGCGTTCTCGTTCATGGTGTATGGCTCCTTGGATTGCGCATTATCGACCGGTGCAGGAGACGTCTTGACAGGATTTCGGACGTTTGGGCACAGTGACCGAAAGTCCCAGCCGAGGGGGATTCTCCGACGGTGCGCGCCGCATCAATGTATAGGTCACTTGTGGGGGGGGCTAGGATTTGCAGCCTATCCGCAGCATGGGAACAGCCGACGTTTACCCGCCTAGCACCGCAACGTACCTCACTCGCACGGCCCCCAGTTGCCCAGCAGTACGAGCAGATCCTTCACGCCGACGTCGCCGCTGTCGTCGAAGTCGGCGGGACAATCTTCCTTCGGCGGGCATGGCCCCCAGGCGCCCAGCAAGATAAGCAGGTCCTTCACGCCAACGTCGCCGCGGCCGTCCAGGTCCCAAGGGCACGGGATCACGCGGAACTTCTGCACGCGATGGTTGCTCGAGTCGGCCACGTACACGAATCCGTCTCCACTGGCTCTTATGGCGTAGGGAGATCTGAACTGGCCCTGGTCCGTGCCGAACGATCCCCACTTTGTGATGAACGCTCCGACGCCCGTGAACCGTTGCATGCGATGGAGGTTGCGGTCCGCAACGTAGACGTATCCAAACTCATCCGTCGAGAGACCGCGTGGGAAGTTGAACTGGCCGTCTCCGGCGCCGGCGGAACCCCAAGCGGTGATGAAGTCGCCATCGTTGGTAAACTTCTGAATCCGCGGGCTGCTGTCGCCGACGAAGACGTTGTCCTGTAAGTCAATCGCCACGCCGTTGGTGCCGGTGAACTCTCCATCTCCGGCGCCGGGTGTTCCCCAAGCCATGATGAAGGTTCCGTCGCTTGTAAACTTCTGGACGCGATTCTGATTCCGGTCGGCGACGAAGACATTTCCGTTGCTGTCCACCGCGAGGCCGTGGGTATGCTGGAACTGTCCGTCACCGTTGCCGAATGATCCCCATGTTGTTACGAACACGCCATCGCTCGTGAACTTCTGAACGCGGTTGTTGCCGGTCTCGGCGACGTAGATGTGACCCTTGGGGCCGATGCCGACCCCGTGTGGATGGTTAAACTGCCCCGGGCCAGTTCCGAAGGAGCCCCATGTCAAAATGAAATCTCCCTCGCTGGTGAATTTCTGGACGCGATGGTTGCCGGTATCGACGACGTAGACGTTGCCCTGAGCGTCGACCTCGATCCCGTGCGGCCCCGAGAACTGGCCTTCCCCCGCGCCGTTGGAACCCCATTGGAACATGAACTCCGGAGGGTCGCCCCCGGCCAACGCGATGCTGGTAACCAGAACGCAGCACAGCGCGAAGCTCCACGCTTGTGTCGAAACGCCCATCGAATGCCTCCTAACGAAATCGACGTGACATCCGGTCATTTCGATCATAACCGCCGATCGGAGTGTTCAACAAAGGAAATCTTCAATCGGTGTTGGCGGCGGACAGATCAGGGCGTTTATGGCGGATCGAGGGGTCAGCGACTGTGGCGAGCCGGCCCGTGTCGGGCCGGTGGATGTGGCATAGAGATGGCGCTCCGATGCACAGCGAGTTCGGGCGTCCACCGGGTTGACACAACCCGGCTCACTTTGCGTCTTGCCCGCTAGCCGCTCACTCAAGTGAAGCTGGCAAGCTAGTTCTTCGTCATCCCGTCATAGACGATGCCGATCCATTGATCAGGCTTCATGAAACCGCGGCCCCAATCGGCGTCGAACTCGGCGCTGGGTTTGGCGGCGATCACCTCGTCGCGCGTCTTGCCCGCATCCACCAGCGAACGCACTCGATCGCGCACCGCTTGGAGCACGTCGCGGTACGCTCGCAAATCGTCCGCGTCGGCCAATTCTCCGTGCCCCGGGATGATCTTCGTTTTATCGTTACACAACTTCAGCGCCGTATCGGCCGCCGCGATCACGCCGTCGATCGAACCGCCACTGGATACGTCGATGTAGGGATACATTCCGTTGAAGAATGTATCGCCCGTATGAAGCACGTTGGCCTTGCGGAAGTGAATGATCGAGTCGCCATCGGTATGGGCGGGCTCGACGTGGAAAACATGCACCTCGTCCCCGTTCCAATGGAAGGTCATCGCATCCGTGAACGTTACGATCGGCAGCGCCGCTTCGGGTGATGCGGGCACGCTGCGGTTGAACGCTTCCATGAAGTTCTCGGTGCTCATACGTTGGCGTACATTCTCATGCGCGACGATGATTGCGCCGGCTTTGCCGAGGTTCTCATTCCCGCCGACGTGATCACCGTGCCAGTGTGTGTTGATGAGAAACCGCACGGGCTGATCCGTGAGCGTGCGCACCGCAGCGAGGATCTTCTCAGTCAGCGGCGCGAACTGATCGTCGATCATGAACGCGCCGTCTTCGCCGATGGATAGGCCGATGTTTCCGCCCGAACCAACGAGCATGTAAACGTTGCCACTGACCTTGACGGTCTTGATCTGAACGTCGTCGAACCGCCCTTGAGCGAAGGCTGTGAGCGTGAGTGCATGGCTGACGATGACGGCCAGCGTGACGTGACGTGCGGTTGTCCTGTTCATGTTCTTCTCCAGAGGTTCGATGAGTGGGGGCGAAGTTCGGTCCAGGCATTATCACGTCAAACGCCGGCTGATGCCAACCGTACGCTCGCGAGCAAGTTGTTCGTGGACCTATCGGGAAAGGGGGTGTGACGGTACAATCGCCTCCACAAACGGAGGTGTAACGATGCAAAATCGACGTCAATTCCTCGGTGCGATGTCAGTTCCAGCCGTCTCTGCGCTGGCGGTTGCCTATCTCGATCCGGCTCGGGTGGCGCGAGCGCTCGGGGCGGCGACGGAGCTTTCGCAGTATCCCGGCTCGCCCCAAACGATCGCGGCTGACGAAAACTTCTGGTTTGAGGTCAGTCAGGCGTTCACGGTCGATCGAAGCATCGTGAACCTCAACAACGGCGGGGTGAGCCCCTCGCCGGCGATCGTCCAGCAGGCGATGAAACGGCACTTGGATTACTCCAACACCGCGCCGCCCTACACCATGTGGCGAATCCTCGAACCGCAGCGCGAAGCGGTGCGCGAGCGCCTCGCGCGCGAGTTCGGCTGTGATCCCGAAGAAATCGCACTGACGCGCAACGCCTCCGAAGGATTGCAAATCTGTCAGTTCGGGTTCGACCTCAAGCCGGGCGATGAAGTGCTGACAACGACGCAGGATTACGGGCGAATGCTCAACACCTTCAAGCAGCGTCAACGTCGAGAAGGCATCAAGCTGCGAGAGTTTCAGATCCCCGTTCCGTGCGAGAACCCATCACAAATCGTCGCGGCGTTTCAGGCCAACATCACGCCGCGAACGAAGATGATTCTCATGTGCCACATGATCAACCTTACCGGGCAAATCCTGCCGGTGCGAGAGGTGGTGGCCATGGCGCGTGGTCACGGTATCCCGGTCATCGTTGATGGCGCTCATGCGCTGGCGCACTTTGCATTCAAACTGTCGGACCTCGATTGCGATTATTACGCGACGAGTCTGCACAAGTGGCTCTTCGCGCCGCATGGCACGGGACTGCTCTATGTGCGCCGTGAGAAGATCAGTGATCTGTGGCCGTTGATGGCCGCGGCCGAGGCGCAGGACGCTGATATCCGCAAGTACGAGGAGATCGGCACACATCCGGCTGCGAATTATCTGGCCATCGCCGAGGCGCTGACCTTCCATCAAGGCATCGGACCGAAGCGCAAGGAAGCGAGGCTGATCTACCTGCGCAACTATTGGGCGAACCGCCTCCTCGGTCACGATTCCGTGCGCTTGCACACGAGCCTCAAGCCGGGCTTCGCCTGTGGTATTGCGACGGTTCAGATCGACGGCGTGGATAGCGGTGAGCTGAACAACTGGCTGTGGAGTGAGCATCGCATTCTCACGACGGCGATCAAGCACGCGGAGTTCCAGGGCCTGCGCGTCTCACCGAGCGTGTACACCACACGGCCGGAGTTAGATCGCTTCTGCGACGCGATGGAGCACGTGATACGCCAAGGCCTGCCAACCTAACAATATCCGGGTGCCGGGGTGCCATGCTTCGACCCGTCCGGGCGAAGCATGAACAGTGGGAGTCAAGACTACTGAAGTGAGAAGATGACGCCGCAGACACATCGCAAACGCCTTAAGCGATTTGAGATCGCAGGTCAGGGAAGGTATCTCACGTTCTCTTGTTATCAGAGGATTGCGCTGCTCGACAACGACGCGATCAAGGATCGATTCGTGCAGCAGTTGGCGCGGGCGCAGAGCCGCGGTGCGTTTCGCCTTGTTGCGTGGGTCGTTATGCCCAATCATGTGCATCTGTTGCTGATACCGTCTCTTCCTGATTGGCCGGTTCCCCGTATCTTGAAGGCGGTCAAACGTCCATTCGCACAGCATGTGATCGGTCGGTGGCGCGAACTACAGGCGCCGATCCTCTTACGGTTGCATGACGCCACCGGCGTGACCCGCTTCTGGCAACGAGGCGGAGGTTATGATCGCAACATCGTCTCGGATGATGAGTTGTGGGGGAAGATCGAATACATCCACGCCAATCCCGTTCGCAGCAACTTGGTCGATCGACCAACAGACTGGCGATGGTCGTCGGCCCGATGGTACGCAGGGCAACGCGACGGTGTGCCCGTAGTCGACTCTTTCTAGCTCATGTCGACACTGATCCGCAGACGGGTGCCATGCTTCGACCCGTCCGGGCGAAGCATGCTTCGCCGTTGCATAGACGACCCACTGCGCACTGAGTAAAACGCAGAGCATGCTTCGGCCGAAGCGGCTCGAAGCATGGCACCCGGCACCCGGCCTGTGATCGGCCCTTTCTAACTTGCCTCGACACTGATCCGTGGGGGGGGTGCCATGCGTTGACCTGTCCGGGCAAAGCATGCTTCGCCGTTGCATAGACGACCGACTGCACACTGAGTAAAACGCAGAGCATGCTTCGGCCGAAGCGGCTCGAAGCATGGCACC
>JADFNO010000086.1 GCA_022563315.1 Planctomycetota bacterium | reverse complement strand
CTGCGATGAACTTCCATTGCTCTTCCGTGAGCCGATGTCGGAGCATGAGGCATCCTTTCCGCATGCGTGAAAAGTGGGATCATCGGCCACGACCCCGATTCGCGTTGAGTTTTCGGACGGAGCCTAGTACTGTATCCAACCCCTCGCCAGTGTCACAGGTAACAACCGTCCCCGTCTGCTGAGCGTCGATGATCGTCACTTCCGGCCCGTCGGAACTGTGCAGCCAGATCGCCTTGCCGAGGAAGTTGATGGTCTCGAAGTAGGTAGCTGGAGCGACGACGATCTCATCCATGTCCACTGCGTTTTCGATGGCCGCCTGAATGGTCGGGAAGTCGCCGGGGACGTGGAGTATGTCAGCCACCGCGGAAAGTGTCGGGCCAACGAAGTACAAACACAGTGCAGCGACCGCCGGGATTGTGAAGTTAGATTTGGACGACATGGCTGAACCTCCGTAGAAGTAGAGGCCACATTGTGGTAGCGCCTGCCGCCGGCCCATGGCCGCCCCCAAAGACAGGTGCCCCTCGTGCAGCCGGACGGCACCAGTATACCACCGGACGGTCTTGTTTCGAAAAACAACTCTGTTCAAGGCCGATGCAATCGGCCCGGCTCGCTTGGATTCGACGTCGCTTACTGCGTCACCGGGGCGAAGAGTTCCAGACGATCGCGCAGCCATGCCCACTGTTTGCGCAATCCATCCTCAAACGGCGTCTGGGGATCGAAACCCAACTCGTCACGGCTGCGGGAAAGATCGGCGTACGTGCGCTGCACATCGCCTGGTTGCATGGGAAGTTGCTCGATCCTCGGCTTGTTCCCCACAACTGCACCAATCGATTCGATCATGTCGCGCAAACTCACCGGCTGTGAGCCGCCGAGGTTGAAGATGCGGAAGAGACTTGAGGCTTGAGGCTTGAGGCTTGAGGAAGAGAGGAGCTCATACGCTGCGAGCACGCCTTGGATGATGTCGTCGATGTAGGTGTAGTCGCGGCTGGTCGAGCCGTCGCCGAACATCGGCACGGCCTTGTCGTCAGCGATCAAGCGCATGAACTTGCTGATCGCCAAGTCTGGTCGTTGGGCTGGACCATACACGGTAAAGAACCGAAGACAGGCGATCGAGATTCCGAAGAGCCGGCTATAGGTATGACAGATGAGTTCGCCGGCGCGCTTGGTGGCGGCGTAGGGGCTGATCGGTTCATCGACGCGATCGGTCTCGGCGAATGGAACTTTAGTGTTGTTGCCATACACACTGGAGCTTGAGGCAAAGATGAAGTGCTGACAATCGCACGCCCGCGCCGCTTCCAGCACACTGACAAGTCCGTCCACGTTGACCGAAGCGTACCGGGCGGGATCGTCGATACTGGGGCGAACACCGGCTAGCGCTGCAATGTGAAATACACCGTCCGGTCGCGCTCGCTCGAACACCTCGCGCACGGCGTGGGTGTCACGGATGTCCAGTTCAATAAGTTCGAACCGATCCGGCGCGAGTTGCGCGACATTGGCGAGCTTGAGCTTGCGGTCGTAGAAGGGGTCGAAGTTGTCGACGCCGATCACGCGGTCGCCGCGCGCCAAGAGCGCGGCGCTGAGATGTGAGCCGATGAAGCCGGCGACGCCGGTGACGATAAACGAAGCCGACATAACGACCGCTCCAGGATCAGCAAGGATAGCGGCCCCCTCCCGTGGGCGTGAAGCGGGACGTCGTCGGGACAAGACCGGCCGGTCCCGGGTCGCGGGCGATCAGGCGGATATGGGACACGAGCAGGTGGAGACCGGAAGCGGGCAATCTTAGAGATCGCAGGAGGCGTCAGTCGTCGACCTCGCCCTCTATAATTTCCCAAATCGTCCTGTAATCCTGATCGGCGGTGGCGAGCAGGATCCGCACCAGGTGGGTGGAGCGATCTTCGTACCAGGCAACGGAGCTGTCGCCGCGAAGGACGTTCATCCCGACTTGGTGATTGAAATCTGAAATAGTGCGCAGGCCGTCGGTCGCGATGATCAGACTCTCGTCGGTCAGCCTGCGGCGTCGATCCGGTTGGTCTTCATTGGCCCAGTCTTTGTCGCCGGCGTATTGGTAGTTCATGTAGATCGGTGTGGTGGCGATCACGTCGACCCGACGGTAGCGCGGGTATTGGTCTTGATAGCGCTCATAAGGATGCTCACCGGCATGACTCGGGCAGTAGAAGACCTCCGGCGAGTTGACATGGTACCACCGATACAGCCAGCCGAGCCCCTCCCAGTTCTGATAGGCCATGCGCTCGCTTCCACCGGGCACAGCGCCACTGAGCTTTTCGGTAGCGGACGTGCCCCCACCGCGGTGGGCAGCCATCATGTTCCGTTTGTTCCGATCAGGCGCGCCGTAGAAGCTATCGGGCAGGCGACCGTTGTTCTCGTCGGCAAAGGTAATCACACCCATGCCGATTTGCCGCAGGTTCGAAGAGCAGACCACGCGGCGAGCGTTCTCACGTACCTGAGCCATCGCCGGCATCAACAGGCCGGTGAGCAGAACGGTCACGGCCATGACCACCAGGAGTTCGAGAAGGCTGAACCCTCGGCTTGGTCGGGCTGCACCGCCCACCGCGGCGCAATTCGCACCAAAGCCTCGTTCGCCCCAAACCCGGTTTCGGAATACCTGCGTGTGTGTCACGCTGAGTCCCGCCCCCATACCAGGTACGCCCATTACCGCACAGCCCACCACCGACCAGCAGCGGTTCGATACCGTGCGCTGGGATGCCGTCCCCCGTATGGGGTAGAATATACCAGTTGGAGCGAAGCTGCACGAGGAAAGTCCTAGATTTCTGGTTCCAGATTGGTAATTTAGGGGGTTTTGGCTTGCGACCCGGGGGCGGGCAGGGTTCTTGGCGAAGTCGTCGAGAGGCTGCAACCGCCCCTAACCCCGACGCGGATAGCAGTTTGCAGGAGAGGACCCTTGCATGAGCCAGCAGGACTGGATGCTAATGCATCGCGTAGCCGCTGGTGAGGAGGCGGCCGTCACCGAGCTGTACGACCGCTTCAGCTCGCTGGTCTTTCGGGTGGCCAGGCAGCTCCTGCCCACCCAGGCGGATGCGGAGGATGCAGTTCAGGAGGTGTTTATCCGCCTATGGCAGACCGCAGACCGCTACGATCCTCGCCGAGCCAAGCTCGTAACCTGGGTCATGCTTATCGCTCGACGCCATCTGATCGACCGTCTCCGGCGGAACGCCGTGCGCGGAACGATGTCGAGCTTCGAGGGCGACCCCGCCTCGACGAGCCCGGACCGTGCGCCGGATCGCAGGCCGCAGGAGGCGGAGCGCAACGTTCGCTTATTGAAGCGGATTTCCGAATTGCCGAAACTTCAACGAACCGTTATCGAAAGAGCTTATCTACAGGGGTTCACATTACGCGAGGTGAGCCAGCAATTGGAAGCGCCCCTGGGGACCGTGAAGTCCGCCCTGAGCCGTGGATTGGCCCGGCTCCGCGAACGGGCCAAAGCTGACTGGGCCGTCTGAATTTTCCATACTTACCTGCCGGACCTCGGCTGAAATCAATCGCCCTTATTTTCCTTCCGGAGATAGATCATCCATGACTTCCCCCGAACCTATGACACGACAAGAGCTATTGGAACTGGCTGCGTTGGATGCACTAGGGCTGCTGGACCGGTACGAAGCCGCGCTGTACACGCGCTCCTTTCACTATGCCTCGGCGCCGGTGCAAGACGAGATCGTGCGGCTGCAGGCTGAGATCGTCAGTGATGAGTCGCTGCTGCCCGAGGAGGAGCCGGACGACTCATTGCGCGAGCGCGTGCTCAGAAAGGTCGCCGAGGCGATCGAGCGTGAGGCATCGGAATTCGCGCCGCTGGCCACGATTGGACGCCGCCGCCGCCATGGACCCGGCGAATCGGACGGGCGCTTGGCCTTCGGGGCCTCCGGTCAGTTCTGGCGGGCCGCAGCGTTCGTCATGGCCGGGGCCGTTGTCGTCTTGGCCTATTTTTCCACGGAGGCGAATCGCAGCAGCAACGAAATCGCTCGTCTGGCCCTGACGAGCGACACCGAACAGTTGGCGGTCGTGCTCGGTCCGATGGGCAGAGAGTTCGTGGTTGGCGACAGTCAAAAGATCGCCTTACGCCCGGCGAACGGCGGCAAATTTATTGGCGCCGTATACGTGAACGAGACGACCAAGCTGGCGTTTGTCTTCTTTGATGGGCTGCCACGAACCACCGGCGATGAGTACACACTGCACGTCGTCCTGGAGGACGGCACGACCGAGAAACTGCAAGCGTTCCGCGGTAGCGGCACCTTCAGCGGATTCAGAGTTGCGAACCTTTCCGCGAGCCTGCTGGCGTCGATCGCCCGGTGGGAAATCACGGACCTGGCCGGCGCGGTCATACTCACCAGCGCCTGAGCGCGAACGTTCCTTGGCTGAACAACCGGCTCGTCACGCTTGGGTCGCGCGGCGGGCCCATTCTTTTTCCACTTCGGACAACGCCTCGGTGAGCCGCGCACGCTCCTGCTGCAACGCCTTACAGCGCAGGCCGTCTCGATACACCTTCGGATCCAGCATCTCGCCGTCAATCTCCGACCTGCGCTGCTCGAACGCCTCGATGCGCTGCTCCAGCTTGGTCAGACTCAGCCCACCCAACCCTGTGTCGAGCGGCGGCGCTTGGGTCTTCACGGGGCGCTTCTTGCGAATTGACTTTGGTCCTGAATCGCTTGGCGAACGATCCGCTTGATCTTCGCGGAGGGCCCACTGCGAGTATCGGCCGTGGAAAAAGCGCACACGTCCTTGGCCCTCGAAGATCAACAGTTTGTCGCACGTCGCGTCCAGCAGCGCCCGATCGTGCGTGACCAACAGCAGCGTGCCCTCGTACTCCCCGCCCAGACGCAGCACTTGCTCCAAGCGCTCGGCTGAGGGAATATCCAAATGGTTCGTCGGCTCGTCCAAGACAAGTAGGTTCCTGGCCGAGGCGACCAGCCCCGCCAGCACCGCCCGGCTGCGCTCCCCGCCGGAGAGATTGCCCAGGGGCTTGTCCTGCTCGTCACCGGAGAACAGGAACGCACCCGCCAGATCACGCGCTTGCTGCTCCGACGCCCGCGCCTGGCCATCCACCGACACGATCACCGACTGGAGGTACGCCCATACGCTCAGCTCCAAATCCAGATGCTCATGGAGCTGACGGTAGTAACCGATGCTGAGCCGCGAGCCCAAACGCACCGTTCCCCCATCGTGTTCCAACTCTCCCAACAGGCACTTGATGAACGTGGTCTTACCCGCGCCGTTGGGACCGATGACGCCGATTCGATCGCCGCGCATGATTGAGATGCTGAAATCTTCAAAGAGCACATTTTCGCCGTATCGCTTGGCGATGCGCTCGGCGACCGCGACCTGATCGCCTGATCTTGGCGCTTTGGGCAGCCTCAGGTTCATGACACCCGACTCGATGGGGCGCTCGATCAGCTCGTCGCGCTTGAACCGCTCAAGCCGGCTCTCCCGGCCTTTGGCCTGTTTGGAGCGCTGCCCAGCCTTGTACCGCCGAATGAACTGCTCCTCGGCACGAATCTTGTCGAGCTGCTTTTCGTACGTTCGCGCTTCGGTGTATTGCTGTTGATCGCGAAGCTGCACGTACTTGCTGTAGTTGCCGGGATAGTCACGCACAGCGCCGCGTTCGATCTGAACAATTCGGCTTACGACTCGATCCAACAGCCACCGGTCGTGACTGACCAAGACGACCGCGCCGCGATACTCCTGGGCCAGGAAGGTTTCGAGCCATTGCCGGCCGTCGATATCCAGGTGGTTAGTCGGCTCGTCGAGCAGTAAAAGATCGGGCGCTTCCAGGAGCAAATTGACCAGGGCAAGCCGTGACTTCTGCCCGCCGGACAACACCTGCACCTTCAATCCAAACTGATCGTCGGGAAATCCAAGCCCGTGCAGCGCGGCGTCGATCTTATGATCGATGGCATAGCCCCCCGCCGTTTCGATCTTCGACTCCAGCGCCGCCTGGCGACGCAGCAGCTTCTGAAGCTTGTCGCCGGTCGCGTGAGCCATGTCCTCAAACACCGCTTTGATCTGCACGTGCAGATCATGCAACGCGGCGAACGCACGTTCCGCCGCATCCCGCACGGTGTCCGTTGGATCGAACTCGGGATCCTGGCTGAGATATCCCACGCCCGCGGACCGTTGCACCTGCACGGCGCCGGCGTCCGGGCTAAGTTCTTTGAGCATGACCTTCATCAGCGTCGTCTTGCCGGAGCCATTACGCCCCACAAGCCCGATCTTCTGGCCACGCTCGATCGACATCGTCACGCCGTCGAGTACGACGTGGTTGCCAAAGGCATGATGCACGTTGGCGAGGCTCAGTAGCGACATGGGTCAATGTTCCGGACGGGAATATCAAAAAAGGGAGGCGAAGCATATTCCCTCCCATGCCATCAAGGCTACTGCTTGTCGCGTTTGGACCAATGCCCGAGCCTCAACGCCGCGGTCCACGCCGGGAGTCGCCAGGCCACGATCATGGTCACGAGGCCGAGCGCCAGCATGCTCGCCATCAGCACCTGGCGCGCCGTTTCGAGGGCTTCACCCTCAAGCTCGGCCCATGCGCGGAAGAATGCCCGGAAGTATGCGACCGCGATATAAAACAGACCGGTGAACAAGAACGGACGCCATTGTTTCCACACGCTCACATAGCAGCACGCGATTGAAGCCAGGACCAGCACAATCAGCCACAGAATCCAAGCGTGTCCGTCATCGACATCCGATTCGAGCACGACGATGGCGGCCAGGAAGTGCGAGGGACTCACCCACCGGATCGCCTCCGCGAGTCGGCTGCGCAGGAACGTCCGTTGCCGCCCCAGGATGTGGGATAGCGCCTGAAGAGCGCAGCCGTTGATCATGAACGCCACCGACCGGACTGTCACATCGTTCGGTTCTCCCAGCAGTGTCAACGTGTAGAGGTGGGCGGCGTTCCAGGCCATGAGCGTCAGACCGATGCCGATCATGACGAGGGAAGCGGTGAGCACCGGCCATGCGTCGCGGGCGTGTACTCGGGCCAAGCCAAACTGTCGCGCGTAGATCTCCTCCCGGCGATTCAACCGGAGTCCGAGGTACAGAGCCGCCGCGCCCACGACGAAGACCCACAGGCCCAGCAGAGCGAGCGATTCTCGGGTGGGGAAAATGAATCCAGCGTGCAGCAAGCCAAGGCTGGCAAAGACCGCGACCGCGCCCAATGCCGAGGCGAGAACAGCCCAGACCGTGAAGGCGCTCGAGGTGCTCCATCGACGCAGCCCCAGCGATGCCCCCAACCACGCCAGCATCATGGCCAACACCTGCCGATTCAGGAGACCCCCCCATTGCTCATCATCATCGACGCCGAAGAACGCCACCTGCCATTCGCGATCTCCCATGCCGACGAGCCCATCGGCAGTGATCGCGCCCGCCAGCCAACCTGTTTCTCGAAGGGTGAGCCACATAGCAACGGGCACGATCAGGCACGCGGTCATCTGATACCCAAGCGCCACCCGAAGTTCGCCCCTGCGTTGTATGGCCAACCCCGCGCCGAGCAGGAAAATCACGATCCCCCAAGCCGTCAGATACCGCACCGCCGCGATCTCCTCCAGCGCATCCCATGTCATGTACATCCCGATCGTCATCCCGACCATGACGAACCACCCACCGAGATTCAAAGTCACCTGAGAAACCGACAATCGCCGGCCCTCCAGAATCCAGTGCGATTCAGGGCGCAGCAGAGCACCGTGTACGCGCGCCAGCCGACTCGCTTCGCTTTGCGTCACAAAACCCTGGCGCCGCCATGCCTCGGTCTGCTCCATGTGCTGCTCGACCTGCTCAACGAACTGGTGCGTGAGCATCGACGGACGGGCCGCCACCGCCTCGCCCTTGAGGTACCGCCGAAGATCCGCCGCCATGGCGTGGGCGTTGGGATATCGCCGCTGCGGGTCACGCTCCAGCGCCACCAGGCAGATCCGCTGCAATGGCCACGGCGCATCAGGCGCGAAAGTCTCCGGCAACGGTGGGTCTTCATTCTTCAGCGACGCCAGGAGATCAGACAGTCGTGACGCCGTGAACGGAAGACGATCCGTCAGCATCTCAAACATCATCGCCCCGAGCGCATACACATCCACGGTGGGACCGAGGGGCTGGCCGGCGTCGAACTGTTCGGGCGCCGCGTATCCGGGTGTTCCGCCCACGGTGTGTACGCTGCTCCCGCCGGCTCCGGTTTCGCCTGACCGGGCAAGTCCGAAGTCGACGATGATGGGCTCGCCCATGCGGTCCACCAGAATGTTCGCCGGCTTCAGGTCGCGATGCACGACGCCTGCTGCATGCGCCGCCGCCACCGCCTCCACGATCTTCACGAACAACGTGAGGCGCTTCTTGAGATCAGCCTCCCGCCATGCCCTTTGCAGCTCAATCCCGTCGATCCAATCCATCACGAGGAACGGAACTGGCGGTTTCACCGATACCTCATACACCGGACACAGGTTGGGATGGCGCAGCCCGGCCATGGCGCGGGCTTCGGCGAGCACGCGATCCTGCTCGGGGCCGGCGGTTGCGCCTCGTTGATGAAGCAACTTGATCGCCACCCGCCGTTGCAGTGTCGTGTCGGTCGCAACGAAGACTCGACCCATGCTGCCGGACCCGGACACGTGTTCGAGGCGATAGCGCTCGCCGACGATTTGCTGCGCGCCTGAAATCGACACCGGCGCTCCGAGCACACCGAGCGGTTCGCCCGGCAAGGTGGAAGCCGTCGCGTCGTCGTCCGGCGGACCCAGGTTCTCCCGCGTTTTGGGCTCCTCGCTCATCACTCAATTCCTCAACCCGGCAGTGTACTGCATGGCGCTGTTTGCCGTGATGCGCCGGCCCAGTACAGTGCCCAGACCATGACCGGTACTGATGGCAACGCGCGATCAATCATTCGATGGGCGGGGCTTGTCGGCGGGCCTGTGCTGGCGGCGCTGAGCTACGCGGTATTACCCGAAGAGTACGCCGACAGCGCCGGACAGCTTGTCGTCTTCACCTCAGCCGGCCGTGTCACCTTGGGCATTATGATCTGGATGGCGCTGTGGTGGCTCACCGAGGCGGTCGATATTTCCGTCACCGCACTATTGCCAATCGCGCTCTTCCCGATTCTCGGCGTAGCGACCATCAAAGCCGCCACGGCACCCTACGCCAACGAATACATCTTCCTGTTCATGGGCGGGTTCCTCATCGCACTGTCGATGCAACGGTGGGGATTGGATCGGCGCATCGCACTGATCACACTCAAGCTCGTCGGCAATAAGCCGGTGAACATGATTGGCGGATTCATGCTTGTAACAGCCGTGTTGAGCGCGTTCGTCTCCAACACCGCCACCACCGCGATGATGCTGCCCATCGCACTGAGCGTCATCGACCTCGTTCGGCGAAACAAGACACGCCAAACGCTAACTGAAACCGCAGCGCTGCCTGCCTCGGCCGACCGCAACTTCGCCCTGTGCTTGATGCTCGGCGTGGCCTACGCCGCCTCGATCGGCGGGATCGCCACCATCATCGGCACGCCGCCCAACGCCATCCTCGCCGGGTTCATCAAGGAGACCTATGGCGAAACGATCAGTTTCGCGCGCTGGCTCGTGATCGGTGTACCACTGGCCGTTGTATTCCTGCCCATTACTTGGTTTCTGCTTACGCGCGTGCTCTACCCAATCCGCCTCGAGCGAATCGAAGGCGGGCGCGAGTTGATCGCGCGCGAACATGCGCAGCTCGGTCCGATGAAACCCGGCGAATGGGTGACGCTGATCGTTTTCCTGCTCGCGGCGATCGCTTGGATATTCCGAACGATCATCGAACGCTATATTCCGGGGATCAGTGACCCCGGAATTGCGATCATCGCCGCAATGCTGCTGTTCGTTATCCCGGTCGATCTCAAGAAGGGCACGTTCACCATGAACTGGAGCACGGCGACGAAGTTGCCGTGGGGAATACTCATTCTCTTCGGCGGCGGCCTCAGTCTCGCCGCGGCGGTCAAGGTCAACGGCGTAGCTCAGTTCATCGGCAGCACCGTGCCCACGCTTCAAGGTCTCGCCGAGACACAAGGTCTGCGCACGTTGCTATTGATCGTGCTCGTCACCACCGGCGTGATCTTCCTGACTGAGCTGACTTCCAATACTGCAACAACGACGACCTTGCTGCCGATTCTCGCCGCCATCGCCGTCGGCCTCGGGTTGCATCCCTACCTGCTGATTGTGCCCGCCGCGATCGCCGCCAGCTGCGCGTTCATGATGCCCGTGGCCACCCCGCCCAACGCGATCGTCTTCGGCTCCGGCTACATCACGATCCCGCAAATGTGCAAGGCCGGCCTGTGGCTCAACCTCATCGGCATCGCCCTCGTAACCCTCCTCGCCTACGCCATCATCATCCCCGTGCTGGGGATTGCGCTGTGAACCCTTAGGTAAGATCGCAGTACCAGATTCCCCGGCAGAACGGCGGACCCTCTACGGATCTACTTTCAGGTGCAGCCGGTATGCCTCAAATCACGAATAGAAACTCGCCAGGGCGGGTTGGCGGCATAGGAACTACACTTGAGCACCATGATCTCAGGCGACATCCTCTATTGGCTCGGGTGGATCGGCGTCATCGCCTTCTACTGCGCGATGATCTACCTCGCGTGGTGGGCGCTGTTCAGCGACCGCCACAAAGGCCGACGGCGGTGCCCCAAGTGTTGGTATGACATGTGCGGCACCCCCGGCATGACCTGCAACGAATGTGGGCACACTGTTCACTTTGAGAAGCAACTCACCAAACGACGGCGGCGGCCACTCTTTGCGCTACTCAGTTTTGTTTCTTGCGTCGCCATAGCGGGCTACATCAGCGAAAGCCTGGTCGATCAAGGTTGGTTGAACTTGGCCCCCACCAAAGCCTTGATCCTCTCGCTGCCGTTCACCATGGATATCAACGGCTCCACCTACAAGGAACTCGTGCGCCGAATGCAGGCGGACGAGCTGTCCGACCGCGAGTGGCGGATGGTGATGAAGCGATGCGCAGAAGGTGATTGGGAGCGACGGCCACTCAGCGACGCTTGGCTTCAATCGTATGCCCAGGTCATTGCCGCTTGGCGCGGCGCGCTTGAATCAGGTTCCAAGGCGGAGGAGCCGTTGCTTGACCTCGAGCCGGTGGTGAATATCACAACGCGAGACAGTTGGCCGGCGGATGTTTCGCCGAGACTGGAAGTCACCCTTCAAGACTGGTGGCCAAGCGGCATGGAGACACGAGTTCGCGCCCAACCGCGAATCGAAGGCGAGCCCGCCACGACGTTCTACAAAACGAACGCGTTTTTCCGTCAACCAGCCTACCAGTTGCCGATTCCGCCGTTGACTCAGGAGAACTCGCAAGTCGTCATCGATCTTACGATCGACCGCAGGCGCACCGCTGAAGAAGCTGCGGATTGGGAATCGGTCGGCACGTACACCGTCACCGTTCCCTTGGTGCGAAAGGGCCGATTGGACGATCTGCTCGAGCCGGTGCAAGGCAGCGCCATAGATCAAGTCATGCGCCAAGCGCTCTCCGGGCAAGTTACGAAGTGGGACAAAGGGCGATCACCCGTTCGCGTCAACATCCAAGCAAGACAGACCAACACCGATGTTTTCCAAGGAATCGCGGTCGGCGCGATTATCGAACTGCTATGCGACGGCCAAGTCGCACGGCGTCTGGACATCTGGTGGCCGGCCGGAGCGCGCGGCATCGATTGGGAGGTCGTGTATGAGGATGAGCCGCTGCTGCGAACCGCCAGCGGTCGCGATGGTACGTGGCAGATGCGCGTGCGCGGCGATGCGGAGTTGGCGCTGCGCGTGCCGGGGGCGACCAAATACTGGGCTGGGCAGTTCACGATCCCGATGAAGGTGCGCCGAGCTCGCCAGTCCGAAGCGCCGCCTCGCCCGTGGTGGACGGATGATGACGACGCTGTAGCCGTCAATCCCGACGCACCGGCCGATGGGTAGACACTTCAACCAACTGCGTTTGGTAGATCAAGCGCGCGGCGAATCGCGGACAACTGGCCCGTATGTAAGCCTTCATGCCACGCGATCGAGTTCATCAAGCCCGCGAAGTTGGGACCAAATGTTTTCCAATCATCAGGCAACTCCGACATCAACTTCGCCTCTTCCATCGAGCCGAACCACTCAAGCAGCGCTTCACGCGCCTTTCCCATGCCATCGGTTACCTCATCAAGCGATGGATATTTCCCAGGGTCATCAACCGGCGTCGAGCCCATGCCGAAAAGCTCGCCCCACGATGCGTCGAGGATTGGGGTCTCTGGACCCATCGTCTTCACAAAGTACTCATCGCTGACCGCACAATGGCCAAGAATCCAAAGCGCATGATTCGTCTTGGGCACCGGCTGAAACGTCAGCTTGTCTTTGGGAATGCCCTCGGTCAATTTGAAAGTCCATATACGCGCCAGATCGAGCGTGGCTTTGCCGATCTCAAAGGCGTTGGAAATTGCTGTCGTCGTCATGGGGGTCTGCTCCTTATCGAGTCTTTCTCAAATGAATCCGCCCAAACGGCGCCGTACGCTTACGCGCCGAACTCCAAGCCATCATACGCAATTCTGATTATCAAGCGTTGACATCTTGGCGAGTCTTGCCCTGTTCGACATACTCCTTCAGATGTGAGCCGAGCAATTCCGTCCAGCCGGCGCTATAGCCCACATGCCATTCGGGTTTGATCGGCCCACAAGCGTGATGCATGAGCTTCAGCAGCGTCGTGTCGCCCTGATCGATAAGCTCATAGCTGTACACACTCGTTACCGGCGCTTCGATCATCCCCAGCGGTCCGCTGAGGCGCAACATCTCCGGTTTCTTGATGAATATCACCGTCCCCAGTAGCGCGCCTTCATCATCGCCCCATCGTTCGAGGAAACATCCACCAAGCCTCGGCTCCAAACTCAGCGTTGACTCGCCGATCGTGTGATGGAGTCGTTTGGACCACCATCGATCGATCTCGCTCGTCAACGCTTCCCAGACCTTCTCTCGAGGTGCATCGATGACGACCTCTTGAGCGATCTGAAATTCCGTGATGGGCGGCGATACCGTATCTACGGTGTCCGTAGCTGCCATGTCGTGCTCCTTCATGGAGGACGTCAACGCAAGATCACTCTTTGACCACGCGCTTCAGGCTGAACTTTGCGTGACTTTGTTCAGCTCCATCCGCATGCATCGTCCACACCGTCTTGATCTGGTCTTCGCCCAGAAAATCGAACGTCACACCATGCATATGCTGCACTTGATCCGAAGCCATGTTTGTGCCGTCGAGATACGTAAAGGCGATCGTGCTCGTGTCCGATGACGGCGTGGCCTTCATGCGCGGCTGATTCTTCAGCGCGCAGTAATGCGTCAGCATCAGCTCTTCGCCATTGAGGTGATACATGGTGATCATCTCGAACTCGGTGCCGGCGGCCATCGTCTCCATAACCACACTTCCCGCGGCGGTGAGCCTGTAGGAAATGATCGCTTCTACGATTTCCTCGCCGTGTTTACCCGTGCCGCGCCACTCACCGACGAGGGTTTTCATCTGCTCAAACTGAGCCGCGGCAACGGATGCGCCGGTCTTCTTGGGGGCCGTCTCATCGGCATAGGTCATGGCGATGCTTGCCGCGGCGACCACGATGACCGCCATGGTCAATAGTGTTCTGATCTTCATTTGCGGACTCCTTGGTTGGGGGCGTGCTTCTTTCTTTCGAGACTGCTCGTACGTACACCTCGGCCGGCAATCTTATTCATTTTTTTCCACGTGCCGTTTCAGCGCCAGCAACGACGACGCCCAAACGCCTGCGTACTTGCTGACCCATCGCTCGTAAATCCTGCGAATGGGGACGGCATTGAGGTAGTTGTACCGCGTGCGACCCTCCCGGCGGACGATCACCAGCCCCGCCGCTTCGAGGATGCCGAGGTGCTTCATAACCCCGTAGCGCGACATATCGAATCGGGCGCACAGGTCGCCGGTCGTCTGCGGGCGATCTCTGAGCAGATCCAAGAGTCGGCGTCGGGTTGGGTCGGCCAGTGCTTTCCATACATCATCCAGGCTCTGAGCCATATGTGACTAAATAGTAACATTTCGATCAGGGGTGTCAACCGGTCTGTCCTAAAAACCTCATATCTTGTTGAGGGGGGTCCCGGGGGCTGTTACACCCCTTTGGCCAGGGGCTCGATGCAACGCTCATCGTCGTGAGTCGCACTGTTGACGTGCGAACTGACCGGCTCGGCGATCGTTTGATCCGCTGAAATCGGCTCAAATAGATCAGCCAACGCCCCAGCTTCGCCGATGCCCGGATCGAGCCAGCGCTCACAACCGGCCGGGTCAAGAATCACCGGCATCCGATTGTGAATCGGGGCCGTGACCTCATTGGGCGATGTCGTCAGTATCGCATACGACTCGATCATCTCGTCGTCGTCGGCCTTGAAGCGATCCCAAATACCCGCGAAGGCGAACAACGGTTGATCGCCATGGCGAATATGAAACGGCTGCTTGGCCGTGCCCAGCTTCTGCCATTCGTAGAAACCGGTCGCGGGCACCAGACACCGCCGCTCTTGAAACGCTTTGCGGAACGTCGGCTTGTCGGCGATCGTCTCGCTGCGCACGTTGATGATCGGCCGTTGACCTTTCATCCATTTGGGCGTCAACCCCCACCGCACGAGATCGAGTCGGCGCTGCTGTGTATCGCCATCGAAACGAATGATCGGCGCCGTCTGCGTCGGCGCGATGTTGTACCGCGG
>JADFNO010000085.1 GCA_022563315.1 Planctomycetota bacterium | reverse complement strand
GAGGCTGTACCGGTAATCCGTGGATTTTCCGTCAGGCGCGGCAGCTAATGACCGGCGCGCAACCCACAGCGCCCACGCTTGCCGAGCAACGACAGGCGCTGCTTGAACATTTCGAGCTGTCGGTGCGTTTACATGGGGAGCGCCGGGCCTCGAAAATGATGCGCAAGTTCGGGATCAAGTTCGCCACCCATCACCCCGAGCCCGCCAAGGTCAAGGCCGAGTTTATTCGGTGCAAATCAATTGCGGATTGGCACGAAGTGATCACCCAGCAGTACGCATCTTCTGTGTAAGGCCGGCGCTGGCATCGCCGGTCTTCTTTGGTTTACCCCACTGCCGCCGCGCGCTTGCGTCCAACCAACCTCGCGCCGATAAGCACGCCGACCAAGCCGATCACAGGGTTTCCGAGCAGCATCACCGTAGGCTCCTGAGAAGACTGCGTCGCTTCGAACATCGTTACGTTGTCTTCACGCACAGTCGGCCGATCCTCTCGCGGCGCGGCCAGTTTAAAACCAGCGTCGACAAATCCCAAGACAAGCACGAGCCCCGCAAGAACCATCGCGGCTTTGGATCCTTTGGCTGCAATCGCTGCGCAGACAGCGCCGCCGATCATTGCTGCAATCAGGCCAGCTACGAACATCATGATCATCCAGGTCGTCGATATTTCCCAAAGACCTTCTTTGTAGGCGCTATCTTGGCCAAACACCATCCAGGCCGCGGCGAACGAGCCGATGACCACGCCCGCCATTACAATATATCCCACGATTACGCCGAGAATTGCTCGTCCCACGATTAGTCTCCTATCCAGTTCGTAGTTATATCACGCGGGTCGGAGACCCGCCGCTAAACGCTCCGTGCCTCCATGCCTTCGTGCCTCCGTGCCTTTGTGCCCTGTGCTTCCTACCCATTCACCCATGTGCGACCGTTCCTTTGCAGCAGGACATCCGCTGCGGCCGGCCCCCAACTGGCGGGTTCGTAGTTCGCGTGGATCGCTCGTCGTATGGTTGCTGATTCCTCACCGAGGAACGGCGCCACCGCCCGCCAGGTTCCTTCCACCTCATACCGGTGCGGGAACAACGTCTGGTCGCCGCGCATCGCGTCAATCAACAGCGGGCCGTACGACTCGATCGGCTCGGCTTGGAATCGATCAGCGTAATCAAAATCCATGGCAACGGTATCGAGGCGCACGCCGCTGCCGGGCACTTTCCCCTGGAAGCGCAGACTCACCCCGCCGCGCGGCGCGATCTCGATAACGATCTGATTGCCCGGGGGCGTTGGTCCCACTTCAAGCTGATGGAGATGCCTGATGAGCTGGACCGGCGGCTGCTTGAATTGGATCACGATCTGGGTGCGCTTCGAAGCCATGCGCTTGCCCGTGCGCAGGTAGAACGGCGTATCGGCCCACCGCCAGTTATCAAAACGAAATGCAAGCGCCGCGAACGTTTCGGTTGTTGTATCGTGGGGCACGCCGTCGGAAAGGTGATACGCCGGTTCATGCTCATCGGGCGCATATTGACCCAAGGCTGCGAACTCATGGAGCCGATCGATCGGCGTGGGCTCGATCGCGTCGATCACCTTGATCTTCTCTTGGCGAATGTGGTGCGCCGCAAATGTCGTCGGCGGCTCCATCGCCACGAGCGCCAAGACCTGCAGCAAATGCGATTGGATCATGTCGCGAATCGCCCCAACGCCATCGTAGTAGGCGGCGCGATGCCCGACGCCCAGCGTTTCCGCCGCTGTGATCTGCACGTGATCGATGTAGCGATGATTCCACAGCGGCTCGAAGATCGTATTGGCAAAACGAAACACCAACAGACTCTGCACGATCTCCTTGCCCAGGTAGTGGTCGATTCGATAGATCGCGTCTTCCTCGAACACGCGGCCCAGCGCGAGATTCAGCCTCGAAGCCGACTCAACATCGTGGCCGAACGGCTTCTCGATGACGATTCGCTGCCACGGAACGTTGTCACGATCGATGCTGCACCATTTGCGGCCCTCCGTCACCAAGCCCGATTCGCCGATGCGTTCGACGATCGCCTCGTACAGACTTGGCGCGACGGAAAGATAAAAGAGAATGTTGCCGCCGGACTTTGCTCCGTTGGAGAGTGACGTGATGCGCTCGGTCAAGCCGGGATAGATATCCGCGTCGGCGGCGCTTCCCGAAAGGTAATGCAATCGTGTAGCGAATCGCGCCCAGGTCGATTCGTCGAAGCGGGCTGCATGCTCCTTGACCCAAGGTTGAAGTCTCTCGCGCCACGCCTCATCAGTCATCTCTGTGCGGCTGACACCCAGCACCCGCGTTTGCTCAGGCAGGGCATTACATGCAGCCATCTCATACAGCGCAGGGATCAACTTGCGGGCGACCAAATCACCGGAAGCGCCGAAAATCACGATCACACACGGGTCGGGCGAGCCAGGCATGGTGAGCATGATGACGGTCGGGGCTGGACTGTCAATCTGCCGTTGTCCGACTCCCGATTCGTAGGGACAACTCTTGAACCACCATCGGCTGAGCAGGGTAGAACATCAGTGATGATCCAAGGCGAAACTGACAAATCACACCTGCGAGCGTTCCTTACGGATCGAGACATCCCATGCCCCGTCTGTCGCTACAACCTGCGCGGACTTCCAAGCACAAGTTGTCCCGAATGCGGCGCTCAGCTTGATCTTCGCGTCGGCTCGATCGATCTCAAGCTCGGGCCATGGCTGCTTTGCGTTCTCGCAACTGCCATTCCAACAGGGTTCAACGGGATCCTCTCCACGATTGGTACTATCGGAGCGATCAGCTCAGCCTACTGGGACTCAACAGACTGGCTCCAACTCGCCGCCTTCATTGGTTTGACTGTTGCTTTCGGAAGCGCTCTGGCCATCGTCGTCAGACGAAGGTCGCGCTTCCTTCGTAAGACGACCGCAGCGCAGTGGCGTCGTGCCTGGATCCTTGTCGTAATCATGGCCGGTGTTCAAGCGCTCACTATCTGGGGTCTTTATGTTCTCATGTAGCAGCGTGATTTCTGGGAACCCAAGACCTGTTCAAGGGCGTACTGTTTTATTGAGACCACAAAAATTGACGTATATTCTTGAACCACTCGGGTGTTTCATGCGTCAAACCGAACGAGGCCTAGCGTTTCAGGGAAACCTCTCGGGAGGCTGGCAATGGATAGCAAGCTGAACGTACTCCAACGGATCGAAATCGCTACGCCTTGCGATGCGTCATGGGACGACATGGCTGGGGATGAGCGGAAGCGCTTCTGCCAACAGTGTGAATTGCACGTCTATAACCTCGCAGCGATGACCGAGCAGGAGGCGGTGCAACTGATCGAAGAAACGCAGGGACGACTGTGCGGGCGAATCTACCGCCGAAAAGACGGAACAGTCCTCACGCAAGATTGCCCAATGGGCTTACGAGCGGTTCGCCGCAAGCTGGCGGGATTCGTGGGGCGGATCGCTGCGGCAGTCTTGTTTGCCGGCAGTGCAATGGGGCTCTATCGACAGAGCGTACTTGAAGAGCCAAGCAACTACTCTCTGGCGGAACTGGAGCCGTTCGCAAGTATTCAGCGATGGTTGGATCCGGATCCAATACCACCACCAGGCATGATTCCTGCTCCGGGAATGATGATCGTCCGCCCAATCCCGAACTTTCAGCAAACGTCTGGCGTACTCACGCCCTCCGATTGTGAGAACTAGGAATTCCGCTTCCCTACGGCCGGGGATGATATTTCTTCACAACTTGGCGCAGGTGTGATCGATCGACGTGCGTATAAATCTGCGTCGACGCGATGTCCGCGTGGCCGAGCAGTTCCTGCACGGTGCGCAGATCAGCGCCGCCCACTAACATATGGGTTGCAAAGCTGTGGCGTAGCTGATGCGGATGAACATCGCGTAAACCCGCCAACTGTGCATTGCGACGAACGATCTGCCATACGGCAACGCGCTCCAATGGTCGGCCGGTATGGGAAAGCATGAGCCGATCCTTATCGCGGCCATCGTCAAATCGAGCAAGCTGCGGTCGTAGCTCGGCTAGATACTCATCGGTGGCGTCCTGCGCTGGCTTGCCCACCGGGACCATGCGCTGTTTCGCCCCCTTGCCGGTGACGATCAACACGCCGAGCGTGGGGTTGTATTCGTTGCATTTCAGATCGGCGACTTCCGATGCGCGCAAGCCGGCGGCGTACATCAATTCCAGCAGCGCCTTATCGCGCAGCCAAAGACGACCATGGTCCGGCGCGGGCGCGGCGAGCAGCTTCTTGATGTTCTTGGGCGACAACACGCCGGGGAGGCGCTTCCACCGGGTGGGCGTTTCCAGGAGGCGGGCGGGATTGTCCTTCGTCAGGCCGTTGGCGAACAGGAACCGGAAGAACACGCGGATCGTGGCCAGGTGCCGGGCAATCGACGCCGGCTGTAACCGGCGTTTCCGGTGCAAGCCGCGCAAGTGCTCAGCAAGATGGTCAGGTTTTATCTGCTGCGGTGATTCGATGCGACGAGCACGAAGATCTCGGCGCAGATCGTCGAGGTCCCGGCCGTACGCCTCCAGCGTCGCCGACGCCAATCCCGCCTCGACGCGCAGGTACGTCAGAAACTCACGTACCGGTTCGTCGAAGGGGCAGGGCTGTTCCATTGGTGGTCAGCATCACGAGCGGCGACGAGTCCACCGGCGCCGCAAGCTCGCGATTGATCCGGTGATACGTCAGGCAACTGCGGTAGGCGCCGAAGCACACGCTAAACGCCTGCTCCAGCCTCCCCAGACAGAGTCGGCTCGCACAGCGTGGATCGTCGCGATCGATATGCGGACAAGCGTCCATGCTTCTCGCGGTTCAGCGTGTCGGCCGTGACACGGTCCGGTTGGGGGTTATCGACCGCCCACTCGACCTAGCGCCAGAAATCGCCTCCGTGACCCAAACTCGGCTGTCGCTGCACCTTGCGCCTCGATCGGCAACGTTTGCGCCTCGACAGTTCGGGGCCGAAGCCTATCGACCACATCAGGCGGGGATTTGAGGCCCTTGTCTCGGGATCGCACGAAGGCACGCAGATTGCCACGACTGGATCGTCCAGCCAGGCGGCAAGGAGGCCCCGGTGCGGGAACACATGCGAAGCATCATCGATCAGGCGCGCCGATCCGAGGAGCGGATCAGCGCCAACAACAAAGCAGACCTTTCCCAAGACCTGGCCGGCCAGGTCATTCGTTGGGCGCGCATCGCCGCATCGTCTCACATGGTGCTCTCAGCGAGGATGAACATACAGGCGGACACTCGTTCACCGCGCGTGTTTGAGAAGAGTCAGGAGCCCCTGCCATGAACTACGGGATGTATCTCGCGGCGACCGGCGTGCTGACCAGCATGTACCGCCAGGACGTGCTCGCCAACAACCTGGCGAACGTGAACACCGTGGGCTTCAAGCCCGATGTGGTCTACACACGCCTGCGCCTGCCCGAGCGCTTGGAGTCGGGCGGCGCCAGTCCCCAGCAGCTTTTGGAGCGTCTCGGCGGCGGGCATCTCCTCAGCCCGACCCGACTGGACCTCACCCAAGGCAGCCTCACCGACACCGGCAACGACCTCGATCTGGCCATCGAAGGCGAAGGGTTTTTCGTCGTCCGATCCACCGGCCCCGGCGATGAACAGCTTCGATTGACCCGCGATGGACGATTCACCCTCAACCGCGCAGGCGAATTGGTCATGGCGGGCACCGGCATGAGCCTGCTCGACACCGAGAACCAGCCGATCCGCCTCGATCGAACTGCGACCGTGCACGTGAGATCCAACGGCGAACTCGTCCAGGACGGCAAGGTTCGCGCGACGCTGCGTATTGCCGCCGCCACCGATCAAAGCCAGCTCTCCAAACTCGGGAACAACCTATTGACCGTCAACTCGAATGACCCCCAAGCGCTTCGTCCTGCCGACGGACGTCTCCTCCAACGGCACCTCGAATCCAGCGCGGTGAACCCCGTGATGATGCTCAACGCGATGATCTCTGCGTCCAAGGCCGCCTCGGCCAACCTGAAGATGATGCAGTACCACGATCACATGATCGGCCAGGCCGTCAACACCCTCGGACGGGTCGCATGATGAACAAGAGCATCAATGGCATCGTGGCAATCGTGGATCAGGGGAACAGACAGGATCCGATCGTTCAACCGCTGGGCCTAACCCAGCGGGATTCGCATAAATCCGGTCGTTTCGCCGCAAGCCCAAGGCGAGCGATTCCTAACAGGAGATCGACATGGCCATCCTAGCCCTTCATTCCGGAGCGACGGGGCTCAGCGCCCAGAACACGGCCCTGGACGTCATCGCGAATAACCTGGCCAACGCCAACACTGATGGGTTCAAGGCGAGCCGCACGATTTTCCAGGACCTGCTCTACATCCAACGCGCTCAACCCGGCGCTGAAAACGCTCGCGGCGATCAGCGCCCGATCGGGCTGTCCATCGGCTTGGGCGTGAAGGTCGCCGGTACACAACTGGACTTCCGCACCGGCGCCGCCAACGCCACCGGGCGCGAATTGGACCTCATGATCGATGGGCGCGGCTTCTTCCAGGTTCAGATCGACGACGACATCGCCGGCGGCTTCGGCTACACGCGGGCCGGAATTTTCTCCCTCAACTCCGACAACCAGCTTGTGATGGTCACCGACCAGGGGCGCATCCTTGAGCCAACCATCACGATTCCTCCGGAGGCGACGCAGATCTCAATCAGCGCGGATGGCATCGTTTCCGCCCAAGTTGTCGGGCAAATCGAACCGGAGCAGCTCGGACAGATCGAGATCGCCTCGTTCGTCAATCCGGCCGGCTTACAGCAGATCGGCGAAAACCTCTTCGTTCCCACGGCCGCGTCCGGCGATGCCTCGATCGGCGAACCGCTCAGCGATGGACGCGGAAGGCTCCTGCAAGGCTTCGTCGAATCCTCCAACGTGGACCCGGTCATCGAACTGATCAACCTCATCCGCACCCAGCGCGCCTTCGAGCTCAACAGCCAGTCGATACAGGCCGCGGACGAAGTCCTCCAGAAACTCGGGAACTTGAGACGGTTCTAAAATAAGAAGGCATTAGGCATTAGGCATTGGGCGCTAGGCACGAAGTAGGAAAGATGAAGTACGCGATGAACGAATGGCAAGGCAGGTTCCGGCGGCGCGGCGTCGGCGGCGCGTTGATGACTGTGGTCTTTATCGCGACGGCGGGGTATGCAGACGAGATCGCCCTGAAAGGATCGGTTCGACTCCGCGACGACGATCAGGTCGTTCGACTTGGCCACATCGCCGAGCTGACCGGCCCGTTCGCCGAACGCTTGGCCGACACCGCGATCGCCGAAGCGCCACAGGGCGACGAGGTGCTCGAACTGTCCGTCCGGGAGGTTCGCCACACCCTGGATGAGGCCGGCGCGCATTGGGGCAAGGTGCAGCTCAACGGCCGACGTGTCGTGGTTCGGCCGCACTACACCGGCGACGCCCGTCCTCCCCTGGCCATGGCGGCCACGTCGATCGACAAGGCGCCCCGGCAAGACCCCCGCCGACCGGCCGCCGCCGCCACCGGCGCCGCCAACTCTTACGAATACGCCGCCGATCTGGTTGATCGACACACGCTGCGGGGCAATATCGCCGCGATCGTCGCCCGGGGTCTGGGCGTCGAGCCGAGCGAGCTTCGTCTCGTGTTTGACCGTCGAGACGTCGAGCTGCTCGACACGAGCCTGGATGCGTTTCGTTTCGAGATTCAGCCGTTGGGCAGCCTGCACAGTGACCGTATCGAGCTTCTGGTGCGGGCATGGTCGGCAGGCCGGATCCATCACAAACAGTCGCTGACCGTGCGCCCCAGCATTCACATGGATACGGCAGTGCTTCGCCGCGACATCCCGCGCGGAACCATGCTGCACGATGACGATCTCGCCGTCGAGGCGCGGTGGCTACCGCCGACCGCGGCCAACCGGCTGGCCACGTTAGTCGAGGCGGTCGGACGAGTTACCTCCGGCAGGTTACGCAGCGGCGATGTGTTGCGGAAATCAGACATCGCCCGGCAATTCGTGATCAAACGTGGGGATCGCGTCATGGTGCGGTGCATCGTGGGCGGGATCGTGATCAGCCTCGAAGCCGAAGCTCGCGGCGATGGGGCCGAAGGCGACACCATCGAGCTGCGCAAGCTCGGCGAGCGCGATACGTTCATCGCCACGGTGACCGGACCACACTCGGCGGTGATGGATCTCAATCACTTGTGAACACGCCGAGCGCCCTTGCGAGCATAGCCATAGCGGAATTTACATTCTCACGCTTACATCGGGTCAGCCATGAATCATCCAATCGCCAGCATCGTAACGACGACCTTTCTGCTCTTATCGACGTCGATCGCGATCGCCAGGACGACTGACGAGTCTCAGTCCACACCAGGCACGACCACGAGCTCGCTTCTGGTCAAGGCCCAGGCGAACCCGCCCGCGCCGGTCGATGGAGCGGATGAGCCGCATGCGCTTCGCGATGTCAGCCTGTTCGCCATCGAGGAGGCGAAACCGCCCACGTTCCAGAAGCACGACTTGATCCAGATCGTCGTGCGCGAAACCTCGCAGGCGAGGAGCAAGCAAAAGCTGAAGTCTGAGAAGGAATACGATCTCACCGGCCAGATCTCAGCGTGGCCCAATCTGACTTTGCGCAATCTGCTGGACCTTCGCGTCGGGGCTGGAGGCACGACCGACCTGCCTCGGCTAGGTCTCAATTTCGAAAACGAGTTCCAGGGCAAAGGCGACTACGAGCGGCGCGACGACTTCACCGCTCGAATCACGGCCGAGGTGATCGAAGTTCTTCCCAACGGGAACCTCGTCCTCGAAGCCCGCAGCCGGATCCAGATGGATGAAGAAGTCTCGACGATGAAGGTGACCGGGACCTGTAGCCCGGACGCCGTCACGCCCGCCAACACTGTCTTCTCAAGCAACCTGCACGACTTAAAGATCGAAAAAATAAATACCGGCGAACTGAAGAAAGCCAATCAAAAGGGGTTCCTCTCCAAGCTCCTCGACGCCGTGTTCTCGTTTTAGGAAACACATGAGTCCCAGACCCGCCGCTGAACGTCTCGATGCCGCAGCGCCTTCTCATCGGTACCGCACTTCCCGCTCGAAGAACCCAAGCCGGGCCGCTTCCTTGGCCAGCGCCAGCGTCTGCTCGGTCACTTCAATCGCGTGAGCGCAGCCGGATTTGAGAATATCCATGATCGTGTCGTCATTGCCTTCGTACTGCGCACGGCGCTGCCGCATCGGCTCGAGAAGCGTGTTGATCGCCTCGGCCACCTCTTGCTTGATGTGACCGTCGCCAATGTTGTCGCCGCGGGCATAACGATCCTTCAGCTCGGCCACGCGGTCCTCGTCCTCGATGAAACACTCGACGTACTGAAAGAGCACGTTGGTCGGATCGCCCGGCTCAGTGGGGCTTTGCCGGCCGGTGAAGAGCTTGGCGACCTTCTTGCGGATCTGTTTTTCGGTATCGGTAATGAAGATGGCGTTACCCAACGACTTACTCATCTTCTGCTTGCCGTCGTACCCCATCAGTTTGCCGACGGTCCCCACGTCCGCGACGGGAACCGGAAACACGCCGCCGAGCTTGACGTGATCGGCATCCTCCGCTTGATCCGACACACCGCAGTACATCTGATTGAACCGCCGGGCCACCTCCCGCGTCAGCTCGAGGTGCGGCACCTGGTCCTCACCCACCGGCACGGCGTGGGCGCGAAACGCGAGAATGTCTGCCGTCTGTCCCACCACGTACAGCGGAAACCCGAAGCTATAGGTGTCGCCCAATCCCTTGACCTTGATCTCCTCCTTCAACGTGGGGTTGCGCATCACCCGGTTGAAAGGCAGCAGCATCGCGAACAGATACGTCAGCTCCGAGATAGCCGGGACTTCCGTCTGAATGACAAAGGATGATTTGTCGGGATCGACCCCCATCGCCAGTTGGTCGCGAACGATTTCGATGCAGTCTCGGCGAACCTCGTCCGGCTCATTGGCCCGAGTCGTAAAGGCGTGCATGTTCGCGATGAGGAAGAAGCACTCGTAGGTGTCCTGGAGCTCGATGCGGCGCTTCACCGAGCCCACGTAATGCCCAAGGTGCAACTGCCCGGTCGGCGTGTCGCCGGTGAGAATGCGCGGCTTTGTTGCGGTCTTAGAACTCATGGGGTGCGTACTGTAGCAATCAATCGCGTCAGCGGGCGCAGTCCCGCGCCAAACACCAGATCATGATCCTGTGCCGACCGTCAGCCACGCGAGCAGCAGGTTTGTGAGATTGAACGCCGCGTGCATGGTGATCGACGCCGACAATCGACCCGTCTTTTCGTAGGCCCATCCGAAGCCGATCGACAGCACAAAGAGCAAGGGCAGCGCATGGAGCGGCACTGTGCCCAGGTGAACGAGCGAGAAGAGGACACTTGTGGTCAAGATGGCCGGCCAGCGTCGCATACCCGCGCCCACCAACGCCTGCTGAACGATTCCGCGATAGAGCACCTCCTCGTACAACGGTGCGCCCACAGCCGCCAAGACTATCGCCAGGTAGAGCCACACATCCACCGGACTTTCCACCAGCTGCGCGAGCAGAGCGTGGGCAATCGGATCGGGCGCACTACCGGTCACGACCTTGACGACAAACCCGGCCACGATCGCAACACAATTGACCACGGGCCAAAATAGCAGCAGTGCAGCAACCCCGATCAAAACAGCCTGCGGTAGCCCGTAGCGTTGTGCCCGAGCTGACCGCTTCGCGCGAACCACCAGCCAGACGAAAGCCGCCAGAATGATTCCTTGTGCAGCGTATGATCCGAGCTGAAGGCGTCCCGAATCCGCCAACGACATCGCGGCGCCGTCTGCTGAAGTTAGATCAATTCCAAACAGCCACCCCGCCGCTTGAGCGCCCAGTCCAGCCAGCCCTAGCATCACCATGCCCATCGCGAGCCCAGCGACCGGTGACAATGTACTGAGCTGGGACCTGACCGCCCCCCAGCGGTACCACCGCCGCCAGAAGAACAGCCCGACCGCGGCCGCTCCTGCGCCGAGATAGACCCAGTTCAGAACTTCAAGCGGGGCGGGATCGACGGCCGACGAGTCCTTGGTGACGGTCGACCCGGCCTCGGCACCTTCAGTTGTCGGCTGCGCGGCGAATGCGGAACCGGTAACGACCGCTGCGAGTAGGATAACTCCGAACACCATGACCGCCACCCTGGACAACATCATTGCCCGCAAGCGGATCGAGGTCGCCAAGGCCAAGTCCGTTACGCCGCTGGAGACCCTGCGGGCCCGTGTCGCTGAACTGGGTCGCCCGCGAAACTTTTTCGCAGCCGTCGTCAACCAGCGCCCGCGGCGCAACACCCGCGTTATCGCCGAGATCAAGAAGCGCAGTCCGTCGGCAGGCACGATCCGCCGCGATTTCGACCACATCGACATCGCCAAACAGTATCACGAGGGAGGCGCCGCCGCGATCTCCTGCCTCACCGACGAGCAGGACTTCGGCGGTCATCTCGGGTATATCCATCAGATTCGAGACGCCGTCCCCCTTCCCGTGCTGCGCAAGGACTTTATCGTCGATCAATATCAAGTGTGGGAGTCGCGGGCCGCCGGCGCCGACGCCATCCTGCTCATCGCCGACGTGCTCGAGGAGAGCGAGCTCGTGGACATGGCGATCCTCGCCCGCGAGCTGAACATGACCACCCTCATCGAAGCACACGACGTGGAACGGCTGCTCAAGATCCGCCATTACGTCGGTTTCCCACATGCCGGCTACTCGCTTCTGGGCATCAACAACCGCGACCTCAAGACGATGAAGACGGATATTTCCCACACGTTCCGCATGTTGGAGTTCATCGAAGACCGGAAAGTCGTGGTGTGCGAGAGCGGCATCAGCTCCGCCGCCGATCTCGCCCGGCTCCGCCAGCGCGGCGTGAACATCGTTCTGGTCGGCGAGCATCTGCTGCGCCAGCCCAATCCCGGCGATGCGCTTCGCCAACTGCTCGGGCAAGGTACGAATCCTGATATTTGACAACGTCTATTGATGCCTGCAAATGCGATGTTCGATGTCTGCCTTCCATCCGTCCGTATCTTTCCGAGCCGCGCATGAATATGTGCGGTCGCCCGCGGATATGCATCCGCGGCTAGTACGAGTGACCTCGTCGAACATTCGCAACACAGGACTCCATAGCCGCTGTCCGCCGCAAGCTCTTGCCTCCTACCATCCTCCACGGTGCGCTGCGACCTCATCATCCCCGCGCTCAACGAAGCAACGAACATGAGCGATTTGTTCGATGCGATCCAATCCTTGCCCGCGGGTCTGGTGCGCCACGTTATCCTGGCGGACAACGGTTCAACCGACGGTACGCAGGAGGCGGCACAAGCGCGCGGGGCAGTTGTCGTGCACGAATCGCATCGCGGGTATGGCGCAGCATGTCTCAAGGCTATTGAATGGATCAAGCAACAAGAAGTTCCGCCGGATGTGATCGCGTTTCTCGATGCGGACCTCTCGGACGATCCCGCGGTGCTGCCGGCGCTACTCCAGCCGATCGCGCGAAACGAGGCCGACATCGTCATCGGCTCCCGCGTCAAGCTGGCCGAGCCCGGTGCGCTGAATGTCGCGCAGCGTTGGGGAGGCGGCTTAGCGTGTGTGATGATGCGCGTCTTGACGAAAAAGCGTTACACCGATCTCGGACCCTTCCGCGCCGTGCGCTGGATGACCTTCCAACGACTCGCCATGGCCGATCGCACCTGGGGCTGGACGGTCGAATTGCAAATGAAAGCGGCGCTGATGAACATTCCCACGATCGAGATCGACGTCCCCTACCGACGGCGCGCGGCTGGGCGGTCGAAGATCTCCGGCACGCTGCGCGGTCTTGTCACCGCCGGCGTCAAAATCATCACCACCATCATCGCCATCCGGTTCCAGCATCAGCGAAGCCGGACCTGACGATCCCGATTCCATCGGGAGAGGAAGGTCCGGGTCGCTTTCGCCCCCCTCCGCAGGGTTCCCGATGGAATCGGGACGGCTAAACTCCGTCACTTCAACGTATGAACCTTCGCTGATTGCGCCGCGCGAAACGCTTTGAGCTTTGCGTCGATCGTCTCGTCGCTCAACCCCAGGATCGCCGCGGCGAACAGCGCTGCGTTCACCGCGCCCGCCTTGCCCACCGCGAACGTAGCCACCGGCACGCCGGACGGCATCTGAACCGTCGACAACAGCGAGTCCATCCCGTCCAGCGACCATCCCTGCATGGGGCAACCTAACACCGGCAACTGCGATTGCGCCGCCGCCGCCCCCGCCAGGTGCGCTGCCCCGCCCGCGGCACAGATCAGCACCTTGAGCCCGCGCGGTTGGGCAGTTTTGCAGTAGTCCGCCAAACGAGCCGGCGCGCGATGGGCCGAGATCACGTTGCACTCGTATGCGATCCCCAACTGCGACAACATCTCGGTGCTCGCCTGCATCGTCGGCCAATCCGACTTGCTGCCCATCAACACGCCTACCATGGCCCCGTCCACCGTCGTGTAATCGTCGCTCATGAATCACTCCTCACGCCTCGCCGGGCGATGCGGCGAGATGCGATGGTACACTGTACGTCGCGTTCCTGGAGAACCGCCTCGTGCCCCTGCCCGCCCGCCCAAACATAGCCATCGTAGGAGCGACCGGCGCCGTCGGCCGAGAGTTGCTGCTGATTCTTCACCAGCGGACCTTCCCCCACAAGTCGTTGCGACTGCTGGCCTCGTCGCGCTCCGCCGGGTCGACCATCGAGCATTGTGGTCAGCGTTTGACCGTCGAGGAATTGACCGAAAACAGCTTCGACCGCATCGATCTCGCCTTCTTTTCCGCTGGGGCGTCTGTGAGTAAAACGTTCGCTCCCATCGCGATCAACCAAGGGGCCGTCGTCATCGACAACTCCAGCGCCTTTCGCATGGACGAGAATGTCCCGCTGATTATCCCCGAAATCAACGGCAGCGTGCTGGATGACTTCCCACAGCCAGGGATTGTCGCGGTCCCCAATTGCGCAGCCATTGTCGTGCTCATGGCGGTCACCCCGCTACACCGAGCCGTCGGCATCGAGCGCATGGTCGTCAGCACCTATCAGGCCGCCTCCGGGGCCGGCACCGCCTGGATGCGCGCATTGCAGCAGCAAGCACACGATTACGCCCAAGGTCGGCCGTACACGACCGATGTCCTGGGGCGACAATACCTGTTCAACGTCTTCAGCCACAACTCCCCCATCGGACCGGATGGCTCCAACTTCGAGGAAAGCAAAATCATCGCCGAGACGCACAAGATCTGGGGCGACGATTCCGTCCGGGTGACCGTCACCTGCATTCGCGTTCCGGTCCTGCGCGCTCACTGCGCTGCGGTCAATCTCACGTTCCGTCAACCGCTGCATGAAGATCAGGCTCGCGATATTTTGCAAGCCGCCCCGGGCGTGAAGGTCGTCGATGATCGTGACGCGAACAAGTTCCCCGAGCCGATCGACGCCACGGGGTTGGATGATGTGCTTGTGGGGCGGATTCGCGCTGATCTATCACAGCCGCCGAACATGGGATTGAATCTCTTCGTCGCCGGCGACCAGCTTCGTAAAGGCGCCGCCCTCAACGCCGTCCAAATCGCCGAGTGTTTAGTGCAATCGCCCGCGCGCACCGTTTAGCGGGCGGCCTCCGGACGCCGCGCTTCGCGTTTCAGCCATCCGATTCTTGATCATCCAGAAGCCCCAGGCTTCGCGCTTGCAGTCGCTTGGCCTTGCGCATCAAAGCCAGCCCATAT
>JADFNO010000084.1 GCA_022563315.1 Planctomycetota bacterium | reverse complement strand
AAGCGATTTCTCGCACACGATATGGCGATACTTGAAGGAATCGTACTGAAGGATGTACCCGCAGGAATGTACGAGCTGATCGCGTTGCCCTTGAGGTTGATGGGTTTCGATGCAAGTCCCGTGCGGGCCATCCTGCGCGACGGGCCGCAGTGATCGCATGTAGCGGGTGACGCGCAGCGCCCCTGGACGTCTTACCCACCGCCCGGAAGTGATTGCGTTGGATCACTCGGCTGCGGGATTACCGGCGCCAAGTACACCGTCACCGGCTCGCTGGACTTGAACTGCACGGTCATCGCTGCGCCGGGCGGCAGGGCCTCGGACTGCTGCTCGACGACAATGCGCCCGCTCCACTGGGCCGGCACACCGTAGCGCTCGTTTTGTTTGCGGTGAAGGTCCCACCGCGTGAACGTTGCCGTCACGCCGTCCGGCGTTTCCAGCGTCGGCTGCGGCGCGTTTTCGCTGTCATCCCAAACTTCAACCCACACAACAGTCATCGCCGGACTTCCGGGCGCAACCCGCAAAAACTCTGCGGTGGACTTGAGTTGCTGCCGAAGGCGACCGTTCGCTTCCACCCATAAGTTGTGAAAGTCGCCGTCACTTAGATTCAATGTGATCGAAATCTTCCGATGCGCGGAGGTCTTCAGCGTTATCCGAGCCGTGATATCGACTGAACCGCCGGGCTCGATCGTGCGTGTCGATAGCTCGGCGGTGGTGCAGCTACATGACGGCTTGGCGCTTTCGATCACCACCGTCTCGTCGGAGTCGTTGATCAAGTGGAATGTATGCTCGAACATGCTGCTGGGTGAGTCGAGCAGGACAATGCCGAAGTCGTGGCGCGACTCGCCGTCAAGGACACTCCCTCCGAGCGTTACGACGAGGGCAATGACTGCTGCTGTTGACAGCCCGACGATAGCCAGAATGAGAATCGCGATCCGATGGAGAGTTCGACGGTCCATACTGCTCAATCCGAGGAGGTTGCCAGGAAGTGGTCGATGCCGTGGCTGTTCAGACTAACGTAGATGGATGCCGGCATTGTTTCCACCGCATCAACGAACAGGTAGGACCCTGACGGCTTGGGCCCGCCCACCTGCCACTCTGGCAGCGGCACACCCCCGAAAACAGCCCTGACGCTAGCGATAAACGGTATTCGCTTTGCGTCAATGATACGTACGCAGACGCACTGTCTCCCGACCACACCGGAGAAATATCCGATGCGCATGGATCGCTTTACAACCCTGGCCCAACAAACCCTGGCTGATGCCCAGTCGCAGGCCCTTTCGGCCGGTCACGCCGAGCTGTCGCCGCTGCACATTCTGGCGGCGCTACTGGAAGACCGCACCTCAATCGCCCATTCGATCATCGGCAAGGCCGGCGTAAACGCCGACCGCGTGGCTGAGGTCGCCGAGGCCGAATTGAAGCGACTGCCGACTGTCTCCGGCGAGTCCGCCCAGCCGCAAACCAGCCCCGCCGCCATCGGGGTCCTGACCGAAGCTGAAAAACAAGCCAAGCAGCTCAACGATGCGTACACCTCCACTGAGCATCTCCTGCTCGCCCTTGCCCAAGTGAAATCCGAAGCGAAGGAAGTTCTCACCGTCAATGGGCTCGACGAGAAACGACTGCTCGGGGCAATCAAGTCCCTGCGCGAAGCGTCCGGCGTTCAGAACATCAACGACCCAAACGCCGAAGCAACCTTCGAGGCGCTCAAGAAATACGCGATCGACCTGGTTGAATTGGCCCAGCAAGGCAAGCTCGACCCGGTCATCGGGCGCGATGAAGAAATCAGACGCTGCATGCAAGTGCTCGGCCGGCGCACCAAGAACAACCCCGTCCTCATCGGGGAGCCGGGCGTGGGGAAGACCGCAATCGCTGAGGGACTCGCGTTACGAATCGTCAACGGCGATTGTCCCGCTTCGATGCGCGATGCGAGAGTCGTCGCTCTTGATGTCGGTCAGCTCCTGGCGGGCACAAAGTTCCGCGGCGAGTTCGAGGAGCGACTCAAGGCCGTCTTGCGCGAAGTCGCCGCCAGTGACGGCAAGATCATCCTTTTCATCGACGAGTTGCACACGATCGTCGGCGCCGGCGCAGCCGAGGGGGCCGTCTCAGCCGGCAACATGCTCAAGCCGGCCCTGGCCCGCGGCGATCTGCGCTGCATCGGCGCTACGACGCTCGATGAATACCGCCAACACATCGAAAAAGACGCCGCCTTTGAGCGGCGCTTCCAGCCGGTCTATATAGGCGAACCGTCGGTCGAGGAAACCGTCGCGATTCTGCGCGGATTGAAGCCTCGCTACGAGGCCCATCATGGCGTGCGAATCCAGGACGCTGCCCTGCTCAGCGCCGCTGCGCTCAGTCATCGCTACCTTACCGGGCGGTTCCTCCCGGACAAAGCGATCGACTTGGTCGATGAGGCTGCCTCGTGTCTGCGCATCGAAAACGATTCGATGCCCGTTGAGTTGGACGAGCTGCGCCGCAAGATCATGCAACTTGAAATCGAGCGCGAAGCCCTCAAGCTCGAGATTGATGAGGAATCAAAGAAACGGCTTTCATCACTCAAAGAGGAACTCGCTGACCTCGAGGAGAGCAACCGCCGACTCAGCGCGCAATGGGACGTCGAGAAGGCTGAACTCGACAAGATCAGGTCCATCAAGACCCAGATCGACCGCAAGCACACCGAGTTCGAGCAAGCCCAACGCCGGGGTGATCTCGAGACGGCTGCCCGCATCCAATACGGCGAACAGCGCGAGCTTGAATCACAACTGCACGCCGCGGAGGAAGAGCTCGCGAACCGCCACGCTGACGGCAAGGCGATGGTGAAGGAGGAAGTCGACGCCGAGCAGATCGCCGAGATCGTCGCGCGATGGACGGGCATCCCTTTAGACAGGCTCGTCGAAGGCGAACGACAAAAGCTTCTGCGCATGGAAGATGAGATCCGCAGTCGTATTGTCGGACAGGACGAAGCGGTGCGCGCCGTTTCCGACGCTGTGCGCCGCAGTCGAGCCGGGCTCGGCGAAGCCACGCGCCCCATCGGGTCGTTCCTCTTCCTCGGCCCGACCGGCGTGGGCAAGACCGAACTGTGCAAGGCCCTGGCTGAGTTCCTCTTCGACACCGACGAGGCGATCGTCCGCATCGACATGAGCGAATACATGGAGCAACACGCAATAGCCCGCTTGATCGGCGCGCCCCCCGGCTACGTCGGCTACGAAGAAGGCGGCCGACTCACCGAGGCGGTGCGGCGACGGCCCTACTGCGTGTTGCTGTTCGACGAAATGGACAAGGCCCACCCCGATGTCGGCAACATCCTGCTGCAACTGCTCGACGAAGGCCGCCTCACCGATGGCCACGGCCGAACCGTTGACTTCCGAAACACCATCATCATCATGACCAGCAACATCGGCTCGCAAGCCATTCTAGAGATGACCGATCAAGGCGCGCTCGATCTTGAAATCGAAGCCCACATGCGCGACTTGCTCAAGAAAACGATGCGCCCCGAACTCCTCAACCGCATCGACGAGACGATCATCTTCAATCAGCTCACGCAGGAGAACCTGGTGCGGATCGTGGAGATTCAAATCGGCCATCTCCGGGGGCGCCTGGCGGATCGTGGTTTGTCGCTCGAGTTGACGGATGCAGCGAAATCAGCCCTTGCTGAGGAAGGCTACGACCCGCAGTTCGGCGCACGTCCATTGAAGCGCATCATTCAGCAGCGCCTCGAGAACCCGATCGCCACGCAGATCCTCGCCGGCAACTTCAACCCCGGCGACACGATCAAAGCAGATTATCAAGGCAAGTCGTTTGTGCTTGAACGCGCTGCGCACGAGCCGGAGATGGTCGGGAATTCCTAAAGCCACTCGTTGCCCGACCGTTCGCCTCCGTCGTACCAATCTTCTATGATCGGGCCAATGGGTCTAGATCTAAGCCAACTTCCTCATGCCGAGATCGAAGCGCTTTGCCGCGAGTATCACATTCATCGGCTAGCGCTCTTCGGCTCCGCCCTGCGCGATGACTTCACGGCGGACAGTGACGTTGACGTGCTCGTCGAGTTTGAGCCGGACGCGCGGATCGGATTCTTCACACTGGTCGGCATCGAGGATGAGCTGACGCAGATCGTTGGCCGGAAGGTTGATCTGAGGACAGCCCAATGCCTGAGCCGGTATTTCCGTGAACAAGTGCTCGCGGAGGCGAAAGAAATCTATGTCGCAGCATGATGATGCCGCCCGGCTGCGACACATGATCGACTATGCGCGCGAAGCGGTTCAGATGTGCGAGGGATGTGTTCGCGAGGATCTGGATCGTGATCGAATGCTGAATCTGAGTTTGGTTCGACTTATAGAGATTGTGGGAGAGGCCGCCAGTCGTGTCAGTGAGGCATTGCAGCTTGCCCATCCCGAGGTTCCATGGCGCAAGATTGCCGGCACACGAAACCGCCTCGTGCATGGCTACGACGATGTCAACTTTGACATTCTCTGGAACACGATCCAGGACGATCTTCCGCCACTGATCGACCAGCTCCAAACCATTATCAACGCCAAGTAACACCGACACCGGCGCGGCCGAGGCTGCAAGCAACCTCGGCCGCCACCGGCGTCGCGTACGGGTAACCCGCGGACTCGTCCAAACGCAATCAACGATCCGTCGCGCAACGACCCCGTTTAGCCGCGAGCTGCAGGCGAGCGCGTCGCAGAAATGACATCATGGCATCGTGGTATCGTGGGGAAGAAGAGGGCTTGCGGCTAAAGCGCCGTCGCGCCCTACACGTAGAGGCGCCTCTTCGAGACTAGAGCCATGATCGACCCATCAGCAGGCACCTGTTCTCAGCCATTGCAGTGCGAAGCGATGCTCGAGGTAACCGGCTCGTTTTTAGGCGATTCCGGGGGCGGGGCTGGTGGCGTGACCGCGCCGCGGCCACACTGGCGCGCACACGCTAGTCCCCGTTCGGGAAACGGCGCGGGCCGATCGGGCCTCGAGGTGGGGGCGGTGTATCATTGGGCCAGGAAATCTTCCCCCGGCCTGACCGGCTGACCGCCGACGAACGATTCAGCGAGTGTTTACCAAGGATGCCTGATACCAAAACCGACACGACCACCGCGGACGCCACCGCAACACCGCCCGCGCCACCGGCACCGGGCCACCTTCCCTTAGCGGTGTTCAAAGAGCTCGAGATCGTCCGTGATCCGAAGAACCTGTTTCATCAGACGATCGAGCAGGTGCTCATCGCGGCGGAGCTGGTGGGGCTTGCCCATCACCAGCAGCTCATGTTGGCGCAACCCAAGAACGAGATCATGGTGCACTTCCCTGTGCTGATGGACGATGGGCATCACGATCTGTTCAAGGGATATCGCGTGCAGCACAACAACGTGCTGGGCCCCTACAAGGGAGGGATTCGGTATCACCCGCACGTCAGCCTGGACCATATCAAGGCGCTGGCAGTATTGATGACCATGAAGTGCTCGCTGGTGCGGATCCCCTTCGGCGGGGCCAAGGGAGGTGTGAAGTGCAACCCGCGGGAGCTGAGCACCGACGAGCTGATGCGCCTGACCCGGCGTTTCTGTTCGGCGATCAGCAACCAGATCGGACCGGACTACGACATTCCTGCGCCGGATGTGGGGACCAACGCGCAGATCATGGCGTGGTTCGCCGACACGTACGCCCAGATGACGCCTGAGCACAACCGCGCCGACACGCAGCGCGTGGTGACGGGCAAGCCGGTGGAAATGGGCGGCTCGGTCGGGCGGAACAAGGCCACCGGCCAGGGATTGGTCTACGTGCTGCAGGAGATGCTGGACGAACTGGAGATCGATCTTGGGTCGATGAAGTTCAGCCTGATCGGCTTCGGGAACGTCGGCGGCTGGACCGCACGGTTGCTGGGCGAGCTTGGGGCATCACTCGTGGCGGTGCTCGATCACACGGGTGCGATCCACAACGAAAAGGGCATCGACCCGGAGGCCCTGAGCGAGCACACGGCCAAGACCGGCGGGGTTGACGGTTTCGCTGAGTCCCAGGCGGTCGAGGAGAATGAGTTCTATGGGATTCCGGTGGACGTGTTCATCCCAGCTGCGCTCGAGCAGATGATCACGCCCCAAAAGGCCAAGCTGATTGAGGCGAAGGTGGTGGTGGAAGGCGCCAATGCGCCGACGACGCCGGAAGGGGACGCCGTCTTGCGTCAGCGGGGGATCGAGATTCTGCCTGCGATCCTGTGCAATGCTGGGGGCGTGACGGTGTCGTACTTCGAATGGGTGCAGAACAAGTCGTCAGTTTACTGGCCGGCGGACGAAGTCGATCGGCGGCTCAAGCGGCACATGGTGCTGGCGGCGCGGCGCGTCAAGCTGGCGCGAATCAAGTATGAGTGTGACATGCGCACCGCCAGCTACGGTGCTGCCCTGGAGCAGATCGGCAAGGTGTACGATCTCAGCGGCGTATTCCCCTAAGGAGGGGCGGCAGGTTCGCGCTGGCCAAGGCAGGCCGACTCGTGGTCGTGCGAGCCGATTCCCCCGTCTCGAAAGCCCGAGCGAGAGTCCCGGCCCGTGGCCCAGCGGCGACGTGGTTGGTATCGTAAATCCCAGCGAGGAAGCCGGTTCGGAGAGCGCATATGGAGCGTAAGCGCACATACGTGGGACTGGGTGTGACGGGCCTGGGCCTCAGCATTGCCGCTGGTCTTTGGTGGATGCCAAGGACCGCACCCGAGCACGAGGGGACGGCGGCGATCCGCCTGCCGTCGCTGCCTGAGCCGTCGCTGCCTGAGCCGTCGCTGCCTGAGCTGTCGCTTGACCTGACGCAGATCGATCCCGAGATTGCCGATCTGGTGCGCCAAGCGGTACATGAGGTGGAAGCAGACGAACGAGACGTCGGGCGCTGGCTGCACCTTGGGATGACTTACGATGCAAACGACCTGTTGGAGCAGGCTCGTTCTTGCTATGCGTACGCTGTGCACCTGGATCCGACGTGCCAAGAGGGCTGGTACCACCTGGCCGTCGTCCGGGCACTGCGGGGTGATCTGGACGAGGCGGTCGACGCGATGAGGCGCATGATTTCGCTGGAGTCCCAGTACGCCCCGGCTCACTGGCGACTGGGACAATGGCTCCTGGATCAAGGCCGACTTCAGGAGGCGAAGGCGGCGTTCGAAACGGCGACGAGGATCGACCCGGATGATTGGGCGGGGTGGATCGGCCTGGGTCGGGTCCATCTAAACAAGGGCGAGGTCGAACAGGCCGCGGCAGCACTGGAGCGCGTCGCCAACTCGGACTCGATCAATGCCGCCTATGCCAAACAGCTCTTGGCCAGGGCGTATCGCCGGCTGGGTCGCTCAGAGCAAGCGGAGGCCGCTGCCGCCCGAGACCTGGGCCCTGGTCTGGTCTGGCATGATTCGTGGCGTAGCCGGGTACAAAGCCTGCGCGTCGGCTGGACGTGGCGCATCAAGGAGGCGTACGGAGCGCTCGCTCAAGGGCGGTATGACGAGGCTGCCGCATTGCTGGAGCAATTGAGACGATCGCGCCCGGAGGAGTTGGCTGTCCTAACCAACCTCGGGATCGCCTATCGTGAGCAGCACAGAACGGATGACAGCATTCGTACGCTGCAAGAGGCGCTATTGGTCAAGCCGGAGCACTACCCGGCCCATTTTGAACTCGCCGTGTCGTATCTACAAAAGAGTCAACAACCAAACGTCCCCTCGCTGACGGAGCTTCGGGACTTCGCCATGGAGCACGTGCAGCGTGCATTGGCCCTGAACCCGACACTCGCCGCGGCGCACGATCTTCTGGGCGGGTTGCTGTGGTTGCGCGAAGACTTTGCCGGCGCCGCGGACTCCTTCCAACGGGCATGGAGCCTCGATCCCGAGTCCCCGATGTACCTGTTTCGGGCCGGGATGGCGTATGCTCGGCTAGAGCAGTGGGACAAGGTCGCCGAGGCGCTGCAAACGACCACCCGCCGACTACCCAGTTCGGCTGAAGCATTTCGTGTTCTTGGTCTGGCGCATATGAATCTCGACAATATGGAGCAGGCGGAAGCGGCCCTACTGCGAGCAAGGGAGCTGCGACCATCGGACGCCTTGATCGAGGGCGCGCTCCGGCGAGTACGGCGAAAAAGAGGTGGTCCGTGAGATACGGGCCTGCCAATACCCGTGCACCTGCTCTCGTTGAAGACGAGGTGCTCCGCAGCGTGCCACCGCCGCGGCGACCGCGACGTTCTAGAACCGTGCTCTTTATACTGGCGACCACGCTCGTATCCCTCTCGGGTTGTGATGACGGGGCGCCAAACCCCAAGGGAAATGAGCGAGACGACTCATCCTCGCCGTGGTTCGTCGAAACCGCTGCTGACCGAGGATTGGTCTTTGTTCATCAATCGGGGCACCGCGGCCGGCATCTGATGCCCCAGATCATGGGCGGCGGCGCAGCGTTATTTGACATGGACGGTGATGGCGACCTCGATGCCTATCTCGTACAGAGCGGCCGTATTGTGGTCGAGCCCAAGGATCGACCGCCCAATCAACTGTTCGAGAACCTCGGAGACGGCATGTTCAAGGATGTCACGACCGGCAGTGGCGCCGATGATCGCGGCTACGGCATGGGTGTCGCGACGGGGGACTACGACAACGACGGCGATGTGGACCTCTATATCACCAATGTTGGTCCCAATGTGCTGTTGCGTAACGACGGATCAGGCCGATTCACCGATGTGACGTCCCTGGCGGGCGTCGGCCACACCGGTTGGAGCACGAGCGCCGCTTTCCTGGACTACGACGCCGACGGTGATCTGGATCTGTTCGTGGCCAGTTACTTGAATTGGTCCGTGGCAACCGAACTGGGTTGCTACAACGACTTAACGGGCGAGCCGGACTACTGCAGCCCGCGTGTGTACCGCGCGCCCGCCGTCGATGTGCTCTATGAGAACCGCGGCGACGGCACGTTTGTCGATGTGACGGACGAGGCAGGGATAAACCAAGGTGTGGGAACCGGCTTGGGCGTTGTCTGTGGGGATTTCAACCACGACGGTTGGATCGACATCTTCGTGGCCAACGACGGGATGAGAGACCAGCTCTGGATCAACCTGGGGACGGGCCGGTTTGTCGACAAGGCGCTGGCCTTTGGGTGTGCGGTGGACCAAGAGGGCAGGCCAAAGGCTGGAATGGGCGTCGCCGCGGCGGATATCGACGACGACGGCGACCTGGACTTGATCGTCTGCAACCTCCACGGGGAATCGGATTCGTTCTACGTCAATCAAGGCCAGTTCTTTTCTGATTACACCCCAACTTCCGGACTCACCGGTGTCAATCGTCCCTTCACCCGGTTCGGCATAGCGTGGCTGGATTTCAACAACGACGGATTCCTGGATCTGTACGAGGCCAACGGGCGCGTCAGCCGGCAGCCAAGTGCGATCTCGTCAAGTGAACCGTTTGCCGAACCCAATATCCTTTTTCGTGGCACAGCCTCAGGTCGATTCGAGGAACAAATGCCGCGGGGAGGCACCAAGGCATCACTCATCGCCACAAGCCGGGCCGCCGCCTTCGGCGATATCGACAACGATGGCGGCATCGACATCCTCGTCGTCAACCGCGATGGGCCAGCTCATTTACTGCACAATGTCGTCAAGCAGCGCGGGCGTTGGATCCTGTTCCGCATACTTGACGAGCACGGACGGGATGCGCTGGGGGCGACACTGACGTTGCGCGTCGGTTCCCGGGTGATCACCCGCGACGTCCGCACCACCTACAGCTACTGCGCCGCCAACGATCCTCGGATTCACGTCGGTCTGGCTGAGGCGAGAGCGGTGCAAAACGTCACCGTTCACTGGCCGGACGGGGCGACCGAGCACTTCGGCACCTTCAGCGCCGGACAACAGTTCGTCCTTCGGCGGAACCACGGCATCGCTCAGACCGACCCTCCGCCAAGCGGGTCCCGCCTCGCACGATGGCCCCTTCCGGCACCAATAGCCCCCGCAAAACCCCCATTTTGACACTGTTGGTCGCGTGTCCCAGCGCACGCTCCAGATTCCTGTAAGTTCTTGCCTTTTCTTGCTTGCATCAGTAGCTGCCGGCGGTACTCTAGTGGCCGAGAGAGGATCCCCGAATCCTTCACGGATCGGGGTGCGTGCAGCCGGGGAGTGCGTGAGGAGGAGACCGGCCCCGCGGGTTGGCGTCGAAATTCCTCCAACAAAAGAGAGAGAAGCCGGGTCGGCGCTATGGCGTGCGACTTGGTCTTGCTGTCGTTCACATCGAAAGGTGTGGCCGAAGATTTGAGCCGTACGTGGTTGCGGCAACAGTTTGACCTTGTTCATTCCCTGCAAATGCGCGCATGACTTGGATTCCGCGATTCGAGTTGAGGGGATGAGGAAACGTTCTCGAGAACTACAGAAATAGGAGTAACTGCTACCATGAGAAAGATTTTTGCATCGTTAGTGATTGGAGGATTGCTGGCCGGTGGTTTCGCCAGCACGGCGACCGCCGACGTGCTGGTTGTCCCGATCAACGTCTCTTGGGGGGCCTCGCCAGGCACGGGTGGGGCGACGGTGGGTTTCGACTTTGCCGTCGATGTCGCTTCGATCAACAGCGTCACGATCGACATTACGCACACTTGGCAGGGCGACCTCAGTTTTACGCTGACTGCGCCCGGCGGGGCTGTGTTCGATCTCGCGACGATCTTGGGCGGCAGCGCCGACCTCGGCATCGTCGGCAATGGCCTTCCTGGTGATGAAGCTCCGTACACATTCGTCGAGGTCTCTGGCAACGGCACTGGTTGGGGCCCCCTCGGCGGCGGTACGACCCAAGCCGAGCTTTGGCAGAGCGGCCCCTTCGCTGCGGCCGGTTGGAGCGTTTCCATCCAAGACCCCATCGGTGGTGACGGAGGCTCGGTCACGAACGTCACAATCGACTACACCCCCGTCCCGGCTCCAGGCGCTCTTGCGCTGCTTGGCCTCGCGGGTCTCGCCGGTCGTCGGCGTCGTCGTCGCGCTTGATCTGAACAACCAAACCAAGTACTCACGAGAGGCCTTCCCGTTCGCGGGAAGGCCTTTTCTCTTGCCGATATACTTTGCATGCGCATGATGGGTGACCTGCACCGCAACATCACGATCGCGCTGCCGCTGCTGTTGGCCGGCGGATGCGAACAGACGAGCGAACCGGCCGTGCCCGCGCCGCGCGCCAACTCGGCCGCAGCTCCCCAGACGCCCTCTGAGGAGCGTGCAGCACCGCTCTTCGTCGACCGAATCGACGGGTCGGGGATCGACTTCGTGCACGACCCCACCATCAGCGGCGAGTACTTCCTCCCAGAGGAGATCGGATCGGGGCTGGCGTTGATCGACGTGGATGGCGATGGCGATCTCGATCTGTACCTGGTGGATGGCGGCCGGCACTGCGGAACCGAGATCGGTGAGCTCCGCCCCAACGTGCTCTACCGCAACGACGGCGACTGGCGGTGGACCGACGTGACCGCGGAGTCCGGCACCGGCGACACCGGCTACGGCATGGGAGTGGCTGCGGCCGACTACGACAACGACGGCGATCAGGACCTCTTCATTACTAACGTCGGCAGGAATGTGCTCCTGCGCAATGACGGAACCGGCCGATTCGAAGACGTCACTGCGGCTGCAGGTGTTGCCGGCGACGAGGGCAACATGTCGCTGTCCGCCGTATTCGTGGACCTCGATCGTGACGGGTATCTCGACCTCTACGTCACCAACTACATTGTGTGGCGCGAGGGCGTGGATTCCACGTGTTTCTCCCCGGGCGGCGTGCGCGACTACTGCCCCCCAAGCATGTACCGGGGCTGCGTCGATCGGCTCTATCGCAATCGCGGCGACGGAACGTTCGAAGATATGACATCCATCGCCGGGATCGACCTCGTCGCGACACACAGCATGGGGGTGGTGGCGATCGATTTCGACCACGACGGCGATGAGGACCTGTACGTCACCTGCGACGGCGAATCGAACCTGCTGTGGGTCAACCAGGGGGACGGCTGGCGCTTCAATGAGGAGGCCGGACTGTTCGGGTGCGCCGTCAATCGCGACGGTGTTTCCGAGGCAAGCATGGGCATCGCGTGCGTCGATATCGACGGCGATGGCGATGAAGACCTGTACCTCACGCACCTGGCGGCGGAAACGCATACCTTCTACGAAAGCCGAAACGGCAGCTTCGACGATCGGACGACCCAATATGGCCTGGGCTACTGGAGCCTTCCCGACACCGGGTTCGGGCTCACGTTCTTCGACGCCGAGAACGATGGCGATTTCGATCTCTTTGTGGGCAACGGGAAGGTGACGCTCCAACCGCCTTTTCTCGACCCGGATCACCCCTATGCGGAGCCCAACCGCCTGCTGATCCAGGAGGACGATCGCTTCATTGATCGCAGCGCAGATGCCCGGCCGGCGCTCGACCACATGGGCATGACTCGCGGGGTCGCGCGAGGCGATCTGGACGGTGACGGCCTGGTCGATCTCGTCGTCACGAACAACCGCGGGCGCATTCAATTGCTGCAGAATCGAATGGGGCGAGGGTATCACTGGCTGGGGGTTCGGCTCGAAGGCACGACCGACAACCGTGACGGCATTGGCGCGACCATCGCCTTGCTCGACCGGCAGGCCGATGCTCCGGCGGCTACGGCGCGCGTGCGCGTCCACTCCGGCTACCTGTCGTCGCACGAACCCGTCCTGCGATTCGGCCTCGGCGAGGCGTCGGACGCTCGAGGAGTCGAGGTCACCTGGCCCAGCGGTGCCGTCGAGCGCTTCAGCGACCTTGCGTTGGATACCATCCATCACCTGCGGCAGGGCTCGGGAACGCCGGTGGAGAGACAGGAATGAAGTGGATGGCGCTGCTGGCGACGCTCGCAGCGATGACCGGATGCGGCGGCGGTGATTCTGATGCAATCCCCGAGCTGCGCATCGTTTCCGGGCCCAACGATACGAAGGTCGCACAGATCGACCAAGCGGCGTATGCAGCTTTTTGTCGAGAGCACGATCTGCCGGCCCCGCCGGTGCCGCAGGAGGTCGACCATCTTGCCTTTGGGTTCATCCACGAGGCGAACGCCGCGGCGGCGCGGGATCGATCGCCGAAGACGATCGGCGCTCTGGCGATGTTCTACGATGGCAACGGTGCCCGAGAGAGCGCGGTTCAGTGCTATGAGATGCTTGTGGTGATGGAACCCGACGAGGCGCGCTGGTGGCATCTGCTCGGTCGTGCCCGCGAAGGCGTCGATGCGCGTGCCGCCGTGGAAGCTCTTGGCAAGGCAGTCACCCTGGCGACCGACAATGCGGCCGGATACGCTCGACTGGGTGATCAACTCCTGGCGATCGACGATGTTGGGGGCGCTGCCGAGGCATTCGATCGCGCGGCGGAAACGCTCGGAGAGGATATATTCGTTCGGTTCGGGCTCGTGCGGGTGGCGATCGCGCAAGAGAACTGGGACGAGGCGCGCCGTTGCGTGCAGGCCGTGCTCGCGCTGGATCCGTCGTTTAAGCCCGCCGTCAACCAGATGGCCGCCGTGCATCGGGCCCGCGGTGAACTCGACGATGCCCGGCAGTGGCTTGAGCGTGCCCGTCAGCTGGAGGAGTCGCTCATTCCGAGCCCGCGCGACCCGATCGTGCAGGCGATGATGGAGCAATCGAAATCCGCAAACTACTACAACGCGCTCATGGAGGTGCTCTACAACACGCGGCAATACCGCCACGCGTACGACGCGGTCCTCCAAATCCTCGAGCGTCAGCCGAACCTCGCTGTCTACCAGCGCAACGCCGCCGCGCTCGCCAAGCTGAACGGCAACCTCGACGCGGCCCTCGCGCACGCGAAGCGTGCGGTCGAGCTGAATCCGAAATACGCGACCGGTTACACGGTGCTGGGCGAGCTGCTTCGCGACTTAGGGCGCATGGACGAGGCGATCGACTCGGCCCGCAGCGCGATCGATCTGGATCCGGTCGATCCGATGAACTACCTGTCGCTCGGGGCCATCCTGGTCTCGGCGCGCCATTTCGACGCGGCGCTCGTGGAGCTTGAGACCGGACTCGCCGGCGCGCCCGATCACATCGCAGGGCTCTGCCTCAAGGCGCAGTGTTTGGCCGAGCTCCAGCGTCGCGACGAGGCGCGGGCGGTGCTCGGACGCATCCTGCAGCTTGATCCGGCAAACGCGTGGGCGCTGCGCGCCCGGGAACGGCTCGATTCGTGACTGCGCTCGAGCAAGTCGCGCCGTGCGCCACCCTCCCCTAACCCCTGTCCGTATCTGCCGATGGCGCGCCCACAATAACCCGCAACGTCCGGACGGCCTATAGCTACCTGGCGGCCAACGACCCTCGTATCCACGTCGGCCTGGGAAACCACACCGGCGCGGAAGGCGTCACTGTTCGCTGGGTGGACGGAACGCGCGAACGATTCGACTCGTACGAAGCCGATCAGATCGTGACGCTGCGCTATGGTTCAGGTATGCCGGTTGGGGAATGAAACTCCGCCGTCGGCCAGCGGATACTCGACCAGGACGCGACCGCCACACCGCTTAGCCTGCCAACACAGCGCGCATCTTCTCCAGCAGCCGGGTTTTGGCCCGCCGGTCTTGACGGTTTCTCCAGGCACCTCCAACCCCCGCAAAACCCCCGTTTTGAGACGATCAGTCGCGTGTCCCAGCGCACGCTCCAGATTCCTGTTATTCCTCGCCTTTTCTTGCTTGCATCAGTAGCCGCCGGTGGTACTCTAATAGTCGAGAGAGGATCCCGAGTCCTTCACGGATCGGGGTGCGTGCAACCGGGGAGTGCGTGAGGAGGAGACCGGCCGCCGCGGGTTGGTGTGGAGATT
>JADFNO010000083.1 GCA_022563315.1 Planctomycetota bacterium | reverse complement strand
GATGGCTTGTCGGTCGCCGGATAACTTTCGCATGGCACTATGGAGTCGCTTCACGTCGTCGTCGGGTTCATTTGTCGATTGGAAATCTCGATGTTGTTGGACGCCCAAGGATCGAGGATCGCCGTCATTGGCGACCACCTCCGCAAGCTTGCGATCGCGTCGTTGTTTGCGTGTCCAATCAGCGGATTTGTTGGTAGCGATGCGATAGGCCCAGGTGCGGAACAGCGCCGGGTCGTCAAGGCGATGGAGGTTGCGCACGATCGCAAGCAGGGTTTCTTGGAGCACATCCCACGCAGCATCGCGCCGGCCGGTCAGACGCCGAGCGTGGCGCCAGAGCCGCGGCTGCCAACTTCCGATCAGCTCCTCCAGCGCTTCGGTTTCGCCGCTCTGACAGCGTAGAACCAGCAGCTCGTCCTGGATGGATTCAAGGGACCGTGCCATCGTCACACCGATCCTAGAGTCGCTTGGCCTTGCCGGTCGGTTCAATGAATTATGTCTGCAAAACGCCGGTCTTGAATTCGCGTTCGATGGGGCAGGTCGAGGCGAGTTGGAGGGCGAAGATCAGTTCGTCGCGCGTGAGGTGGGGCTCGATGATGCGATCGATCCACCCGCGAGCAGCGCCGTAGCGGATGTCCTGCTGCTGCTCGTATAAGGCCGTGATCGTCGCGAGCATTTCCTGTCGCCTCTTCTCGTCTACTTCCTCGCCACGGCGTTCGCGCGAGGCAAGGTCGATTTGCAACAGCGTATTGGCGGACTGGGCGGCGCCCATTACGGCAAGCTTCGCCCCGGGCCACGCGAACGTCAGCAGCGGATCGAATGCCCGGCCACACATTGCGTAATTCCCCGCGCCGTAACTCCCGCCGATGATCAACGCGATCTTCGGCACGATGCAGTTACTCATCGCATTGACCATCTTTGCACCGGATCGAATGATGCCGGCTTGTTCAGAATCGCGCCCGACCATGAACCCGGTTGTATCGTGTACGAAGACAAGCGGGATCCGTTTCTGATTGCAGTCCATAATGAACCGCGCGGCTTTGTCGGCCGATTCGGTGTAGATCACGGCCGGCATATTGACCGCCGTGGACGGCCCGGCCTTGCCGCCGGGCATCTTCCGCTGGGTCAGCTTGCGCTGATTGGCGACAACGCCGCAAGGCCAGCCGCCGATGCGAGCATAGGCGCACACGATCGATCGGCCGTACTCGGCCTTGTATTCGTTGAAGCTCTCATCATCGACGACACATTCCAGCAGTTCGACGACGTCGTACTGCTGAGCGTGATCATCTTTGAAGATGTCGTAGACTTCCTCGCTTTTGCGCTTCGACGCGACGGGCTCGAACGGCGGGTCCGCGACCGGCGCAACCGACATATCGGCGTGAACAACGGCCCGCAGCCGCTCGATACACGCCTCGTCATCCGGCTCACGGAAATCAATCGTGCCGGAGATCGCAGCGTGCATATCCGCCCCGCCGAGCTCCTCGCTGTCGGCCTCTTGCCCGATGGCGGCCTTGACCAGCGCCGGGCCCGCAAGATACAAGCCGCTTCCCTCTGTCATGAGTACGGTATCGCACAACACAGGCAGATACCCACCGCCTGCGACGCAGTTACCCATGATCGCGGCAATTTGGGTAATACCCTCGGCCGACAGCACGGCGTTGTTGCGGAAGATTCGGCCGAAGTCGTCGGTATCGGGAAACACATCTTCCTGCAGTGGAAGAAACACGCCTGCGGAGTCAACGAGGTAGATCAGCGGCAGCCGAGCGCGTTGGGCGATCATTTGTGCGCGGATGAATTTTTTGCAGGTCATGGGGAAGAATGCGCCGGCTTTGACGGTGGCGTCATTGGCGATGACCATGCAGAGCGTGCCGCCGACCTGGCCGATGGTAGATACGAGGCCAGCCGACGGTGCGCCGCCATAGTCCTCGTACATCTGCCAGGCGGCGAAGAGGCCGCATTCGAGCCGTGGGGCGCCCCGGTCGAGCAGCCGGTCGATCCGCTCCCGGGCGGTGAGCCGGCCGAGGTCGTGCTGGCGTTCAACCCCCCGCTGCCCCCCACCCTGGCCAATGGATTGGGCCTCGCTGAGATACTGCTCGGTTGCCCGTCGAAGCCCGGCGGGGGCCTCGGTCACCTGAGCCGTGCGTTTTTTCCGTGCCATCGTCGCTCCCGTTACCAGACCGCCGCCTCTATCCGCTCAGGATAGGCGATTTCCCAGCCTTGAAGGCCGATCGGCCCTGCGAATGCCTACCATTCATCAGAAACAGGTTTCGATCACAAGCCTCAGCGTGATAGAGTCTGTTGTATGAGGCCGACGCACACTGTGGGCGTCGCACGGAAGAGGATTTGGAACCGCAAGCGCAAAGGGATGTGGCATGCTCGGGTCAGTAACGATCCATCGATTGCTCGGCAAAATGAAGGAGGTCAATGCGTCAGACCTCCATATCAAGATCGGCTCGCCGCCGGTCCTAAGAATCGACTCGCACCTGCATCGGGTGGAATCCGGCGACCTGACCGCCGAGGACACGAGTAAGTTGCTGGCCCCCATCATCCCCGCCCATCTCAAACCTCAGTTGGAGGAAAAGGGCGGCGTCGACTTCTCACACATGGAGGGGCCGACCGAGCGTTTCAGGATTGCCCTATTCCAGGCCGGGGGTGGGCTGCACGCTGCCATCCGCCGGGTCAACCCCGTGATCCCCAGCTTCGAAGAACTGCACTTGCCGAAGATCTATAGCGAGGTCGCGGACACGACGCACGAAGGCCTGGTTGTGATTTGCGGTGTCACCGGCTGCGGTAAATCAACCACCCTCGCCGCGATGATTGACCACATGAATGAAACCCGGATGTCCAACATCATCACGGTCGAGGACCCGATCGAGTATCTGTTTACACCCAAGAAGTCGTTCATTAGCCAGCGCGAGATTGGTATTGACGTCAGTGACTTCCCGGCGGCCCTTCGCGGCGCCGTGCGCCAGGATCCCGACACGATCATGATCGGCGAGATGCGCGACCGGGAAACGATGATGGCGGGGTTGATGGCGGCGGAGACCGGCCACACGGTGTTTGTGACGCTGCACACGGCCGACACCATGCAGAGCTTCGCCCGGATTCTTGAGTTCTTCCCGTCCACCGAGCATACGTTCATTCGCTCCAGCCTGGCCAACGGCCTGCGCGGGGTTATGGCGCAGCGCCTGCTGCCGTGCGTAAGGGAGGGCATCGGCCGGATCCCGGCGACCGAGGTGCTCCTGAACAACTCGACCGTGCAGGAGAAGATTCGCGATGCCGAGGACCAAGACATACCCGCGATCATCAACGGCTCCGAGTTCGAGGGGATGCACGACTTCACCTCCAGCCTCACCCGGCTCGTCGAAGAGGATTGGGTCGATCTGAAGACCGCTGAGAAGTATGCGCCCAACCGCGAGGCGTTGATCAGCAAGGTGCGCGGCATCGAGGTCGCAGCCGACAAGCTCATCCATCGCGTCAAGCGATAGGACGAAGGCATCAAGGCATCGTAAAAGAACGTTTAGCCGTAGGGCTTGACCCTACGGGGGAATGAAAAAGGCATGAGGCATCGAAAAGAGCCTCGGAGCTGATCGCTGATCGCTGACCGCTGACCGCTACAAAAAAAGAACCCGGCGAATTGTTCTTCGCCGGGTCCGTGAGTTTTAGCTCACAGGCTGCACTCCCGTGCAACCCCGTCGGACGCACGGGATTAGGCGTGCAGCCCCTTTGTACAGTCACCCAGTAAATTCACTTGATCACCTCCTTGATAAATATGGGGTCTCCCCAGCCGTCGCGAGCGTGACCACTCGCCGCCAGGTTTCTTATCCCCTCGGCGTCCCAAGGGGCTCATCGCCCGCAGGCCGAACCGTTTGGAGGTGTGGCCGGCTTGCGGTCGTCGCGGTCCGCCTCCGCCGCCCAGCAAGGGGTTCTCCCTTGGTTTGGTCGGTGCTCGCTGCGATATCGCCATTATCGCATCGCTTCGGATATGGGCAATAGCCAAAGGCCGATTTTTGTGCCCCCGGCCCGCTGAAGGCCCGCCAAGCCCCTTTTTTGCAATCCTGCTGACGGCCGATAGCGGGCCGGCCCTCCCGCCAACGTACCCAAGATCCTGAAGCCGCCGGAGTTCGTGATGCCGCAAATCGATTGAGACGTCCGACCCAGCCTCCAGACCAACGGCGCGCATACCGCTGCATGTCAATCGGCGCACGGCGTATGCGAACGTTGAGCCGGTGGATTTAGGACTTGTCTGCGGTGATCTCTTCTTCTTCCTCTTCCTCCTCTTCCTCTTCTTCTTCCTCGTCGTCATCGTCTTCTTCTTCCTCGTCCTCGTCTTCGTATTCCTCATCCTCGTCGTCTTCCAGCAGCTCGTCGTCTGCGTCCTCCTCGTCGCCTGTTTCGTCTTCATCATCATCCGCAAAGAGTGTTCCGCTGGCCTGAGCCGCATCCTCCATGGCCTTCATCTGCTCCCACTCATCGATCGTCAGCAGCACTTCGCGGGCGACGGAGCCCTTGTGATCGCCGAGAATCCCAGCCGTGTACATCTGATCCACGAGCCGCGACGATCGACTGTATCCGATGGCCAGACGGCGTTGCAGCAACGAGACAGAGCCGCGCCCACTTTCGATCATGATCTCAACCGCGTCTTCAAACAGCGGGTCGCGTTCACCTGAGTCGGCTTCGTCGCTCGATTCCATCGTTCTTGAACGAATCGCCACGAGACTTCGCTCAAACTGCGGCGCAGCTACGCCACTGAGGAACTTCACAACACGGCGAATTTCTCCGTCCGTCACCAACGTGCCTTGTGCGCGTTTGACCTCGGTCGTGTGCGGTGAGAGGAAAAGCATGTCTCCCTGTCCCAGCAGCAGTTCCGCACCCTTTTGATCCATGACGATCCGGCTGTCCATCCCCGAGGCGACCTTGAAGCTGACGCGGCACGGCATGTTCGACTTGATCAGCCCCGTCACCACGTTGGCTTGGGGACGTTGGGTGGCGACGATCAAGTGGATCCCCACCGCACGGGCCTTCTGCGCGATGCGAACCACGTAGTGCTCCACGTCCTTGTGCGTCAAGATCAGGTCCGCCAGCTCGTCAATCATGAAGACGATGTACGGCAGCCGCTTGGGGATCTTTGCCTTTTCCGCCTCGTTGGCCGGTTGGAACGCTTCATACAGCTCCTCTTCGGTCAGTTGGTTGTACCCCGCGACATCGCGCACCTGTGCTTCTAGCAGTAGCTCGTAGCGCTCCTCCATCTTGTCGATGGCCCACTCCAGGATAGCCGTGGCCTTGGACATCTCCGTCACCACCGGGCACATCAGATGCGGGATCTGGGCGAACCGGCTCAGCTCGACCATTTTCGGGTCAACAAGAATGAGCTTCAGCTCATCAGGGCGTTTCGTGTACAGCCAGCTCATGATGATCGAATTCATGCACACGCTTTTTCCCGACCCCGTCGTACCGGCAATCAGCATGTGCGGCATGCGCGTCAAGTCAGCCACCAACGGCTCACCCGAAGCGTCTTTGCCCAGGAACATCGGCAGCACCATCCCCTCAGCGTGTCCGCCGCTCATCAGTTCCTTGAGTCGTACGCGCTCTTTGTAGAGATTTGGGATCTCGATCCCCACCGTGGTCTTGCCCGCCATGTTGGGGACCAAACGGATGTTGTGCGCGCGGAGCGCACGGGCCAGATCGCTGGCCACGGCTTGGATCTTCGCCACTTTCGTGCCCGGCACCAACTGCACCGAGTACAACGTGACGGCCGGGCCCGATTCGATCCCCACCACTTCGCCGTCAATGTGATACGTCTGAAGCGCGTTCTCAAGCTGCTCAGCCTGCTTGCGGACGAACGCCTCCATCTTGGCTGAGTAGTTCGATTCCGGATCCTGCAACAGCTCTAAGGTGGGGAACTTATATCCCTCGAAGCTCTCATGCCGGGGAATGTCCTCGTCCTTGGCGACGGAGGTCTGATCGCCGCCCATTCGCACCGGAAGTCTGGCGATCTTCTCGCGAAGTTCCTCCGCGGTGAGTCGGCTGCGCTTCGGCGACACCGCTGGTCGCTGGTCAGGCTCGTCGAGGTCGTCGTCGACGAGAACCTCTGCCCGGGCTCGCCGAGCTGGCGGTCCGCCCGCCGTGGCTAACGCGGCCTCCGGCCGGGTGCGAAGAGCGCGCAGGAGACGCACCGGCGCGGCGCCGGCCCGGTGTGCCGCCCTGGCGCCAGCGCCGAGTAGTGGAGGAATGGCCAGGACCAGTTGATCCACCGCCACGATCGCCCCGACACTGAAACCGGCGAGGAGGATCAGGAACGTCCCCACGGTGCTGAACCGTTGATCGAGCTCGCCCACGAGCAGCCCAGCCAGCAGTCCCGCCTTGGAGCCCGCTAGTGAACCGATTTGCGGCGCGAGCAATCCGTGGAAGCTCGACACCGCGACCGCCATGAAGATGAGGCCGAAGACGCGCACGACTGGATGCGTCACGACGCGCCCCGTGACGATCACCCCGAGATACCCCGAGAGTCCCGCCAGCAGGACCCACGAGCCGATTCCGATAACGTGGTAGCACCAATAGGCGACGATCGCGCCGACCGGCCCGCAAAGATTGCGCGTCGGTTCGTTGTGCGCCGACACGGTGTGCGAGGGCCAGTCGGCCGAATCAAAGCTGGCGAGCGCGACAACCAGGAAAATCCACGCCGCAGCGAGCGCAATCCATCCCACCCGCCGCACAAGCATCGCCGGCGACATAGCGTCGTCTGCTTCGTCGTATTCGCGCGCAGCAACAGCCTGGCGTGCCATAGCCCTTGCCTATCGGCTCTGGCGATCACTTTCGGACAGGATTGCAGTCGTCTAACGCCGCTTCGCGCAGTATCTGCTGCACTTCACAAACGGCTCCGGCGCAGGTCGACGGTCGAATTCGGGATCGCGCATAGGGGCCACGCATCGCCAAGATCTGCGTGTTTGGAGTTTCGGTTACACCGTCGCGCATTCGATGGCGTAACACATAGCCAACGATCCTACGAAGGCCTGAACGAGTTGCGTGCATCGGGCCGCGCGCCTACCCTCTCGGGCTTCGATTCGACCGTGTTACACTTCGTGCAACGATGACCTTCGACTTTCTCGATGACATCCTCGAACAGACCGCTGATCGCATCGTGGCCGTCAAGCGGGTCGATCCGGCTGAGGATTACCTGGCCGACCACTTCCCGACCTTCCCAGTCATGCCGGGCGTGTTGATGGTGGAAACGATGGTGCAGGCGGCGAGGCGGATGTTGGCGTCGCGCGGTGATTCGAGGCTCGTGTTGGGGCAGGTCAAAGCCTTGAAGTTTGGAAACTTCGTTCGACCCAACGAGACGCTGGAGGTTGAAGTCACCTTGCACAAGGACCTTGGCGACGGCGTCTACGCTTGCCGAGGCACGGGTGTTGTACGCCGTGTAAACGCCCAAAACAGTGGAGGCGAGACAGCCGTCTCCGGAAGGTTTACCATGCGTCCTATCAGGACCGACCTGGTCGTGGAGAACGATTCCCCGGACTGAACCGCCCAGGAGCTTGTTCGATGACTGAGACTGAGAGTGTCGTGATGACCCGTGATGAGATTTTCCAGGCAGTCCGTAGCATCATGGAGGAGGCCCTGGGCGTCGACGAGGAAGAGGTCACCCTCGAAGCGTCACTGACCAGCGATCTGGAAGCCGAGTCGATCGATTTTCTGGACATCGTCTTTCGTCTGGAGAAAAGTTTCTCGACGCCCGACCACCCGTTCAAGATCGAGCAAGGCGAGCTGTTCCCGGAGAACCTCTTGGAGAACCCCGAGTGGGTCGCCGACACCAAGTTTACCGAGGCCGGCATGACCATGCTCAAAGAACGCATGCCGCACGTGGATTTCTCCGGCTTCGAGAACGACCGTGAGGTGGACAAGGTCGCCGAACTGATCACCGTCAATTCGATCGTAGACTTTGTCGAGCGCAAGCTGACCGCGTGACTACGTCAAACCCCTCGAAGCCGGACCTGACGAGTCCCCGAGGAAGGTCCGGGTTGATGATCGCATCGCATGGGACGTACCCGGACCTACCCGGGTCTTCCTCGCGGACTCGTCAGACCCGGCTTCGGTAGATGTGGTTCGTGTTTGATCGAGTGACGTTGCCATGCGCTGGATGTGGATAGACCGGATCATCGAGTTCGAGGCGAACACGCGGATGGTTGCCGTCAAGGCCGTGTCGCCGAACGAAGACTACCTCGCCGATCACTTCCGCGACGATGAGCGCGGCGCAGCACTTCCCGTCTATCCCGCATCGTTGATGATTGAAGGCATGGCCCAGACGGCGGGAATACTCGTCGGCTCCGTCAATCGATTTCGGGAGAACGTGATTCTGGCGAAGGTCGTCCTCGCCCAAATTGACTGCGACGTCTTTCCCGGACAGTCGATCCGTTTCGAGGCTCGGCTGGACCGCATCGACAAAAGCGGCGCTTCGACCCGAGGCGCCGTGCATCGGGTCAATCCCCCTGAGACCGACTGGCAGCCGATCGGGCGAATTGATCTGATGTTCAGTCATATAGATACGAACAACTCGGGTTTGGACTTTCCGCAGGAGAACTTCGTGTTCGCGGAGAGTTTCCGAACGATCCTGCGCGAGGCAGGGCTGGAGCAGCTCGCCGACACCTGAGGGGGCAGTGGAAAGAAAAAGGCCCCGACCGGGGAGGCAAACCGATACGGGGCCGATCCAGGGCTTGTTGATTACTTGAGCACCACTACGATGCAAAACAACTGGCCCTGAGCCAAACGCCAAGACGCAAGTTTCGTCATCACCGCGTCAAGCTGTGACGGTTGCTCGGTTCGCCGGTGCGGGCGAGCGGTCCGCCGAGCCCGTACAATCGCCCCATGGCTGATTCCGACCGATCTCGCGAGCATCTGGTCCTATACGCAGGGTCGTTCGACCCGATAACGCTCGGCCATCTGGACGTGCTGCAGCGTGCCCGGCGGATGTTCGACCGCATCATCCTGGCGATCGGCGAGAACCCTGAGAAGGCTGCCCTCTTCTCCCCGCAGGAGCGGTTGGACATGGCGCGGACCCTGATCGACGAGATAGTCGCCGCGGAGCCGAACGAGGCGCCGGTGGAGGTCAAGCATTACATCGGGTTGACCGTTGACGTCGCCCGTCGATCGGGCGCTTGTGCGATCCTCCGTGGCATTCGCAACATTACCGACTTGGCCGCGGAGTGCCAGCACGCGATCACCAACCGGCAAGTCGCCGGGATCGAAACCGTCTTCGTGGTCACCGGCGAATCCTTCGCCTTCACCAGCTCAAGTCTCATCAAGCAGGTCGCGGCTCTTGGCGGTTCGTTGGATCGACTGAGCACACTTGTTCCCCCACTGGTGATCGAGAAACTCAAAGAGAAACGAGACGACCCCACCAACCCGCTCGGTCGGCTCGCTCAGGATCACCTCGACGAGTGATGCTCGTCTCAAAGCTCCGCCGCTTACGAAACCACGATCGCTTAGCAACCTTCGATGTCCGTCAGTTACCGCATCATCTCGATTGGAACCTTGGCGGGTCATCCGCTTTGGAACGAGCCTGCCGACAGCCGGTCCGGTCATGCGACGACCACGCTCATCACCACCGACGATGCGAACATTCTCGTCGATCCGTCACTTCCGGCGCAGGCGCTGTTGGCTCGCCTTGATGAACGCTCCAACACCAAGCCCCAACAGATCACGCATGTGTTCTTGACCTCCGCTGACACATTGCACCGCCGAGCGCTCGCTGCATTTCCGAATGCATCATGGCTTGCACATGAACCGGAACTGAGCGCGCTCCAGGCAACGGTGAATGCACAGATTCAAGAATCGCAAGACGGCGGGGATGCCGATCTCACCTTGGCGCTTCAGCAGGACAAGGAGATATTGCAGAGATGCCAACCGGCCGAAGATTCGATCGCGCCCGGCGTCGATCTGTTCCCCCTCCCCGGCGCCACGCCTGGATGTTGCGGTCTGCTGCTGCCGTTGCCTCGGGCGACCGTGTTGATTTGCGGTGATGCGATCGCCACGGTTGAGCATCTTGAGCAGGGCAAGGTGCTGCCGGGATGTCATGACATCGAACAGGCGCAAGCCTCGTTTGCCGAGGCGGTGGAGATTGGGGACTTGTTTGTTCTCGGCCGAGACAATCTCACGCTGAATCCGCTGCGCGGTCCGCTGGGAATGTGAACGGAGTCGGCTCGAAGTGTTGATCGACCGCACGGATACAATCGATCCATGATGCGCCGCCTGCTGCTCTTCATCGCGTTGACCCTTGGGGGCATCACCCCCGCCGCGTTTGCCCAGACACAGCCGCCGCCGCCGCCCGACCAACTGCACTGGGCGGTCAAGCTCGGATTGCGCGTCGAGCAGGTCAATCGCGCTTTCCCGGTTGGCGATTGCGTCGTGCTTGTGCCCGACGGTGCAACCTATCTTGACGAACTCGGCAAGTGGTCGCCCCAAGGTCGCTGGCCTGTGCTCTTTGAAGATGATCAGCTCGCACCGATGTTTATTCGCCGATTTCGACCAAGCCGTGTGTACCGGCGCGAATCGGTCGGGAACCTCCCCAAGGCCGTCGAACAACGACAGCGGGACTTGGAGGCCGTCGCCATCCGTGCTTGGGGTGGTGATCCGCAACAGGACACGCTCCGGCAAGTATTCGAGCGAGAAAAGTACACGCCCCCGGGGGTGGTGATCGCATCCGTGGATGACCCGGCATGGACGGCGGCGATCGCGCTTGCCGCCGGTCGAGGTCAGCCCATCGCCTGGCTTGACGGCAGGTTCGGCCGGCCCAATGGACGGCTCACGTTCGAGGCGCTGAATCGACTGCGATCACGCATCGACCGCCTCGTGGCCCAGGTTGGTTACCAGCACGCCGATCTCGGCGACGACATCGACGCCATCACGCTTTGTCGAGCCATCGCCGGGCGCGCCAGCGCGTCCCCCAATCAGAACCAGGATTCCACGCGGGCGATCACCGATCTGCTCGGGCGCACCCCCAACGGACATCGCTACGCCTTTACCGGCTGGATCTACGGCGACGAAGTGCGATGCGCGTACCTCGCGATGTGCTCGCTGTTTCTTGAACGCAAGCGCGTGTGGCTCTACAACACGTACCCAGCGACGCCCGCGTGGAACGCCTACGAGGTGACGAATCCGACCGTCACGCTCAAACAAGCGGGATACGACGCCACGGCCTTCCAAGGCGACAAGACCACGGATCGCGCCTGGCAGAACATGCTGCCCGGTGGGATCGCCACCGACGTGCTGATGATGAACTCCAAGGGTAACGCCGACGCATTCCATCTGTTCACCGGCCGCGGCGCGCCGGGCGATGTGCCTGTGCTCAACGAACCATTGGTCCTGCACCTGATTCACAGTTGGTCGATGCGCTCGCCCGAAAGTCTTGGCACCGTAGGCGGACAGTGGATCGCCCACGGCGTGTACGCCTACGTCGGGTCCGTCCACGAGCCGTTCCTCGGCGCTTTCGTTACGCCGACGCTCTTGGCCAGGCGGTGTTTGAGCTACGTCCCGTTTCTCGTAGCCGCTCGAGTGTGGGACGGACCAGGGAAATTCGCCGACGCTTGGAAGATCAACACCCTCGGCGATCCGCTGATGTTGTGTGCGCCTCCGCGGGAGTCGGCCACGTCGCGTCTAGACCCTTGGGGCGATCACGGACTGGACTTGGCTGAGCACGTTGTGACCCTGCTGGAGCACAGCAAGTCGGACGACGGCCCCGGTGAGACGCTGGCCGAAGCGATCAGGACATTGAATCTGCTCGGCCGGGATGATGTTGCCGTCCAAACGTGGCGGCTGGCCCAGCAGCGCGGCTTCACGACCTCCACCGCCCGGCCTGCGCTGGGCCCGCTGTTTCGCGAACGGCAAAAAGCCCAGTTCCTCGAAGCGTGGCAGGAACTTCCCTTTCGTGATGATCTGAGCTTGGACATGCTCTGGCACTTGATCGCGCCGAGTCTCGGCCGATCCACATCAGACCAAACGCTGATCCTGCTGCAAGCAGCCGTCCGCCGGCACCAGACCCACGTCGATCTCGAGCGTCTCGCCCCACACCTTATTGCCGCTTTCGGGTTGGCCCACTTTCGGGGCGTGATTCAGCGCGAAATCGAAAAGACGCCGAACGATCGCGCCCGCACGAAGCTCCAGACGCTGCTGCACAAGTACTAATCAAACACCCAGCGCTTCGGCCATCGTGGCGCCGATTTCGGCCGGGCTCTCGGCAACGTGCACGCCACACGCTCGAAGCGCGTCGATCTTGGCCTGCGCCGTGTCGTCCTTGCCGCCAATGATCGCCCCGGCGTGGCCCATGCGCTTTCCCTTGGGCGCGGTCTTGCCCGCAATGAACGCGGCGACGGGCTTTGACATGTGCTGTTTCACCCATCGCCCAGCGTCGGTTTCGTCGGACCCGCCGATTTCGCCGATCATCACCACGCCGTCCGTCTCGTCGTCGCCCTCGAACATCTCCAACAGCTCGATGAAGTTGAGCCCTTTGACGGGATCGCCTCCAATTCCCACACACGTCGTTTGCCCGATGCCAAGCTCCGAGCATTGCCACACCGCCTCGTAGGTCAGCGTGCCCGATCGGCTGATGATGCCGACCGCCTTGCCCGTCGCGGCGTCGTCCTTGGCCATGTGAATATACCCGGGCATGATCCCGATCTTGCACCCATTCTCGAACGTCGCCGAAGCACCTTCGCCGGACACGCGCTTGCCGGGGGTAATCACGCCCGGACAGTTCGGCCCGATCAGATGCGAGTTGGGATAATCGTTCAGCACCGCCTTGACGCGGATCATGTCCTGGGTGGGTATTCCTTCGGTGATGGCGCAGATCACTTCGATTCCCGCCGCCGCCGCTTCGAGGATCGCGTCTCCCGCAAACGGCGGGGGTACGAAGATCATCGAGGCCATGGCCCCGGTTTGGTCGACGGCATCGGCAACCGTATCAAAGATCGGCAGACCGTTGTCATCGGTCTGTCCACCCTTGCCGGGAGTGACGCCGCCGATCATGTTCGTGCCATATCCCAAGCAGCCCGCCGTGTGCAACGCCCCCGCGCTACCGGTAATGCCCTGACAGATGACTTTCGTTTGACCGTCGATGAGGATTGACATGGGCGATAGGGTAGCGGAGGAGAGACGAAGGGACAAAGGATGAGGGATTGCAGGACGTGGCCGGGCAAGCCGACCGCCCCACACCATAAAGCCGCGACCGTTGGTCGCGTCCCTTCAACGAGCGCTATCGTTTCCCGATGCGAAAGCGATTAGTAACGCTGGCACTGTTCCTTTTCCTCGGAGCGCTCATCAACATCGCTATAGCGTGGGGGTGGGCATATCGACGCCCTGTCTGGGCTGGGGACTATAAACCGTATTGGGATCGCTATGCGACGGTCGTCACATCGCCTACTGAACTGCCAAGGTGGATGCTCAACTGGCTCGAACAAGGCTGTGCGAGAGTCTACATCTGGAACGCCGAGTATTCCGAAATCACTGTGGAGACAGGATGAGGTGCTTTGGGGGATCAAGATGAGATGGAGTACATTGACGACCAGTCGTTGATTCCGCGCTGGACAACGGTTGGGCACCAGCCGCCACCATTCGATTCGGCCGATCCCAATTCGCATTGGTTGGCGTTCGTGGAGTACGCGGCGGGCTGGCCGCTGCTGGCGGTTTTCTGCCGTTTCGATACGCGGTACGACCTGCCAACTGACAATACATACCTAGCCGATGTACACGGCGGGATTGCGCTGGACCGCCAACTTTGGCCGAAGCCAACACCAGGTGCAATCTGGATCCATGGCACGCTGCCAGATCGCGGTGCGCTTCCCTATTGGCCAATTTGGCCCGGGTTCGTAGTGAACTCGGTGTTCTATGCAGTGCCGCTCTTGCTGCTTTTTCACACTCCGTTATGGCTAAGAGGAAGAATGCGAAAGCTCCGCAACCGCTGCCCAGCCTGCGGTTACCCGATCGGAACGTCCGCTATCTGCACCGAGTGCGGGTATCAACTCCTGCGAATCAGCACGTAGCAACATCGCCAACCCCGATCGCCTACACTGCACCAACGGCGAGCGCCGCAGCCAAGCGAGCCGAAACCCCATTGACCGACGCCCAAGCTGGCGTGTCGAACGATGAAGTTCCTCCGGGGAGAGCATAAAGCGATTACCCCCCGGCCTAGCGCCGGTGAGCCAGCCTATAAGGCTGGCCTTCTTTTTGGGCTGCCTAGCGGCCTTTGAGACCCTTCCTCGCTACCGCCTACACTGCACCTATGGCGAGCGCTGCGACCAAGCAAGCCAAAGCTCAGATGACCTACGCCCAAGCCGGCGTGGATATCAGTGCGGGCGACGCGGTCGTCAAGCTCATCAAGCCCATGCTCCGCCGCACCCACGGCCCACGCGTCTTCGGGCAACACGGCGGTTTCGCCGGCATGTTCCGACTCGATTTCAACGAGAAGCTCTTCAAAAAGAACTACCGCGACCCGGTACTCGTGGCCTGTGCCGACGGCGTGGGCACGAAGGTCAAACTCGCCGCCGAAGTTGGAGTCTACAACACGGTCGGCATCGACTGCGTCGCGATGAACGTCAACGACCTCATCGTCCAAGGCGCCGAACCGCTGTTCTTCCTGGATTATTTGGGCTTGCACAAGGTTATTCCTCAACAGACCGCCGAGATGATCGCCGGCGTGGCCAAGGGATGCGAGATTGCCGGCTGCGCGCTCCTCGGCGGCGAGTGTTCCGAAATGCCCGATGTCTACGATGACCATTATTTCTCTTTGGCCGGCTTTGCCGTCGGCGTGGT
>JADFNO010000249.1 GCA_022563315.1 Planctomycetota bacterium | reverse complement strand
TAACGTATGGTGCGAAGACTCCCGGCGGCCTTCCCGACACCGGCGAGCCCTGCCCGGCGGACCTCGTCGTGGACGGCGTCGTTGGCGTGAAGGATCTGCTCTTCTTGCTCGGTACCTGGGGGCCGTGTCCGAAGAAGGGAGATTGTCCCGCGGACCTCGTCGTGGACGGCGTCGTTGGCGTGAAGGATCTGCTCTTCTTGCTGGGCAATTGGGGGCCGTGTCCGTGAGGAAGATGGCATCAAGGCATCAAGGTATCAAGGCGTCAAGCGAATAACACCGAGGTCCACGTGAGCCGTCCCGATTCCATCGGGATCCCTGCCCGCGGGTCGACGTTCCGGTGCAATCAACCGCCCCTTCGCTGGGTATCGAGCACCGGTTGCCGATCACACGTCAACCGGGCTCGGGGACGAGTCGGCTCACCTCGCGTTGCCGATTCCAGATTCCTGCTCGCAGCCGCCCGTGTCGCCCACTCGCATTGGTGGCGCTAATACCGCGCCCGGCCTCTATGGAGCTGCGCGGCAGTGGTGCGCGGGACTGGGCAACGAACGTCCCCCAGGTAGCCAAGGATGGCTCTCGGGTGAGCGTGCCGACGCGTCCGGCCGGCGGCCACCGGCAGGGTTCGCAGGGCCGTGAAGGCGGCAAAAAACCCCGTTGAGGCACGATCGCTCCAACGGGGCGGAGGGGAGAACAATGTCAAGCTCTTACACATTGTGATACTCGGATGCGAGTGCGGCGGATCGATACTTTTTGTGAGTTTTTGCTGGCGCGACGACTGAATTGACGGCCACGGAGCCGTTTCACGGCCGTGGGCTAGGTCGTGGTGTCGGCAAACGCGTAAGCCCCACCGCTGAGCACCTTGCGAAACGTGGCCACCAGGGCTGCAATCTGATCCTGAACCCGGTGCCGGACCATCACCAGATCACGACCGGCTGCGCCAAGTTCCCTGGCTCGATCGGGCTGAAGAAACAGCCGCTGAAGCTCCGTGGCCCATTGCGCGGCCGCCGGCTCGCGCACGATTGCCGCCGTCTCCCCGGGCACCAACACATCGAACGCGGGGTCTTCGCTGGCGATAATCGGAACGCCCGCGGCCATCGCCTCCAGTACCAGCGACCGGATCTCCCCAAAGCGCTCGGGAATGACCAGGATGTCACAGCCGGCGATCAATGTCGCATGGGGCGCGGCGTCTCGTATAGCCGAGATATGGCCGAGCAGTTCCAGGCGGTGGGCGTGCCGCCAGATGTCGTGCTCGTGCGGCCCGCGCAGTTCCATGCAAATCTGCAGTTGGGGAAAGTCACGGACGAGACGGGCCAGCCCCGTCAGCAGCGCCCGATAGGCCGCGATGTCGCGCCCCGAGCCGACGATGGCCAATGCGATTTGCGCGCTTGTATCCACCAATACTTCCCGAGATTGCTCAGGCACATTCACGCCCAGCGGGATCAGACTCACCAATTCCCGATCCACTCGACGCTGGCGCACCGCCTTGGCGATCGGTTTCGTGGGAACCAGATACGCTCCCACCCGCGCCGCCGACCGACCGCGCGGCGCCCGACGCGCCAGCCCCATCGACCACATGTCAATCGCCACCGGCCGTTCAATCTCCCGCGCCAGGTCGAAACCAACCTTCCATGCGCCTTGTCCGACCACGTGGATTACATCGGGCGTGGCCGACCCCAACTCAGTCGCCAAGCGCTGCGCCCGAACCCCCCGCATCCAAAGGGGGACCGCCATCGGCGTCTCGATCTGCGCCGTGAACGCGACATCACTGACGATCTGCTCGACTTGTTCAGCCGAGAGATCGTCCGGAACGATGCGCGAAACCTCAATGCCCTCGTCGATCAGACCCGCACCGATGCGGTCGAGCATCGGGCCCTCATGAGCCAGCCGCTCCTCGTCAATAATCATCAGGACGTGCATTGCCGTTGGGCCCTCGCGCGCTGCAATGGCGAAAATCGTTGCGCCATTTCATCAGGAATTCGCTGCGGCCGACGACGCGCTAAGTCTATAAATACCCACAGCGTTGCGGCCCGACATACTACCACTTCGTCCGCGGGCCGAATCACCACATAATCCCGCCACGACTTCACCCGCTGCATGTCGCGAACCCACGTCCCGATCACCAGTTTGTCGTTGGCCCATACTTCAGCCAGGTAGTCGATCTCGTGCCGAACCACAAACCACATCACGCCGTCGTCAAGCATCCGCCGCCGCGTATACCCCAGCGAGTCGGCGTGCAACTCGGCCGCGCGGTCCAGCCAGCGCACGTACTCCGTGTTCCGCACGTGCTCGATCGTTTCGCCCAGGCATGAGCCGTCCACCGACAGGTCGCACACAAACGGATCCGGATGCGCGACCTCAAACTGTCGAAGGTCGATCGGCTCGCGCCGAACCACAAGATCACAATTCACCGAGTCCATCGTCATCGATCCGATCCATCCTTCGAACCCGGCTTACTGGGCGGTTCGATTTCGCGCAAGTAAACCCACGAGTAGATGCCTGTACTGTGACCATCGGAAAACTCGAACCGGATCGCGTAGTTGCCCACCAACTCTGCGCTGACAACCGTCAACGGCCCTTGCCGATCGCCCGCGCCCGCCGGCAACACCGTCAGCGGGTTCTTCGCCATCTCCTCGCGCAGCATCCGAGCCTCGGCCGACGGCGACATCTTGCGCAAATACTCGATCGAGAAAAAGCTCGTCGTATCGTCCGCCCACTGCACGGTCAGACCCCGGCCCTTGTCCAGATCAAGATGCTTGGGCCTCTCGTCCATCGGGCCATTGTATCGACGCCGTTGCCCTATTCGACGACGACCCCGCGGCCGCCTATAAAGTACCCGCGCCGAGCCTGTTGATGCCTCAAACCAAGACGCAACCCGATATGGACAAGCCGTCTGCCGATCGCATATCGCCTCGTCACGCTGCGGATCGGCTGGTCCAGGCCATTGAACGCGTCGGCTCGCCGGTTTGTGTGGGCCTCGATCCTGTTATAGACAAGCTGCCCGCGTCGCTTCGACCCGATCCCACGAAGCCCCGCGACATCGTCCAAGCCCTCTCTTCCTTCTCAATGACCGTGCTCGATGCGATTGCGGAGGTTGTCCCCTGCGTGAAAATCCAGTCCGCGTGCTTTGAACGCTATCGCTACCTCGGCGTCCAAGCCCTGACCAACGTCATCGTTGGGGCCCGCACACGAGGCTTGCAGGTGATCCTCGACGCCAAGCGCGGCGACATCGGCATATCAGCGGAACACTATGCCGCCGCCGTATTCGACGAGCAGATTATCGACGGCCTCGACGGTCGACCATGTTGGGTCACCATCAACGGGTACTTCGGGGCCGACGGAATCAAGCCGTTTTTGCGCGAAGGCTTCGGCGCGTTCGTCCTGGTGCGAACTTCCAATCCCAGCTCCGATGTACTGCAAGCGTCCAAGCTCGACGACGGGCGAACCGTTGCCGAACGTCTCGCCACGATCGTCGCTGAGCTTGGCGAATCTTCGATCGGCGAATGTGGCTTCAGCGCGCTGGGGGCGGTGGTGGGGGGGACCAAGTCAAACGAGGTCGCCGCCCTTCGGGAGTTGATGCCGCAGCAGATATTCCTCGTCCCCGGCTTCGGCGCACAAGGCGCGACCGTCGATGACATCCGCCCGTGCTTCAACGCCGATGGCAAAGGCGCGCTCATCACCGCCAGCCGATCTGTTATTTACGCCTTCGACCCCGCCGACCCCAACTGGCCGCAAAGCATCACCCAAGCCGCCAAATCCTTCGCCAACCAGATCGCCTCCGCCATTTAGCCCCCGGTGAACACACCGGGGGCAATGAGCGCCCGCACATCAAC
>JADFNO010000082.1 GCA_022563315.1 Planctomycetota bacterium | reverse complement strand
GAACGTGCGTCCCTTCCAACCGCACGACCAACGGCACCTTGAAGCCGACTTCCTTGGCGGATGAAACAATCGCGCGGGCGATCTTGTCGCACTGCATGATCCCGCCAAAGATGTTCACCATCACGCCCTGCACGCGATCATCGCTCAGGATAATGCGAAACGCCTCGGTGACGGCTTCCTCGGTCGCACTGCCCCCGACATCCAGGAAGTTGGCCGGCTCGCCGCCGTGCAGCTTGATGATGTCCATCGTGGACATGGCCAATCCCGCTCCGTTGACCAGACAGCCGATGTTCCCATCCAAGGCGACATAACTCAGCCCGAACTGATTGGCGCGAAGCTCCGATTGATTCTCCTCGCTCGGGTCGAACATCTCCGCCACGTTCTTGTGGCGAAACAACGCGTTGTCGTCGAAGGTGAACTTCGCGTCGATGGCCAGCACCTGGCCGTTGGGATATTCATCCGTCGGCGGTGTCACAATAAGCGGATTGATCTCCGCGAGACTCGCATCCGTATCGAGAAACAGCTTCGCCAACCGCAACATGATGTTGACAGCCTGACCGACCTGCTTTCCCTTGAAGCCGAGCTTGAACGCGAGCTGGCGGGCCTGAAACGGCTCCAGCCCCAGCAACGGGTGCATCGGCATCTTGTGAATCGCTTCGGGGTTTGACTCGGCAACGGCTTCGATCTCCACTCCACCCTCCGCTGACGCGATCATCGTCGACGTGTTGTTCGTGCGATCGATGGTGATAGCGAGGTAGTATTCCTTAGCAATATCGACCGCCGCGGCCACGAGCAGTCGCTTCACCTCCAGGCCCTCAGCGCCGGTCTGTGGCGAAACCATGCGGTTAGAAAGCATGAACTTCGCCGCTTCGTGGGCTTCATCGGCGGAACCGACGAGCTTGACGAACCCAGCCTTGCCGCGCCCGCCGGCATGAACCTGCGCCTTGATCACCACCTGATCGTGGCCAGCGTGCAGCAACTCCTTGGCCGCTAGCTCCGCCTCGTCGATCGTTTGAACCATTCGCCCCGCAGGCACCGGCACCCCAGCCTCGGCCAAAAGATCACGTGCTTGATATTCGTGGATTTTCATGGGAAGGAATCAACCACAGATGCACACAGATAGATACGGATGAGATTCAGACGATAACAGGATACCGGGAAATGCACCGCCTCGCTCCTTCTGCGACTCCTGACTTCGAATCCCTAATCCCTAATCCCTGACTCCTCCACCTCTACATCTCCCGGTACTCGTCGATCAGGGCCTTTACCGCGTACGGCCGGGGAATGTCACGGACCTCGATCTCAATCCCGTCTTGGCCCGAACTGGATATCCCGATATAGCCCACGTTGAGCAGCCGCTGGAGGAACGATTGCTTGATCGCGACGTTGCGCACATGATCGTGCAACACCTCCGATGTATGTCGGCGAATGATGCCCTCGTGCCGGATGGTGCGTTTGTTGGAAATCGTCAACTTCACCCACAGATGCGCTGTGACATACCACACCACCCACCACCCCGCACCTGCCAACGTAATAACCAGCCCCACCCACGCCAGCCACACACCGACCTGATCGGAGGTTGCCGAATAGATCGCCATCGCAATGCCGCCGACGAAGAGCACGGTAATCGCCAGGAATCGAAATGGATGTGCACGGAACATGGCTGGATGAACAACGCTGATGTCCTGTTCCGGACCTTCATCGGGCGGCAGACCTTTGGCCTGCGGACCGTGCGCTTCGGGCACACGGTTCATGTCGCCGCAATACGGGCACGCGACCTTCCCGCCGGCCTGTTCGTCTTCAATATCAAAGGTTCGTTCGCAGTCGTCGCATTCGATCGTGATCATTGGACAGTCCTCCGCTTGGAACCGGCCCCGGACTCCTGTTCACTGTAGCGGCTGGGGCGCTTATTTGCTTTTCGTGAGATGTCCGTATTTGACCGGCATCGGACACGCCGCCATGCCTTGGTGCCTTGGTGCCTTGGTGCCATCTGCGAAACGACACGCCGCTCCCGTCGCCCCGGCGGGTCAAGCCCGCCGGCGAAACACGGCGATTGAACTCTTTCCGAATGCCTAGTGCCTAGTGCCCAGTGCCTAGTGCCTTCTTCAGGGACAAGGCCCCCAGTTGCCCAGCAAGACGAGCAGATCCTTGACACCGACGTTGCCGTCGCCGTCGAAGTCGGCTGGGCAGCCTTTGCACGGCCCCCATACCCCCAGCAAGATGAGCAGATCCTTCACGCCGACACTGCCGTCGCCATCGAGATCGGCCGGACAGTCACGTTGACAGGGCCCGCACTGAATCGTCGCGAGGTAATCGTTGCCGAAGAAGCCCGGCTCCTTGCCCTTGTCGTCCGGACAGGGGATTCCCCAAAGGATGGGCGCGACTTCCGTGGCCGGGGCGACGAACAGGATATACGTGCCCGGATCGACGCACAGCTCGGCCGAGGCCGGCGCGCAGCCGACGGCGTACGCTTCCGCCACGATTTGAAACCCAAATTCGCAATCGCCGGCAATGATGAACGCGGCTGCGGGAAACTCGCTGGAGATCGTCCAGGTGAGGAACGTCGATTCGGGCACGGTCAGTTCGTACCAGTCGGTGTCACGACTCCCGGTCGCCCACGCGGTTCCACACACCGTCTCGCCGCAGGCAATCGGCGTGAACTGGGCGGGATCCTGAAGGCAGCCTCCGTTGGTGCTCTCGCCGCAGGCTTCAGGCTCGAGCGTCGCGCCCTTGGGACAGTTGAGCTCGCACGGTTCGGTCCCACATACCACGAGCGCTTCGTCGACACAGATCTGATCCCACCCGGCGGCGCAGCAGAACGGATCAATGGAGCAGACGATCTCGCAGCACGCACCATCGGCGCAGCTCGGTGTGTCGTTGGGCTCGAAGCACGGCCCTTTGCCGGGACAGGCGGGACAGAGTTTCTGGGCCAAATCCACGCAGGGTGCGTCCCAGATTAGCAAACAGCAGGCCGGGTCAAGATCACAGATCAGGTTGCAGCATTCAAGAATCGCGCAGCCGGGCGTGTCGTTCGGCTCGAAGCATGTCCCCGCCTTTTCGTTACACGCTGGAAAGTCACCGCCCTCGGCAAACCCAGCGGCGCCGAGCAGACCCAGAATCGCGACCCCGGTCATCGCCGCAAGGCGAGGGCCCGGCCGATTGAATTCAGAAATGACCCGTGCTGTGGAGACGATCCATCTCATATTTCGGCCTTGAAGTCCTCCGTTGCCGCCGTTAACCGGGCGCTGCATCTTGCCTGGCGTGGCCGCGCGGTGTCAATCCCAATGTTTCAGCAGGAAGAGCAAGTCCGAGACGCTCACGTGACCGTTGTAGTCGAAGTCGGCCGATCCTCCCGGCGCGTCCCAGTCCGCCAGCAGGATCAACAAGTCCGATACACCAACTCGACCGTCGCCGCTGAGGTCAGCGATCGGACACGAGCTGCCTTGGGGTGTCTCGTTGATCAGCACCGTCAATCGGTGCGCGCCGAGGCTGGCCACCACCAGGTCCATATCGCAATCCCCGTCAAGGTCGACGGGCAAGATAAAGCGCGGAAATGCCGCCACGGGGATAAACTGGGCACGTCCCAAGGCCATGTCACCGGCCGACTCGTTCGGCAGCAGAATCAGCAGGTCGTCGAGCACATCGGTCAGGGCGACATCGGGCCGGCCGTCGCCGTTGAGATCCGGTGTCGCGACATACCACGACCAACCACCCGTATCGAATGTCGTCAACCCCGAGAATTGCGCATCGCCGTGATTCTCAAGCACTGCCGATCTACCCTCGAAATCGGTCAAATCGGCCATAACAACATCAATGTTCCCATCGAGGTTCATGTCGGCGGCCGCGACACCGACCGGCTGAAGCACGGGGATCGTCAAAGCCGCCGAGAACGCGCCGTCCCCTTGGTTGCGAAGGAACGAGACGTGACTGCTGCCGAAATGCCCGACCAATAGATCAAGATCAAGATCATTATCGAAATCGCTCGCCGTCATATAGAACGGCCAGGCCCGGCCCTTCAGCGGCCCGCCTAGTGCAACCGTCTGCCACAGATTCATCCCACCTTGCCCGTCATTCAAGAGGATCGAGACGTCATCGCTTCCGAAGTTGGTAACGGCCAGATCAATGGCGCCGTCGCCATCGAAATCCTCCGCCGCCATGCTCGATGGCGAGCGACCGACGGCATGGTCCGTGCGGTCGGTGAACGTGCCGTCGCCAACACCGCTGAACATCGCAACAACCCCCTCGCTGCCTCGCACCACAACGGCCAGATCCAACGGCCCGTCCAGATCGAAGTTGCGGACCGAGACCCATTCCGTCTGCGAGTCGATGAGCAACTCCATCGGCCGGCCGAGGACACCGTCGCCCTCGCCGAGCATTATCAGCACCTTTCCCTCGACGTTGCGACCGGAAACGACCAGATCGACGAAGCCGTCGTTGTTGAGGTCGCCGGCGGCGATCGCCGGCGGGTACATGGCGAAGTCAAAGGTATAGAGGACCGGCTTGGCGAACTCGAACGCCGGCTGCGCATGGGCCGAGCGCAGGACCCCGCACACCGTGGCGAGACCGATGGCTGCACCGGCTGCTGTTCTCGCGCCTCGACCGAACCGACAGATAAAGCGTCGAATTCGCTGCTCGCCATTCACAGGACTGTCGACCTGCGGATTCACCAGTGCCAACACGGTGATCATCGCGTGCTCCGCCTCCAAGTTCGGCGCGGACCGTCGGGCGAGACGGACCGCTTGTACCATTTAGTGTATGGCCGGGCCGGCTGAGAGTATGCAAGTTGATGTCAAAAGCGACGGCCCCGATGCCGAGAACGGCGCGGCTGAGCCAAGCCAGCGGCGATCGGGTCGAAGAAAGCACCGGCCATCGATTCTTAGAGTCGTCCTCGGTCACCGCGGCCGGCCGGTGACGCTGTTCCTGGGTCTGGGGTTGATTATCGGCTGCGAGATTCTGCTGGCCATCGACGTGACCCGTCGCGAGGCGGCGGTGCTGAAGTCCCAAGCTGAAGTCGCCCTTTTGCCGACGCCCGATTCCGCCCTTCAGAGCCTCGCCCGCCGTGTCGCGATCGACATGACGCCACTGTGCTGGGTTGGCTACCTCCTCGTCGCCGACGGCCTATTGGCCGGATTTCGTCGCCGCAGCGCCAGCCAGCCCGGGTCGCCCTTGCGCACGCGCCCGAGGCGCTTCGCCTTCGCGTTCGTCACCAGTGTGGGCGTCTGGCTGTTCTTCGATTGGGTCAACTTCTCGTTCATTCATGCCTGGACGTACCACGGGCTGCCGACCAATCTCCCCCATGAGTATGTCGCGAAGTTCATCGCCTTCGGCGCGATAAGCCCGGCGATATTTCTGACCGCCGAACTCTATCAGCAGCTCGGTCTGCGGCGCGTGCGCTTGCCTGCGCTGCGCATCGGTCAAGCGTGGCGGGTCGGCGCCTTCGTGGCCGGCCTCGGACTGTTGGTGTTTCCCTTCGTCGTACAGCGACCCATTGGCTGCCTGACGCTGTGGGTCAGCTTGATCTTCGTGCTGGACCCCGTGAATGCGTGGGCGGGCGCTCCCAGCCTGCTGAGAGACTGGCAGGCGGGTCGGTGGGGCCGCACCGTGGCGCTCATGGCCGGCGGCGCCACCTGCGGAATCCTCTGGGAGTTCTGGAACTATTGGGCCATCGCAAAGTGGACCTATGACCTGCCGTTCCTCGGGCCGCTGGAGTCGTATCGCGCCTTTGAGATGCCGTTGCCCGGCTTCGTAGGATTCCTACCGTTCGCGTTGGAATGTTGGGTGGCCTTTCAAGCGTTCGTGGTTGGGGCCCGCGCCTTGGGACTTCGATTCGTGGAGCCGCTGCCCGACCACGACGCGGTGGTGTAGGCCTTCGCCGCCAGCGGCACGACCCGCACTGTCAACCACGGACGAAATGGTGTAAGCGCCTCAAAAATAGCGCCGGCGCGGTATGCTGAGGCCGCCGACCTTCTTACCGGATTGGAGAGTTCACAATGGTTCAGACGTTATCCACGATGCTCCTGCTTGGCACGAGCGCTCCGCAGTTCAGCCTCCCGGACCCCGACGGGAAAATCGTCTCGCTGTCCGACTTCGACGGCGCACCAGCCTTGGTAGTGGTCTTCATGTGCAACCACTGCCCATTTGTCAAACACGTCGCCCCCGGACTTGCGGACCTGGCGCGGGAGTACCAGGACAAGGGCGTCGCCGTCGTGGGCGTCAATCCCAACGACGTCGCGAATTACCCGGACGACAGCCCCCAGAAGATGGCCGAGGCGAGCAAAGAATACGGGTACACCTTCCCGTATCTGCTCGACGAATCACAGGCGGTCGCCAAGGCGTACCGAGCCGCCTGCACCCCGGACTTCTTCGTCTTTGACGCCGATCGTCAGTTGGTCTATCGGGGACAGATGGACGACAGCCGCCCCAGCCTCGACCTCCCGGTGACCGGCGCCGATCTTCGCGGAGCATTGGACGCGGTGCTCGATGGTCGTTCAGTCGCGGCTGAGCAGAAGCCGAGCGTCGGCTGCAACATCAAATGGAAGCCCGGCAACGAGCCGGATTACTTTGGTGGATAGTCATGTAGCGTGGATTCGGATGAGGGTTGTCCCATGCACGACCAACATCGTCTTGAAAGTCTGATTGACAACCGCCATCCATGCATCGCGATCACCACACGGGAGGAAGAGTACGCGCTGAACCTCATCAAGGCGACGACGATGCACACCGGTCAGCAACTGTGGATTTGGACGGCCGTGCGCGGCGTCTACGAAGGGTTATTCGAAGGAACGCAACCGCTGGAGAACACGGAGCATCTCGCCGCCGCGCTTTATCATTTATCAAGCCTGATTGTGAAACCGGCGCTGTGCGTGGTCATCGATTCAGCTGATCACTTGGAGGACGGACGCACGTTGCGCGCGTTGCGTGAGGTGATCCAAAGCTTCCGAGGAACCGAGAGCTGCCTCATCCTGTTGGACTACCGCGACACGCTTCCGCAGATCATCGAGTCAGAGGCGACCGCGTTGGAGTTGTCTCTTCCCACCGAAAAAGAGCTCGAACAGATTATCCGCAGGACCTTGAAGCGCGAGGACAAGCGGCGCCCGGTTCGCGCCAAACTCCGGCCGCGTGATCTGCGGACGATGATCCGCAACCTTCGAGGCCTCACCAGGCGTGAAGCGGAGCAAACAGTTGTCGATTGCATCACCGACGACAGAACGTTCGACGCTGAGGACATCAATACGATCTTCGCTCACAAGCGTCAGCGACTTCACCGTAGCGCGATTCTGGAGTACGTCGAAGCACCGGTGGATCTGAGCAGTATCGGTGGGTTGCGCTGCCTCAAACGCTGGCTCAAGCAACGCCGCCATGCCCTCTCCCAAGAGGCGCGCGATTTCGGAGTACCACCTCCACGCGGCGTGCTGCTGCTGGGTGTGCAGGGAGCGGGAAAGAGTCTCTCGGCCAAAGCGATCGCGGCTGCGTGGCAACGACCCCTACTGCGGTTAGATCCGGGCGTACTTTACGATCGGTACATCGGTGAATCGGAGCGACGACTCCGCGAAGCGCTGCGACAGGCCGAGACGATGGCGCCGGTTATCCTCTGGATCGACGAGATCGAAAAAGGTTTTGCCTCGGCGGCAAGTCAGTCAACCGACGGCGGGCTTTCGCAGCGAATGTTCGCAACGTTTCTCACCTGGATGCAGGAGCACGAAGAGCCGGTCTTTCTTGTGGCCACCGCGAACAACATTGACGCCCTCCCGCCGGAGTTGTTGCGAAAGGGTCGATTCGACGAGATTTTCTTCGTCGATTTGCCGGACACCACCGTACGCAGACAAATCTTCGAGATTCACTTGGCAAAGCGCAATCGTGACCCGGAAGTGTTCGACATTCAGAAGCTGGCCAAAGCAGCCCAAGGTTTTAGCGGTGCGGAGATAGAACAGGCGATCATCGCTGCCTTGCACGCTGCCTTTGCGGATTCCAAACTGCTTGACACCGATCGCATTCTGGCAGCCGTCAACGAATCGCCGCCCTTGTCGGTCACCGCAGCAGAACGTATCCAACGGTTGCGGAGTTGGGCGAAGGGCCGTTGCATGCCGGCGGACTAACGCCGACACATGCTCTATGCGATGTGAACAATGAGATTCCTTGGTCGTCCTCGGCGGCGATGCTCCCAGAGATAAATCCCCTGCCACGTCCCCAGCGCCAGCCGACCGTCAGCCAACGGGATGCTCAGCGAGGTGGCGGTGAGCGCCGCCTTGATATGAGATGGCATGTCATCCGGTCCCTCGGCGGTGTGCGTGTACAACGGATCGTCCTCTTCCACCAGGCGATTCAGCCAGTGCTCCAGGTCCCGCCGCGCTGACGGGTCGGCGTTCTCCTGAATCGTGAGGCTGGCCGAGGTGTGCTGAACCAGCACCGTGCACAGGCCGTCCGCAACGCCGGACTCGCCTACGACAGCCTCGATCAGATCGGTGATCAGATGCAGCCCTTGTCCGGGGGTGTGTATCGACAGTTGCTTGATCATCAGCGTCTGGGAAGCCAGTAAAGGCTCTTGGGCCGGCTATGATCCTCGCTCGGGCAATCGCCGGACAGAATGAGCATCGTCCCCCCAGTTACGTCTTTCCGTGTCAGGAGCCATTGTAGGTCTCAGCGACCCGACTGCCTTGAGTCCGAGGTGCTACGGGAGCATCTTGCCAAGATCAGCTTCGTGCGTCACAATAACCGCTAATCCTCGGAGGACTCACTCATGGCGTCGATCACTGTTGTGTCCGGTGAAAACACCGGCGATTACTACCCGCTTGCGAAACGAACCATGGTCATTGGGCGCGACGAGGCCCTGCCGATTCAGGTCAAAGACGACCGCGTCTCCCGCAAGCACGTTCAGATCCGCCACGAGAAGGCCGACGGAACCGACCGCTATGTCCTTTTGGACATGAAGAGCGCCAACGGCACGTTCGTCAACGGCCGGCAGATCACCACCGAACTCGTGCTTCAGGACAACGACATCATCGAGCTTGGCAATAGCAAACTGATGTTCTCGACCACGGACTTCCCGGACCGCGAGAGCGCTTTGAACCACTACAAAGCCCGAGGCGAGCGCGGCAAGAGCACGCTGATTCAGTGACCCCACGCCAAGCTGTCGGCGATCGTCGCCTAAGCGTAGGCGGCCTTGACCTTAGACCTACCCACCAATCGCCGACATCGCGCGATCCGGCTGCACGAAATCTGCGGCGTTGATGGAATGCCCCTTCTGTTTGGTCCATACGGCGTCCACTACAAACGCCCCAAGGTCGTCATCACTTGCGCCGGATCGGAGTAGCGGTCGAAGATCCCATTCTTTGAGGCTAAACAGGCACGGCCGAATCTTGCCATCCGCGGTGACACGCAATCGGCTGCACGCGCCGCAGAACGGTCGGGTCACGGACGCAATGATGCCGATGCGCCCCGGTGCACCATCTGCGAATCCGAAGTTCAGCGACGGGCTATGTGGATCATGCTTGTCGAGCTGGACAAGCTCGTGTCGGGCGTTGATCGCGTCGAGCATTTCGTCAGCTGAGACAACCGCAGACCGATCCCATGCTCGACCTGAGTCCAAGGGCATGAACTCGATCAACCGCATGTCGATTTTGTGTTCACGCGCAAAGTCAGCAAAGTCTGCGAGTTCGTCGTCATTCACCCCGCGCATGATGACCGCGTTGACTTTGATCGGCGTAAGCCCGACGGCCTGGGCGATCCTGATCGCGTTGATTGTCGATTGCAAGCCGGTCTTCGCGCGCGTGATATGTGCGACCCGATCATCACGGAGACTGTCCAAGCTCAGCGTGATGCGGTCAAGTCCCGCAGTTCGCCAAGCGCGGGCCTGCCGTTCGGTCATCAACGACCCGTTGGTGGTCATCGCGATGTCTTTGATCGGCATCTTTCCCAGCGCTTCCAGTAGCTCCAGCAACTCGGGGTAGAGCGTCGGCTCACCGCCGGTCACCCGAATCTTGCTGATCCCGAGACTCACACACACCCGGACAACCCTGAGGTATTCCTCCAGGCTGAGAAGCTCCATCTTCGGCATGTAGCTGTAGTCCGGGTCCATGCAATACCGACAGCGGAAATTGCACCGATCGGTCACGCTCAGCCGCAGATCGTGAATCACCCGCCCGTGCGAATCGAACAGTTCCCCCACCCGGTTGGCCTGTGCAGGCGCAACCGGTGGTGCCGAGGACTGTTCGGCAAGCGCTGAAGTGATAATCGGCAGGGCAATAGTCAAAGGTCGCACTCCGAATCTAAATGGAGTGTACGCCACAAGATGCCAACGAGCATGAGCGCGATAGATAAAGCCACCCGCGGGACTCGAACCCGCGACCTGCGCTTTACGAAAGCGCCGCTCTACCGACTGAGCTAGGGTGGCGTGGGAGGCCAACGGTAGCACTCGCACCGGTCAAGGGCAACGACGCCACCGATCCGGTCGAGTCATCACGATGGGCGCAGCGGACTTCCGCCTAAAGAAAGCGGTCAACGCAAGCACCGCGAGCGATTGGCGGAACCGGGTTGAGCCGCGCCCACTTGTTAGTTGGGGATCAGCTGGATCGCAGTTTCCGAAGGCAGGTTCAATGCGCCATGGACCTGGGCGGCCGCCTCAGCCGTAGCACCGCTGGAGTTCGCCACGACCTGGAGCAGCGCATCGACGTGTCGCTGCTCAGCCCGGTCGCCGAAGCGCTTGACGGACTCGGCGACGTGCATCAGCAACTCGATCTGTTCGCCGCCTGTGGAGGAGAGCGCGGCATCGAACAGCTTTCGCTGTGCGCGGTCGCTGTCGATCAACGCCAATATCTCGGCCACGAGCAGTCGAGTCCCGCCGCTGCGACCGTCGATCGCCTCCAACAACGAAGTCTCAGCATCGGTGACGTCATAGGTCGAGTTCGCGGCGATCGCGATGTCGCGCAAGGCGGCCAAGGCTTCGATCGCGTAGGCGTCCGCTTCCGCGTCGGTCATACGACCCCCCGTAGCGCGGCGCATCAGTTGGTCAACGGCAGCCGCAAAAGCGTCATCGGCGGCGCGGGCGATGAAAACCGCGGTGCGGACGTCGTCGCGGAACTGGGGTTTGAGCCTGGTCGCGTCGACGGCTGAACTCACCAGCAGCACAGGAGCCGCGGCGGTTCGGGCCAAGATGCGCACGTCCGCCACACTCTGGATCGCGGTTTGCGCACTGCTCACATCCACCACGACCAAATCAACGCCGACGGCTTGCGTGATCTCCACCTCGAGCCCGCGCAGGGCCGGTCCCGTGCCGACGATCGTGAAGCCGATGGACTCGAGCCGGGAGGCGGCGACACGGCGATCCTCTTCATCGCCGGCAATCACCACGGCATAACTAGCGCCACCCGTGCGCACCGCCGAGGCCAGGGCCGGCACCACGCTCGTGTCGCCGGGGAACGGCTGATCGGGCAGGGCCCGCCCGAGTGTCAGCGCCGCTTCATACTGCACGCGCCGATCGGGGTAACGCAGCGATTCCAGAAGCGGCTGCCGCCCGGATGCCAAACCAAACAGGTTCGCGCCGCCCGTGGTCTGGGCCAAGGCGGCAATGGCGTCGCGCACCAACGGCGTGTCCAGTGAATCAATGGCCATGCCCAGCACGTCCAGGCAGATCGCCGTGCCATACACCGTTGCATAAAACGCAGGGCTATACCGATTCTCACCATAGACGGGATCGGCGGCCCCCGCGGGGAGCTGGTTTTCACGACGAAGGTTCGAGGCGACGAACAGGCTCAGGGCCGTCGAATTGGTCGGGTCGAGGCGCAGCGATTTGCCGGCAACCCGCATCGCCATGACCTCGCTGATGATCTCGGTCGGTACAGCCGTGGGCACCAACCCAGTGAACGCGTCGTACGACCAGACGTTATTGGTCGCCTCACCCGGGAACGCGATCAGCGATTCGTACTCGTTGAAGTACTGGCGACCGAGTTCGGCATAGAGGACCGATAGATCGCCGCCACCTCCGCCAACACGGCGAAACGCGCGTGCCGCAGCGTCACGGGTCGCGGTGGCCGCACCCTCGTCCGTGGCCAGCTCCAAGAGATACGGCCCGGCATGGGGATATCCCAGATCCGCCAGTCGATCGCAGACGTAGCGCTGACTCATCGGATCGATCTCGGGCAACGCTTCGCACAGCGGCGTCACGGCCTGCCGACCGATCATGATGATCACGTCGCCGACCGCCACCTTGAGCCGATCATCCTGGCTGTCGGTCACCACCTGCAGGAGCTTGGGGACGGCATACTCGCCGGCGGCGACGAGGCGCTGCTGGGCCAGCATCTTCCCCCGCATGTTGCCCTTGAGCATCCGAATCGCCTCCGTGATACGGTCGGCGTTTCGGGCCAGATCAAGCCGGCCTTGCTCGACGCGGCGATCCAGTTCGCTGGCGAGGTCCTGCAGCACAGGCACTTCCCACGCCTTCTGAATAGCTCTGTTGAACCGCTCGACGAGGACCCGGTCGTCATCCAGCAGTTGTGCCAGCTCCGCATCGGACAAGCCTGAGGCCAGCAACTCCTCCGCCCAAGCGGCGGCGAGGTCCGGTTTGGCGATCACCGTGTAGTGGATGAAGTCGTCAAGGATTTCAGCCGGGTCTTTTTGGCCGTAGGCCGGCCCGACTGCCGCCAAGCCGACAACGAAGGCCAGAACGGCGCTAGGGAAACGCGCAGCAATCATCATTAAGGTCTGCTCCTGGTATCAGTTTCGTCCGTTTCTCCGACCCCGCACCGGGCCCAGCCGCAGCCGGCGGGCACAGACGCCGAGCCAAGTCCCACGAACCCCCGAAACTAGCCCACCGCGGCCCCAGTGTCAATAAACAATAAGCCGAACGCCGGGACACCGGGGGGTACGCACTGGCACCGAGGCCGGTTCCTGCTACCCTCATGACCGCCTGCGGTGTCCGTTGCTGGGGTCCAACCCCAGGGACTGAAAAGGGAAGGCGGTGAAAAGCCGCCGCGGACGCGCCGCCGTGACGGGTCGCTGATCACATCAGATCAGTGCCTTGTGCTCTGTATGCCACTGTCGGACCCGCAATGGGCCCCGATGGGAAGGCGGGCGCAAACGACCCGAAGCCGGAAGACCTGCCGCAGACGACAGGCGTTGCCCTCGCGCATGGGGCTCGGGCGCTGCGGCTCCGGCTCGTTCCCACCGGAACTTGTGGTGATTGCTCGGGCTACCGAGGGTGACACAACCCCCGTTGGGAACCGTTCTGCGCGATTCAGAACGAGCCATAAAGGATGCCCACGATGCATCACCAAATCCCCTACCGTATGGTCGCGGCGATCGGCGCGATCATGATCATCCTCTCGCCAGTCCTGGCCGACCCCGGTGGTGACGATCCATACGCGGATGAATGGATCGCCTACGACCCCGGTGAGAATGCCGCCAAAGGGTACACCAACCCCGACGTCGTCCTCGGCTCACCCGAGCGTTTCACCGGCGAATTGGCCGGTTTTCCCGGCGTGGTGTCGATATTCAACTCGCCCTTCGGAACCGATGAGATCGTCAGCATCGGCGAGGGCGGCTTCTTGACGCTCGCATTCGACGAGCCGATCACCAACGATCCGGCTCACCGATTCGGCGTTGATTTCATCATCTTCGGCAACGCGTTCTTTCTCGATGCGGACTGGCCCAATGGCCGCATCGGCGACCCTGCGATACTGGCGGCGGAGGGGCCGCTGAGGGTATCGGTCAGCAGCGACGGCGTCGACTTCACATCGCTCGGCGACGTGATGGAGGGCCTGTTTCCCACTCAGGGTTATCTCGATTCGGGGCCGTACGATGTCACACGCGGAAACGTGCCCAGCGATTTCACGCGCCCGGTCGATCCCGCGCTGTCGCTCGAGGATTTTGCAGGACTGACATTCCCGCAGGTGCTCGATCTCTACCAAGGCTCCGGCGGCGGCATCCCGATCGACATCGCAGCCTCCGGGCTCGAGGCGGTGCGCTGCATCCTGATCGTATGGTTCGACGACGGCGATCCGAACAACGACAACGACTGGAGTTGCCCAGAGAACTGGGACGAGGATGTCGTGCCCAACAACGCAGGTGCCGACCACTTTGCCGTGACGATCTCCGCGGAGGAAGTCGATCTCGACATTGCCGCCACGATCGACTCGCTCGCCCTGCTCGATGGCGCTACACTGAACGTCACGTGCACCGCAGTCGATCCGGATTGCGACGACAATTCCGACCTGACCATCACAGGCGAAGTCGGGCTGCGCATCGTCGGCGATGTGGTCAACCAGTTGCCCAGCACGCTTTTCGTTGACAACAACCGCAGGATCACGGTGCTTGTCAACGGTGCCGGTCCTGAGGGTCCGGTGATCATCGGACCCGGGGGCGTCTATCGCGCTGCCGCCGGCGGTGCCAGAGGCGGCATAACGCCCGTGCTCGTCTCCGGTAGCCTCGAAATCCTCGGAGGCAACATGTCCGGCTCTGTGGTGGCCAGCGGAAGCATGACCATCGAAACCAACCTCGATCTTTCACTGACACGCGACATCCCAGGCTCACGACCACCTTGCCTAGCTGTGTCGGACGACGCCTCGGTCGCCGTGGGACAGGACTTCAACATCATCGGTCAGATTGACCTGCGCGTGAATTCGAGCCTGCCGATCATCGTCGGAGGCGACTTCAACAACCGGAGCTTGGATTCGACGACGTTTAGCTGGGAGCGCGGCGCCATCGTTCTCGATGGCTCGTCCGGCTCGACGCAACAGCGCTTCGAAGCGGCGGGCATCGACATGGGCGCCTTGCCGGCCAGCACCACGGACAATTATACAATGGGCAAGATCACGATCGCCTCCAAAGCGAACGTCGTGATCGAAGACGCCTTTGACAATGACGACACTGGCCAGAGTTCATGTAGCGAGGCCGTGTACGTCGAAACGCTCGTGCTGGACGCCGGCGCTACTCTGACGATCGACAACTGCAGAATCTACTACAACACCCTGATCGACAACGGTGGGACGGTCGACTTCGGGGGATGC
>JADFNO010000248.1 GCA_022563315.1 Planctomycetota bacterium | reverse complement strand
CAGCGGCATCGGCAACGACACCACCATTATCCTCTATGGCGACAACAACAATTGGTTCGCTGCCTGGGCGTTCTGGCAGTTGAAGATCTACGGCCACCAAGACGTGCGGATCATGAACGGCGGGCGGAAGAAATGGCTGGCGGAGAACCGCGAACTGACCAAGGACGCTTCGTCCCCAGCTCCAACGACATATACGTGCAGCGCGCCGGACAACACGATCCGGGCGATGCGTCGCCAAGTCGAAAATGCGATCGACGCCGGCAACGCGGCGCTGGTCGATGTCCGCTCGCCGGACGAGTTCTCAGGCAAACTCCTCTCGCCGCCCGGATTGTCGGAAACCTGCCAGCGCGGCGGGCACATCCCCGGCGCGGCGAATATCCCCTGGGCCATGGCCTGCAACGAGGACGGCACCTTCAAGCCCGTCGATGAGCTCAACAAGATCTATGAGGACAAAGGCGTGACTGCCGACAAGGACATCATCGCCTACTGCCGCATCGGCGAGCGCTCCAGCCACTCGTGGTTCGTGCTGAAGTACCTGCTGGGGTTCCCCAACGTGTCCAACTACGACGGCTCGTGGACCGAGTGGGGCAATCTCGTCGGCGCTCCGGTCCAGCGCGGGTCTTGATGTATGTCCAACGCGCAGGACTATCAGGTTGAAGAGCGCCGGATCAACGACGTCGCGGTGAAAATCACGTCGTACCGGCTCGGCGACGCGTACTATTGCCAGGTCGCCAATGCTGACCCCGGCGCGACGATCGCCCGGGCCGAGGGAGCCACGCGCCGCCAGGCCATGGACGCGGCGATCAGTAAGGCCGTGAAGCGGTTGTAGCCGAGGCGTCGTGGCTCGATCCGCCTGCCATGTATCGACGGCGCATACGATCGCCGGTTCCGTACCTCTTGCGAACCCTAAACGCCGAGGCTGACCCATGAAGGAAATCACCAACAGGCAACTCACCGAGATGTTCGAGGCCGGCTCGCCGGTGACTGTCATCGACGTTCGAGAACCGGAGGCGTTTGCGAGTTGGCATATCGAGGGGAGCAGAAACATCCCGGTTGGCGCTTCGCTTCGATCCGGCGACGCCGCGCCGCTTCAGCACGCGGCGAAAGACCTTCCCCAAGACCGGCCGGTCGTCGCGGTGTGCAATGCCGGAATCACGTCGCAAAAAGCCGCACAGGTGCTCGAGTCGCTCGGGCGAGATTCCTACAGCCTCATCGGCGGCATGCGCGGTTGGAGTCTCGCCTGGTCCGAAGCGCGCCTCGCGCTGCGGTCACGTCCGGAAGCGGTTTTCATTCAACTGCGACGGCACGGCAAGGGCTGCCTGTCGTATCTGCTCGGTTCAGCCGGGGCGGCTGTGGTCGTGGATCCTTCCTTGGGAATCGAGGTTTACCAGGATATCGCGCAGCGCGAAGGGCTCACGATCACCACGGTGGTGGAGACACACGTTCATGCCGATCACTTCTCGCGGGCCAGAGCGCTCTGCGAAGCCGTCGGCGCCGACTTGCTCATTCCGCGGAATCAGCGGGTCACGTTCGACTACACCCCCGTTGAACATGGGCAGAGTATTGAAATCGGCGAGTTGAAGATGCAGGCCATCTCAACCCCCGGACATACCGGCGAAAGCACGTGCTATCTCATTGAAGATGAGGCGCTGCTCAGCGGGGACACGCTCTTCGTCCAGAGTGTGGGCCGACCCGATCTCGAAAAAGGCGATGCGGGCGCTGAGGCAGGCGCGCACATGCTCTACAACACCCTTCACGACCGGCTGCTGAGCCTCGGAGCGTCGATCACGATCTATCCCGCGCATACGGGCTCGGAGATCGGGTTCAACGGCAAACCGGTGAGCGCCACGCTCGGCGAAATCAAAGCCGAGGTCGAGTTGCTGAGCGCCGATGAGGACTCGTTCGTGGCGACGATCCTGGCCAGCCTGACCGCCAAGCCGCCGAACCATGAATGTGTGATCAGCATCAACGAGGGGAAATCCGATCTTGGGGACGCCGATCCGCTGGATATCGAGGCCGGCCCCAATCGCTGCGCTGCGACATAGGAGTTGAGCGCACGCCGTCCGTCCCAGGTCGGCGAGCCGCGATTGTTTGTGCGTCACTCCAGCGCGGCGGCGCTCGTCACTGACTGACCCCGACGGCGCAGCTTCACAACCCAAACCACAACGAAAACCAGTCCAACCGCGGCAAACTGCAATGCTGCCATTTGGACAAGTACGAACGGCCAGGTGATGTCCACAATGGTGCGCACCGTGGGATCATCGTTGGGAAGCTCCCATTGGATGCGTTCAAAGTCCGCGTAAACGTCGAACTGCACGTTCGCATCGAGGACAACCGGCCATTGACCCGGCTGGCACTGGTAGGACTGCGAATCCCAAACCGTCAGGAACGGCAAGGGCCAGCCATGCTCGCGAAACGTGATCATCAGATGTCTCGGGCGGGAGCCCCCTTCCGCGGCAAGCTCCGCGAGCCGCTCCTGTAGCGGCGGCATCTGGCGTCGGTCAACCACAAAAAGGCCCATCACGAACGACGCCACAACCAGAAGCAACCAGGCGACAACGAATACTCGGACGAGGGGGAGCCGTCGCGGCTTCGCCTGCTCAGGTTGCCCACGTACGGTTGCACACTCAGGGCAGACATCGCCTGGCTTCGTTCCCCGCAGATCGTAGCCGCATTCGAGGCACAGACCCCGGCGCAACCGGCGGCGGATCACCAGCACGTACCTCATCCAGATAACGAACACGACAAGACCCGCCAGCGCCTCGATCGACAGCGCCCACAGCAGCATCCGATTCCATTCCCAGTGAATGTTCCAGTATGTTGAGCCGTCGGCGTTCCTGATCGCCCAGTACGTCCGCGTGTTCTCCCAGCGGACGCTATCCACCCAGAACTGGGGCGGCGCCTGCGCGCGGTCGAATGGTTCGCTTGGGTCTGTGACGTCGTAGGTAACGAAGTGCGACCAGTTGACCCACTGCTTCGGCCAACCGTAAACGCCCTTCACGGTAAAGAACTGGCCCACAAGCCGACCGTCACCCGACGCCGTAGGCCAAATGTGGACGAGGGGGAACGGGTCTTGCAACGACGGGTCGAAGCTCGGCAGGTGCTGCGGATCATGATCGAACTTGAAAGAGCTGTGGTATCGAACACCGCCAGGCAGGAAATCGGCATACGGAATCGCCTCCGGCACCGGCGGGATATCCGCGCTGCGCTCAAGCTCAAAGCCGATCAAGCCGCTCACCAGCCACAGTGTGGTCAGTGCGCAGCACAACCCCACAAACCACCGCCCGGGCCGGCGGCCAATTCGCCGCACGACCGAATCGTCGAATCCGACCATCACGACCATGCTACGGGCGCGTCATCCGCCAGTCCGGCGGGTCATTGGGGCCCGAACAGTCTCGCACGCTCCGGGCCAGCTGAATCAATACCGCGCCGGACCTTGGCGCCAGCCGACCCCGGACCCCTTCTCTGAAAGCACAACCCTCCTACCGCCAGGTAGTTACAGAAAATATCGGCTTTGGGGTTCTCTTCCAGCGTCGAGTCGCCACAGTGATATATTCCTAGCGTTCATGGACCATCATGCCGGAATAAGTGGAGCGACCCGGATGATCTTGGCATCCGCTGCCATCACCTGACGCCAGGCTTGTCTGGAACGCCTCGACCTCCGCCCAGCGAGTCCCCCGCTTGGAATCGGCGGTTGTCCGGCCTACCCTGAGCGGCCGCTCCTACTGGAACTCACGAACGACTCGAACCGACCATGAATGCCGCCTTCCTCAAGAAGAAGTTCGATAGCGCGTTCGACTACGACGCGTACCTTGCAACCGACGGCGAGAAAGCGGCCAACTGGAACAAG
>JADFNO010000081.1 GCA_022563315.1 Planctomycetota bacterium | reverse complement strand
CACCCCGTTTTTGCCTCGATCCGTCGGGTTCTTGCCCACGTGATCCCCCCAAAACGCGCCTTGCCCATCGCGGCGTCCGCCGACTGCCACCGCCAGTCCACGCCGCCCAGTTCGTCGCAGGCCCGGGTCAACTTCCTCCAGATCTTCAGCAGTACGCCGTTGCGCACCCACCGTTGGAAATACCGATGAGCCGTGCGATCGGAGCCGAGTTCCTTGGGCAGCCGGTTCCACTGGCAGCCGCTGCGCATGCGGTGGATGATGCAGTTCAGCACCTTTCGCCGATCCACCGGCGGTCGGCCGGTCCGCTGGCGGGGCATGTCGGCGTCGATGATGGGTTTGATGAGTCGCCACAGCTCGTCATCCACTTTCCAGATTGTCGGCATCCTGCCTTTGCGTTTCGCCATCCTGGCTCTCCTTGTGCAAATCCGAAACAAGAACTATCGGCATCACGAGACCTTTTGAGATAGTTTCTTACTCATCGACTTCGTATTCGATCCGCTGCACCGCTTCCTCTGCCCAGCGTACTACGTTCGGATCCGAATCGGTGAGTCGGTCCCTGAGTGCTGGTAGCGCAGACGCCGCGTGTTTTCCGGCTTCGGCGAGAAACCTTGCGGCGAACGCGCGATTTGCAGCAACTTCGGCACGTAACATTTCTAGCAAGACGTCGGTCGACATTCGCCCGCTTCGCGCAAGCCGAAACATGCGCGAGAAAGCATGGTTCGTTCCGGACTTCTGCTCCGCCCGAATCGCGTCGATCATCGTGCGGGTACCAGCCGCCGAATCACCACCGAGCATTACAAATGCGTAGGCGGCAGCACTTTGAATGTCGGGATCGGGGCTTTCTAACATTGGCTCGATGACCTGACAGGCGGTGGGCGATTCGACACCCAGCCTCCCGAGTGTGTCGAGGGTGCGCGACCGATACAAATTGGTGAAGCGTATTCCGTACGGACGTGAACGTGGATTTCGCAACAAGTCCAAAAGGGCTGCAGCGGCCGTTTCTGAGTCGCCGCCAATGAGAACGAAGGTTTCGGCAGCGACGTTCAGAGTGTGCCGTTCGCTGTTATCCAGCATAGCGTGTACGCGGTCTAGGTAGTCATGGCACGTAATTCCTCGTAGTCCGATGGCTCTAAGAGCACTCGATCGTACGTTCACCGAAGAGTCTTTCATGGCCTGGTCGAGAGTAACGCGCACTTTCTCGTCCAGAGGAAACAGCGATGTTGCGCTGACGACTGTGCGGCGTACCGATTCTTCATTGTCATCGCGAAGGTCGACAATCCGAGCGCAAATGTCATCGTTGCTCTCGCCCAATAGTGCGAGAGCCCAGACGGACGCTGCGCGTATGTTCGGGTTGGAGCTGCGCAGACCCTCCAGGAAGAGGGGTAGGGCGCACCGAACGTCCGTACCACAAGCACCGACCTCACCGTAGAAAGACACCTCGGAGGGAGAGGGTGAAATCACTTTCCCGGGCAAGAAACCTAGATGCATGGGGAAAAAGAGCACACGTTTCCCCGAGGGTCCTACGAACATCAGCATGCGTCCCGCCTCGCTACGTACCCGTGCGTCATCGCTCGTCAGCTGCCCGAATACAGCAGGAAGTGCGATCTTGGCCGTACCTCTGAATTGCACTAGCGACCGTATTGCCGTGAGACGAACGTTGATATCTTCGTGATCGAATAATTGAACAAGAGCGTTGATCGCACCTTCGCGATCTTTTTCTGAAACAAGCATCCAAGATGCCCACGGACGATTCTGACTGCGGTCACCCATCTCGATGAGCGCGAGCATCCACGACAGCTCACTGAGGCGCTGTGGGTCATCAATTCTGCCAAGTGCGCCGATGCAACGATGGACGAGCAGGCGATATTCCCACTGATCCAGCCGTCCTTCAGTAACTCGGTCCAACAGCTCTTTGAACGTCGTTTGGCTGTCCAGATGGGGAAGGAACGCTATGTAGACGACGGTTGGCGTGGCGCGGACCCACCCCTTGTCGTGAACCTCGTGTCCGAAGAAGGTCGCAAGCCCAGTAAGTATGAGCACAAGCCCAAGGGCGATCCTGCGCCACCGTCGCCGTGTTCGGAAGAACGCGCTCTCCCTGCGAACCTCGTGTCCGCATTCCGAGCAGCGACGATGCGACGTAGCCGACATGTCATACCAGCAACGCGGACACCGCCGACGACCGCGCGAATCATCGCCGAACATAGCCCATAGTCCCCAAGCGAGCCCTCCGAGGCCGACCAGGGACCCGGAAATCCACCAGATCCAGTCAATCCAGGGCATTGCCTAGGATTCTAGCCGCTCAGTCGCAGGGTTGCTCTTTCAAAATGATCGCGGTAGCGTGAAATTGGCCGTGTAGCCTGGCCGATGGGTAATTCAATGCGCACCCTTATCAAATTGCCGAAGCGCGCTGTAGCTGTTCTGGCCAGTGTCCTCACAGCGTTGGTCATTTGGGTGTTGCTGCCGCACGCGGGAGCGCAAGGTCAAGCGCCTGCCAAGACGACCAACGAATCATCCCCCGCATTCACGCGCGCGGGCTATATCCCAGATCGACAGTGCGCAGCGTGTCATCGCGCGATCTATCGCACCTTCCGCGACGTCGGCATGGCCAAATCGTTCTACCGACCGCGCACCGACGACATCATCGAAGACTTCGACAACAACCACTTCTTCCACGAGCCGTCCAATCGTCATTACGAGATGATCCACGACGCCGGCCGGTTCGTTATGCGGCGCTATCAGCTCGACGAGGACGGTCAGCGGATCAATGAGATCCAGCAGCCGATTGATTGGGTCATCGGATCAGGCTCGCACTCGCGCGGCTATCTCTATCAGACCGAAGTTGGCGAACTGTTTGAGCTGCCCGTGGTGTGGTACACGCAGGAGCAATCGTGGGGCATGGCGCCGGGATACGACCACGCAAATCACGACGGCGTTACGCGCCGGATCACGCGCGCCTGCATGTTCTGTCACAACGCCTATCCCGACGTCCCGCCGGGGAGCGATCGTTACGGTCAGCCCCATGTGTTTCCATCGACGTTGCCCGAAGGCGTGGGGTGTCAGCGTTGTCACGGACCCGGCGCTGCGCACATCAGGCTGGCGGCGGATCTCGACGCCTCGAACGAGGCGGTCCGCGCGTCGATCGTCAATCCCGCGAAGCTCCCGCCCAAGCTTCGCGACGACGTGTGTTTCCAATGTCACCTCCAGCCCACGAGCAAGCTCACCAGCTTCATGCGCCGCTTCGGTCGCGACGACTATTCCTATCGGCCGGGCGAATCGTTGAGTGATTATCTCGTTCACCTGGATTTCGATGACGGCACGGAACGTTCCGAACGCTTCGAGATCAACCACCATCCCTATCGTTTACGGCAAAGCACCTGCTACGTGGCCAGCAACGGCGAGCTCAATTGCCTCACCTGCCACGATCCACACCGCAAGGTGCCGGCGACCGAAGCGCCGACGTACTACCGCGATCGCTGCCTGAGTTGTCACGAGATTGACGATTGCCGTCTGGACGAGATGGCGGTCGAAGGCGCGACCGGCCGGGACATTGCTGCGGACAACTGCATCGCCTGTCACATGCCCAAGCGCCGCACCCAGGACGTTGTGCACGTCGTTATGACCGATCATCGGATTCAGCGTCGCCCGGTCGATGATCTACTCGCGCCGCAGGGCGAGACGGCGCCGCCGGGTGGCACGAAGATCGAACTGTATTGGTCGAACCACAAATTGCCTGAGCCGATGGCCGCAGCATATCGGGCCATGTCCGTGGTCGTCGACGGTGACGTGTCGGCACTGGAGGCGCTTGAGACGGCGCTCGCGACAGACTCACCGACGCCGCGCGAGCCGCTCATCGAGCTCGGCACGGGTCAACTCCGGGCGGGACGATACGACGATGCGCTGGCGACATTTCGGGCGGTTGCGAAGCGCGAACCCGATCTCGCGCTGGCGTCGGCCAATATCGGCGTGGCATTGGCGGCGATGGAGCGCGATCGCGAAGCGATCGAGTTGCTCAAGCGCGCCGTCGAGCTCGACCCGGACGTTGCGGATACGCACTACAACCTGGCTGCGGCCTACGCGCGGGTTGGCCAAACTGAAGCGGCCCAGCGATACTACCGAGAGGCCTTGCGACTTCGTCCCAACTATGTCAACGCCTGGTTCAATCTCGGCAACCTTCTCGCGCGGAAGGGCCGCTTCGCCGACGCCGCCTCGGCCTATCGAAGCGCATTGGCCATCGAGCCGAACACGCCCGCGGCCTACCGGAACCTCGGCCTGGCGTTGAGTTATCTCGATTCCTGGCCGGAGGCGGTTCGCGCGTGGCGGATCGGCGCGCGGGCCGCGCCTGATGATGGGCGGATCGCCACGGAATTGGCGCTGGCGTATCTCCTCGCGCCGGACGAGTCGGTGCGCAATGCGGCCAACGGGTTGCGCTACGCTCAGCAGGCGACCGCAACACGTGAACGTGCGCCCAAGGCGAGGCTCGCCTTGGCGATTGGGATGTTGATGAATGACCAAGCTGTCGGAGCGCTTCGAGAAACGGAAAAAGCGCGCGAGCTCGGCGCCGACGAGATCAGTTGCCTCCTCATCCACGCGCTTGCCGAGCACAACCTCCAACGAGACGAGGCCGCAGGTGAAACCTATTCGCACGCGCTCAGTCAGCTGGAAGAAGCGCGGCCGCCCAATCGAATTCGCGACGCTTTGCTGGAGCGCGCCGAAGAAGTATTCGATCAGTGATCGGCGGTGAGACTCGATCGGGTCTCAGATGGCTCGGCGCATGCGGTGGATGGCGGAGATCCGGCTCAGGATCTTCGCGGTGTCGTCATCGATATTGAGGAACTGAACGCCGATCTCGTGCCGGCGGAAGCCGAGGTGTTTGGTCCAGACGACCTGCCCATCGAGGTTCATGTAGAACTGGAATGCCCAGAGCCGAACCTTCAGCAAGCCTTCGCGGCGACGTTTGCACAGCACGCGCATGCCGCCGATCGACAGGTCCAGAATGGGACCCAGATCGCTGACCAAGTCCTCCTGCTGAAGCCGGGCGGGTGTTCGGCGGTCGCTGAGATTCGTCTCGCGCTTCATGCCGCGTAGCGGCTCGAAGAACATCCGCCGGTCGTCGTGGTCGTTCGGCGACGAATCTGATTCTGTGTGGTCCTGAGGATGCTTGGGGCTTGGGTTCACGCGAATTCACCTTATCGCAGAATGCTCGGCTTCATTACGCTGGATTCAAGCACACCTTGCCGTCGAGTGTGGAGCAGCAGCGGATGAGATTGTCGAGCTCCGGGCTCGATTGGATGAAGTGCAGACCCACTTCGTGCTTGCGGAACCCCAACCGCTTGGTCCAGACGACTTTCGCCTGCACCGGCAGGGGGTCCACCGCCGTATTCAGGTCGAACTCGACCTCGTTCTTTGGTATTCGCCGGCATATCACCCGCATTCCCGCCGATGTGATATCCAACACCGGGCCCAGGCTACAGTGCAGCTCACTCTGGGGGACCCGGATATGCGAGCGGCGATCGTCGGACATTTCGCCACTGGGGTTTGAGGATTTGGCGGTATCCTGCATATCGCTTGGTATCGAGCGGAATGGGGCGGCGTTTGAACGGTCTGCGGCGTGATGAGATCGAGCGCGCCGATCGCACCAATCGCGCCGATTGCACCGGTCGTTCGAGGGCTGGGAGGCGGTTAGCGCCGCTCAATCTGGCCGCCGGGGTCCGATATGGCCCAAGGGCAGGACATCCCCCAGGGAGCGAGGGGCACTGATCGGACTATGGAAGCCATCCTTGGTTCTTTAGCCGTTGCCATGCGATCAAGATGTGCTCTGCATTCATGACCTTCGCCTTGCGTCTGCTCCAAGCATGCGTCCACCTGACGGCTGCATCAGGATCGTCGGCAGCATCCTTATTCTCCCCGGCAACCCAGTGGACGCTCGCCAGCAATTCCATACCGTACGGAGTCTCGAATCCGTCGATAAGCTCTTCAACCGAACTCAGTCTCTCAAAGAGGTCCTTGTCTACTCCAAGGAATCTTCGTGCCTCCTGCACCGCTTCTTCCTTGATGGAAATAGAAGCCCGTACACTACGGTCACCCCGATACCCGCGCGTGAAATGGCCCTCCATGCGCTCAAGAATGTTGTTGAGTTGCGGTGCGTATGGGCCGAAGCGATCGCGCCTGAATCTGAGCCTTTGGAGTTCGCCAGCTAGGTAGCAGAAGTACGCGAGCTTCTGTGCTTCAAGAAGCGTAAGTTCGTATCCCGGTTTGCGGTAGTGGTCAAACACTACCAGCAGTATTGCAATAGCGCGCGTCATGGCGGGCCGCTCACCGGTGATCGTTAGCGGCTCCGTCGGAGCGCCTCGCGGTTCATAAACAAGAACATCGGCGTCAGCTATCTCACCAAGTGCCTCCGCGATACGCGGCATAACACTAGACCACATCAGCCCCCCACTGCCGCATCCAAGAGGAGGTACGGCAACGGTCCGAATACTGAGTTCGCGGATCGTGGCACGAAGAGCCACGAGACCCGACTCAATATGCTCAAGCTTGGATTTTGCTCGCCAGTGTTCTTTTGTGGGGAAGCTGATGATGTACTGCGGTCCTTGGAGGGCGCCGGTTCGGTACACGTGTAGCTGGCCTGGTCGGACTTCGCCGCGGTTGACGGCACGTTCGTAGTCTTTGAAATACGCAGGAAACGCCTTCTTGAATTGCAGGGCGATGCCCTTACCCATCACGCCAACACAGTTGACCGTATTTACCAACGCCTGTGTGTCGGCTTCAAGGATATTGCCTTCGACGAAACGGATCATTCCAAGGCACCTCCAACTCCAGGGTCAATTATAATACCAGTTGGGCCGCAAGTTGACCGTGGGCGGGTTATCAGTTTGATGAAATATCGATTTCACGGCCGTCTCTACCGTGCGGGTCCTGACGCCTATCTCCCGAATTAGATCCCACGGCAAGAAGCGATGCACAAGGAACTCCGCCTGACGGCGCTCCTTGCGGTCAGGATCATCCACCGTGTTCCTCCATATTCGAGCATCCATCACCTGCCAATCGATCCGTTCCTCAAGTAGTCGCAGATCTCCGCTGTATCTGGCGAGTGCCACGGCCGCGTGTCTGTCAGTAAACACCGTCGTCAACCCTCGCTGAGCCACCTGGTCCGTTTCGGCAACGAGATGAACGATCGGGTTCTGCCCATCAGTGAATCCTTCTACTCCGCCTTGATGGATCACAAAAAGCATTGGCGAGCGCGGTGCAAAGTAGAAAGGAACATAGTCGGCCAAGACTCCTCCAGGCGCTACCGGGATGGGCCAACGCTCTCGACGTTCCTTGATGTTTTGGTGCCCGATATTGATGTGATTCTTGACTCGTCGCCGTCTCTCCTTGTCGCACCATAGACCGTCGTGCTGGACGATTGATTCAAGCATTCGGTAGTGCACTATGTGGAAGATTCGCGGCATGCGGAGCGTCCCGCGGCGGGCCTTGACCGTCAACCCCTCGTGTCAAGCGCAGTATTTCCGGCGATTGATGGCACTAGCTCCCTTAACGCCCCGCCGCGAGGCCCCCTTGGGGTAGTGGAGCGTACCGGGCTCGAACCGGTAACCTCTGCCTTGCAAAGGCAGCGCTCTCCCAATTGAGCTAACGCCCCGAGCGGTGGTGAGTATAGGCCTCAGCCCGCTCAGCGCGGTTCCAGCATGTCGATTCGGCGCGGCGTCAGCACGTTCAGCCGAAGCCCGCCGTCGTAGGACTTCTCGCCCACGATCCCGATGAGATGGCCAAGCATTTCCGGCAGCTTCACCTTGTTGCTCGGTCGCAGGTACCCGACGGTCCGGCCGGTGCTCAGGTCGCGCAAGCGGAACAGCTTGGGTAGGCGCTTACCGTCATAGATGGTCGAGGCATCGAGTCGGCCGACGGCCACGTAGTCCCCGCTGCGTTCCAGGGCCGCGGCGACAGCGTCGACCTGCTCCCGCGTGGCCTTGGCCCGATCCCGCAACAGGTTCAGCTCGACCACCTTCTGTTGGAGCTCGCCCCAGATCTGAAGCTGCTCCACACGGGTGCCGAGGTGGTGCGCCACGATGGCGCTTCCCGAATGTTCCCGCGCGAACGCGGTGTAGAGTCGCCGCAACGGTACGACCTCCGCCGTCTCCAGCGGCTCGCGCAGCAGACGAGCGTACGCCCCTTCCAGGTCGTCCAGCGTCAGGTTGCTGATGTCAACCTCGATCGGCGCGCTCGACTCGTCCGTCGGCGTCGGTGCGGGCTGTGTCTGCTCCGCGATCGGTGCGTCCTTCTCGTCGTTCCTTGCCTGGCTGATCGGGGCGAAAGGAGTAAGATCGCGCGCAAGCACCTGGTTCGGTATATCGAGCAGCGTCGGAGTCGGCGTGGTCGGCTTTGGCGTCACGTCGGTCGGTGGCTCGACGGCCACGGTTACTCGATCCATGTCCTCGGTCGTGACGGGCACGGTTGCTATGACCTCGGTCGGTTGAGGCGGCTGAGTCGTGGTCGGCTCGGGCGCCGGCGTTTGGGCCGCGACCGCCTCCGGCTGCGGGGCCGGCGTCGGCTTGATCCCGTTCATCGCGTCTTCCCACGCGGCGATCTGCTCCAGCGATGCCCGGCGCAGATGGGCCATGTTGATCCATCCTTCAGCCGACGTGGGAAGTTCCACCTTGTACACCACATGCAGATCGCCCGTGTAGGTCTCGAGGACCGTCAACGTGGTCTCGGCGGGAAGTTTCGCGATCGGTTTCCAACTGCGGCCGGGCTCGGCCTTCTCATCGAGGTTGGGCGCAAAGATACTCGTCGACCCGAGCGTGAGGCCTTGGGTTCCCTCGCGATCGAGCCGGAATCGTGCAGCTTCCGTCTTTGGGAACTTCAGATAGCCGAAGAAACCTTCGAAGGCGGGTCCGACGGCGCGGACGCGCGCCCAACCGGCTTTTTGCGCGACGACCTGAACCAAGTCGTTCTTGCCCACCGAGCCGAAGGGGTAGTACCGGCTGTCGGCGCCGGCTCGGACCGACGTCTTCTCGGCGGTCACCGCGGCGAGGTAGGGGAACTTTTCAGATGTTTGGGCGGCGGCCGTTCTTGACAGACCCAGGACGAATCCGACGGCAACCAGAACGATCACGAGACGACGCATCATTGCGAGCATGGCAAACCTCCTTGTATTGCGCCGCGAGGCTACAACGTGCCGGGGCATTGGGCAAATCCCGCCCCAAGGGTTCCAGCGGCGATCGGGCCCGCGTCGGCGACTTTTTTGCTTCACCAGACTTTGGTGATAGGCTGCCCGCCCATGCGTCATCGACGAGCCCCAACCTCTCTTGTTTACTTGGTTTCGGCGACGCTGGTGGGTTGCGCCTCACCCCTGGCAAACCGCGACAGCGACCTCCTGCTGATGCAACACGTCGAGCAGGCGATTGCCAGGGAATTGGACTCGCTGCCGGACGATCAGACCCGACTCGAACCCACCCAGCCGGTGCCGCAGGTCGAGGAGGCGCTGGCCGATCGTCTCGACGAGCTGGCGGCCCTCGGCCCTCGCCTGCCGTTTGATCGACCCCAACTGGACCTCGGTCGGGACTTGACCGGGGCCGAGCAGACCGATGTGACGATCAGCCTCCAAGGGGCCGTCACCACCGCGGTTCGCAACAATCTGGCCATCCAGTTCGCACGGTTACAGCCGGCGATCAACGAAGCGGACGTCATTGCCGCCCAAGCGGTCTTCGACGCGCTGTTTGTGAGCAACGTCGATCTGACCAAGACCGACGAGCCGGCGACCGTGCCCATACTTCGCGGGATACGGCTCGGGACGCCGTTCTCGGCCAGCGAGCGCTTCCGCTTCGAGACCGGCGTCCGCAAGCGTTTCACCAGCGGCGCCGAGGCGTCAATCTCCACAGACCTGACGCGGTTCCGCAATCTTTCGCCTGGAATTGCCCTGTCGCCTGATCCGGCCTATACCGGCGCGATCAGGCTCGGGTTCACCCAGCCGTTGTTGCGCGGGTTCGGCTCGAAGGTGAACACGAGCACGATTCGTCTGGCGCAAAACGCCGAGCAGCGCGCAATCCACGAGCTTCGCACCGAGTTACTGCAACTTGTTGTGGACGTCGAGAGCGCGTATTGGGACCTCGTGCTCGCGTGGCAGGACCTGGCGATCCAACAGTGGCTGCTGGAGGTCGGTGTTGAAGTGCGCGATGTGCTGGCGCGGAGACGGGACTTTGATGCTACGCCCGCAGAGGAATCCGACGCTGTCGCTCGCGTGGAGCAGCGAAAAGCCAATGTGATCAAAGCTCGGCGGGCGATTCGAGCGGCCTCTGATGCGCTGAAAGTCCTCGTCAACGACGCGCAGTTGACCGTTGGGTCCGAAGCGCTGCTGCTGCCCGTGGATCAGATGGTCCAAACCCCGATCCGGTACAACCTGCGCGAGACGATCATCACGGCCGTGGGCAATCGGCCGGAGATACCGCTGGCTGCGCTTGGTATCAACGACGCCGAGATCCGTCAGCACCTTGCCGACAACGCGCGGTTGCCGCTGCTGAACCTCTCGGCGCAGATGGCGTACTTCGGACTCGATCAAGAGCCCGGCGATGCGTACGACAACTTGTTCGAGGGCAACTTCATCGACTACATCCTGGGGTTCGCTTTCGAGTTGCCGTTGGGCAACCGCGCGGCTGAGGCAGCGTATCGAAAGGCCAGGCTCCAGCGTTCCGCAGCCATGATCGGCTACCGGCAGGCGGTCCAAAACGTCGTGGTGCAAGTGAAATCGTCGCTGAGAGACGTCATCACGAACTATGAGCTCATCCAGGCCACGCGCTCCTTCCGCGTTGCCCAAGCTGAGAACCTGCGGACCTTCCTGGTTCAAGAAGATATGAGAGGGCTGACCCCCGAGCGATTGAACCTGAAGTTCCAGCGTCAGGAAACGCTCGCCGTGGCGCAGCGGGAAGAGGTCCGCTCGCTCGTCCAGTACAGTAAATCCGTGGCGGCGCTGTACCGGGCGATGGGCGTGAGCTTGGCGATGAAACACATCGAGTTTGAGATTGCCGATGACGGATCGCCTGGCGGATTCGATCATGCCCCGCCTGGTTGAGCCGACCTCCGATGCGATCGCCGAGGCGTCGCGGTTGTTGAAGCGCGGGCAGCTCGTCGTATTCCCGACTGAAACCGTGTATGGACTCGGCGCTGACACGACGAACGCAAAAGCGATCGAGTTGATCTACGCGCTCAAGGGCCGGCCCGCGGACAACCCGCTGATCGCGCACGTGCTCGACGACGTACAAGCTCGGCGAATCGTGGCAACGTGGGACGATCGATGCGCTGTGTTATCCGAACAGTTCTGGCCGGGGCCGTTGACGCTCGTCGTTGCCCGTGGCGAAGTGCCGGCGTCCGCGACGGCGGGGCTGGACACGATTGCTGTCCGCGCGCCTCGACATGTTGTGGCCAGAGCGCTGTTGCAAATGTTCGGCCGATCCATCTCTGCGCCTTCGGCCAATCGCTCCGGGCGGGTGTCGCCAACCACCGCTGGGCATGTCGTTGCCGACTTTCCAGAGGCGGACGAGCTACTGGTACTGGACGGCGGCGCGTGCGAGATCGGTATCGAGTCCACAGTGCTGGAACTGACCGGTTCGACCCCGCGCGTGCTGCGGCCCGGGGCGATCACGGTCGAGCGGCTGCGTGAGGTCCTTGGTGAAGTGGACGCGCCGCCGGTGACGACCCAGTTGGCGAGCCCCGGGACGTCGCTTTTGCATTACGCGCCGCGCACCCCGGCCGAACTTGTCGAGACGACCCAACTCGCGCAACGTCTGGCCGGCGGCGCGCCTGCGGCCGTCTTGTGCTTCGAGCCGGCAAGCGTAAAGCCGCCGCATGTCCCCGTCCCCATGCCCCGATCCGCCGAACCGTACGCCGCACGTTTGTATGATGCGCTGCGCACAGCCGATGCGACCGGCATGTCGCGGATTATCATCGAACAGCCCCCAGAAACGCACGGACCGTGGGCCGCGATCCACGATCGACTTCGTCGCGCTACGGGACATGCCGACCGTGACGGCAACGATCAATAGCACCGATTAGGTCGTAAACCTCAGCCCACATCTCGTTGCGGGATGCCGATGCGTTGCGTCAGAACGAATCGTCGTCGGGCTTCGTGGTCGGGCGTGTAGTTGGGCGCGTCGTTGCCGGCCGAGTCGTGGGTTGCGTGGTGGGCTGACTCGTTGGCCGAGTGGTCGGTTGGGTCGTCGGTTGAGTCGTTGGCGCAGGCGCGGCCTCCGCTTCTTCGTCCTCCGGTTCTTCCCGCGCACCCGTGTAGATCACGATGTCGGCCCGGCCGTGATCCTCCTCGCGCAGCGCTATGGCGTCGGCGCGCTGCATGCTCACGGTCAGAATCTTCACGCCTCTTTTGCGACGTCGAAGCTCCTGTACGGTTCCGCCGGCAAAGTCGCTGTGAAACTGCCCCACAAGATGGACGACCTTTTCCGCACCGTCGCGCAGCGCTTCGGCGATCGAGTCCGCCATCGTCGCGTCCATTATCAATTGCCCACGAAATGCGCTGGCGACTTGTTCATCCGTCATCTGCATATGCAGGGATTCGGCATCCTCCTCAGCGCCTTCTTCAGGTGGTTCAGGCGGCTCACCCTCAGCTCGCCCAACCATCACTTGCCAGAAGCGCTTGCGGTAGTCCTTGTACGATTGCCGTTTGGGACGTGCAAACAATCGCTTTTGCGCATCCGTCAATGAACGCAAACGGTCGTACCCTTCTCGATTGGCCACACTCATGTACCGCAGCCACGGCGTGTTGGCGGCGACGACCGGTGAACCCGCAGCTTTGGCGGCGTCGATGATCGGCTGGTAGTTGTTCTCCCAATCCGGCCAACCGATCCGAAGAATCCGCTTCTGGAACGTCTCGCGATCAATCTCGTCGTCGAGGTAGTCGCGCGCGATGCGAAGCCACTTCGTCGACGCCGTCTGCTCCAGGAACATATCTCGATTGATGAAGTCAGCCAGATAGTCATCGACCAGCGCCTGCTCTTCGCGGTCGAGCATCTCCATGGACAACGCCGTGCCGGGATACCGCCTCATTGCATCCTCCACCACCGCCAACTGCACCGCATGCGCCACGACATCGTCGTGCTGTTCCCCGAGAATCACGACGTCGGCCCACTCGATCGCCTCGAGCAAACCCTGCCAGTTGATCGCGGCCCCGGTATCTGCACGGAATATAGGAAGTGACCTCGGTCCCTCAGTTGATTCGAATAAGGCCGGCTTTGGGGCTATTCCGCTCGGTTGATGGTGGCCAAAGTAGCTGCGGCTCGAACAGCCGACGCTCCAAAAACAGAGCAACAATGCCCAGAGCAGCGCGATGGAGGTAGGACAAGCGTTTCGCATGCAACTAGCATGACTGGCACATTGGGCCGGGTCAATACCGAGACGACTCTATTTGCCGCAAGAGATCATCGTTTTCGGACGTGCCACAGGCTGGGGGTGGCAGCGGCGATTGGACTAGGCCGCGAGGTCCGGCGCCGTTGCTGCGGACTGTCCTTCGACCTGCGCCGTGCTGCGATACCCTGCGACGAACACCGTGGTAACCGTGACCGCGCCGTGGATCAGTGCGAAGGCGCCGAACACGAACAGATACACCGACGCGCCCGGCTCGGTCCCGCCCAGCAGGCTCAGTGTCGCGCCGGCGGCGAGCGGTCCTACGAGGAATCCCGCATTGCCGGCTGCGTGATACGCGCCCATCCCCACGGCGCCGCGCCCGCTGTCGCAGACCGCCACCAGCGACGAGGCGAAAAGCGCCGCTCCCGCCAGCCCGATCAGCACGAAATCGATGATCGTGATCGCCAGATTCCCCGAGACCGCCAGGGGGATCAGGGCCACGCCCGGCGCGTAGATGCAACCTGCGATCAACCGCAGGCGCAGCGGCCCCACGCGGTCGGCGAGGCGTCCCGCCGGCCAGGTTCCCAGCGCGGTCATCAACATCGCAAGTCCTACGAGCCCCCCGATTGCCGCCGGACTCATGTCGGTCACTGATGCGAGATACAACGGCACGGTCGTCGCCAACAGCGCCGAAACGAAGCGGTCGCTGAACATCATCGCCAGCGGCCGCCAAATCGGACGGGAATCGACGCCGGCCTCAGCCGCGGTGTGTCGTGAACTGAGCTCGGTTCTTTGCGCACGATTTGGCCGGAGCGTCAGTCCAGCCGCCGCGGCGACGATCACGCAGGCCAGCGCTCCCGCCCACAAGCACAGCACCGCGGTCTGGCCCCCGATGATCCCGCCGAGGCCTGCGCCGCAGGCGATTCCCAGCATCATCGCCGTCGCCGCCGCCCCCATGCGCCGGCCTCGCTTCGATGACGGCCCCGCCTGCGCAATAAACGCAAACAACACCGCGTACACCGTCAAGTCGGCCGCGCCTTCGATACAGCGCAGCACCAAGGTGGGCACAAAACCGATCGGCACCGCCATCATCGCCAGGAGCGAGGCGTTGACCAGCGCCGCGATCGTGATCGAGTTGACGAGAGTGCATCGACGCCGAATGAATCCGGCCAGGCCGATGCCCGCCAGCGCGCCGATGAGGTTCACGCTCATAAAGGCATGCGCTGCCCCCACGCTTACGTCATAGCGCTCGACGAGCAATCCCCGAAGGACCGGCACGACCATCGCGTCTGGGAGGGCTGAGAGAAACAACAACCCACACGCGGCGAGGATAGAGAACCGGGCGATCCGCGCATCGTGCACATCATGCACATCATGGGCGTTGGGTGGTTTCAGATCATCCGGGACGGCGATCGATCTTGGATGCCGTGACGTGGTCACGCTCGTGACTCCTCATGGTCTTGGGCAACGCACAGACTACCGTGGTCTTCGTTCAGCATAGCGCCATGGCTGTGCATCACGTTGCCAGTCGCTTGCCGTATCGGCTCGACCGGGGCAGAAGGTCAAACGCGGGCGTGGTGGTCGTGAGTCAGCATCATATCGGCCAGTGCCCACGGGCATCAACGCGATCTTATTCGTTGCAGGGCCAGAGTTTATGTGCATTTGCCAGACGATCCTTAGCATATGTCCAA
>JADFNO010000247.1 GCA_022563315.1 Planctomycetota bacterium | reverse complement strand
CTTTCTCGTTGACCATCCCGCCTTTTTGCCCGCCCATGCCAAGTGCGCAGGTCTTACAGGTATTTCGTGTGCGCAGCGCTTTGTACATTCGCCATAGCCCGCCGCCCTGCCGGGCCTTGCGGATCGCGTAAAAAATCGCCGGCCAACCCCCGCCTGCTGTCCTCGTGCGCACGGTACCGCCTCGTAAGTTGGCAAGAGCGTACCACAGGGGTACAAAGGACACAGGGCATGGTCCAGAAACCTTTGGCTAGGGCAATTTGCTTGAAGCTAGGGTCGCACTGAAAGCCAATCGCCAAGCGGCGGCCACAATGGAGAGTTAGTTATGACACCGCGCGCATGCGTTTACATGCTTGCGAAGCTCAGGAAGGCAGCTCATCGACTGACGAACGACACAGCTCAGGAAGAGGAAATTCGTCGTGGAGTGATCTGTCTTGTGGCATATACCGTCGAGCTTGGATGCGAGATACTGGCTTCATCTCCACTACCCGCTGCTGGATGGTTGCTCGTAAGAACACTCTGGCACAATACGGGATGTCTGGCGTGGCTACTTCACGGAACCGGCGATATTGGTTCCAGAATTGATCGACTTGCGGATGACAACGATATTCGGGCGCAGCAAGCACTTGTAGACGAACCCACCTCTGTATTGGGCAAGAAAGGGGCAGACGCACTACTTAGCGGATCAGATCATGATCGCGCGGCACTTCGAGAAGCTGCGGAAGAAGCACTTTCCAAATCGAAAAGCAAAGGCCGCAGAGGCGATTGGGGAAACTTGAAGGTAGGTGAGTTGGGCCAAGCAATGTCTCTCGCTGTGCAAAGGGCTGCCGAGAGTCTCCCCGACAATGATTCCAACAAAGAACTACACATTATTCTGAAATGTGCTGATATTGCGAGAACGCGCGGGGACGACTTTGCACATCCTAATCCGTTTACGGTGTTGACCAGATTGAACTTGGTCAACGGCAAAGAGTTCCTTGTGCGAAAGCGCGGTTTGACGACAGACTTCAGTAATGATTCCGATTTACGAACCAGTACGACTGCGCTCCTGCTACTCTTACAGGTCTGTGCGATTGCTGCGTATGATGCGAACGCTATCTCGCTCACCAAGATCATGAAGATCGGCACACGAGAAGCGGCTTCTCTATCCATGTGATTAGGCGCTCGCCGTCTGTTGAATCAACGCCCACGCTTGCTCGACGTGGCGGCGCTCGGTGTACGTTGCGCCGATCGAGAAACGCAACGTCAGCTTGTCGTCCAGCTTTGTATGGGTAAGGAATAACTTGCCGGAGCGATTGAGATCATCCAGCAACTGCTGGTTCATCTCGTCGCTCCCTCGCGAAAGTCGGAAGCAAACCAGCGTCAGCGGCGGCTGAACCACAAGCTCAAATCGATCATCCGCCTCAACCCATGAAGCGAACTCCTGCGATAGCTTCACGTGCTCGCGGATGTGAGACTGCAAGCCCTCGATGCCGTAATGTCGAATGACGAACCACAACTTGAGTGCCCGAAATCGCCTACCTAGCGGAATGTGCCAGTCCCGGTAATCAAACACGCCCCCGGATTCGCCGCCCCCGGATTCGCTGGCCTTGTTCTTCAGATACTCCGGCTGGACGCTTAACGTCTTGATCAACGCTGCACGATCGGCGACATAAAAACAATCGCAATCGAAGTTCGTGAACATCCACTTGTGCGGATTGAAGCAATAACTGTCCGCCAACTCCAACCCATCATGGATGTAGCGAAACTCCGGGCACAGCGCCGCCGTCCCGCTCATCGCCGCATCGACATGCAGATAGATGTTGTTCCGCTTACATACCTCGCCGATCGCGCGCACCGGATCGAGCCCGTTGGACGACGTCGTGCCGACGGTTGCGCAAACGAAGCAGGGCGTCAAGCCCGCAGCGGCGTCTCGCGCGATCGCCTCGGCGAGCGCTTGTGGCCGCATTGCAAACGATTCGTCAACCTCGATCAATCGCAGATTGGCTCGACCCAATCCCGCGATCTTCACCGCTTTCTCGACCGATGAATGCGCTTGATTGGAGCAATAGGCAATGAGCTTGCGGTCCGCTCCATGTTCATTGACGTCAAAGCTGGTTGCTCGTTCGCGGGCTGCCAATAGCGCACAAAGCGTGGAGCTGCTGGCGGTATCCTGAATCACGCCGCCGCCTGCTGTTGTTGACTTGAACCGCTCCGGCAAATCGAGCATGTCAACGAGCCAATCGAGCACATGCGTTTCCAACTCGGTACACGCCGGGCTGGTCGCCCACAACATGCCCTGCACGCCCAGTCCACTAGCGAGCAGATCGCCGAGAATCGACGGGCCCGAAACGTTGGCGGGAAAGAAGCCGAAGAAGTTCGGCGATTGCCAGTGGGTGATCCCCGGCATGATGATCTCATCGACGTCGCGCAGCATCTGCTCAAACGGCTCGCCGTGCTGGGGTGGTTGTGCAGGGAGGTTTGCGCGGACATCGCCGGGCTTGACGGACGACATCACCGGGTACGTCTCGACGGCTTGCATGTACTTGGCGATCCAATCGATCATCGCATAGCCGTGTTCGCGGAACGCCTCGGCGCTCATGTGGTATTTCATAGCGTTGGGCATGAGATCATCGTAGTCGGCATCCGTCATACGTACCCGCTATGATTAGCATCAGGAGGTCGATCCATGGACCTGTTGATCCTTGGCGGCACGGGTTTCCTCGGCCCACACACCGTTCGCGCGGCGCGGAGCCACGGCCACAAAATAACGCTCTTCAATCGCGGCCGGACCAATCCGCAACTGTTTCCTGACCTCACGCACTTGCGCGGTGATCGCGACCCCGAGATCGGCGATGGGTTGCGTGCATTGACCGGCCGGCAGTGGGACGCGGTGATCGACACGTCCGGCTATGTGCCTCGCTTGGTGCGCGCTTCGGCGGAGCTTTTGGCGCCGAACGTCAAGCAGTATGTCTTCATCTCTACGATCTCGGTATACGCGGATTTCACCAAGATCGGCATCGTCGAGACCGATCCGCTCAGCACCCTCCACGACGAGACGGTCGAAGAGATCACGGGCGAAAACCAAGGGCCGCTCAAAGCGCTCTCTGAGCAGGCAGCCGAGGCGGCAATGCCGGGCCGTGTCACCAACATCCGCCCGGGGCTGATCGTCGGCCCCGGTGATCCGACCGATCGTTTTACCTACTGGCCGGTGCGCATCGATCGCGGCGGTGAAGTGCTCGCGCCGTTACCCAAGGATGCGCCGGTGCAGTTCATCGACGTGCGCGATCTGGCCCAGTGGATTATCAAAGTAATCGAGGACGGTCACGCGGGGGTGTACAACGCCACCGGACCCGCGGCGACGCTGACGATGGCGCAGATGCTCTACGGGTGCAAGGCGGCCACCGCCAGCGTCGTGAGATTCACCTGGATCGAAGCCGAGTTCCTCAAAGACCAAGGTGTAACGCCATGGACGGAGCTTCCACTTTGGTTACCTGATGAAGAACAGGCAGGGCTGAGTCAAGTGAATATCGAGCGCGCCCTCAGCCTCGGCCTGACGTTTCGACCCCTGGCCGACACGGCGCGCGACACGATCCAATGGCACAAGGAAACGCGGGGTCTGAACTACGATTTCGGCGCTGCAGATCGTTCGTTGGGCATGAAGGCCCAGCGGGAAAGAGCAATCCTCGCCGCCTGGCACGCACGGTGAATACCGCTGGCGCAAGCGCTGAATTCACGTGCTGGAAAGAAAAAGGGGTCGGGAGTTGCTCCGTTGAAAAGTGTTTTCATACGCCTGAGGATCATCAGGTTCAGGGTCAGCAGCCGCAGATACATCTCTCGATCCAAGCTGTGGCGACGACGGCTCGTCAACGCTGAACGCAACAGACGCTTG
>JADFNO010000246.1 GCA_022563315.1 Planctomycetota bacterium | reverse complement strand
TCGACAAGAGCGGCGATGTTGGCGTGAAGGATCTGCTCATCTTGCTGGGCGTTTGGGGGCCGTGCCCGAAGAAAGGTGGCTGCCCCGCCGACCTTGACGGCAGCGGCGACGTCGGCGTGAAGGATCTGCTCATCTTGCTCGGCAACTGGGGGCCGTGCCTGTGAGAAGAAGGCACTAGGCATTTGGCATTTGGCATTAGGGGAAGGGGATGTGAAGATGGCATCGTGGGATCAGTTGTCAGTTGTCAGTTGTCAGTTGTCAGTGATCTCTGTGACCTCTCCGATCTTTCGCAATTCCATACTCATTCTTCTCCGTGCCTCAGTGTCTCCGTGGTGAATCTTATGAAGAAGGCATCGTGGCATCGTGAAGGAGAACCCCGGGTGTGTTCACCGGGGGCTAACTGACCGGCTACACCTTGATCCGCTTCCAGCCGCCGTGGTAGAAGCGAGCGGCGAACAGGCCGCAGCGGATGACCAGTTCGCCGCACATGCCGAGCCAGATGCCGGTCAATCCCATTTCCAGGTGTACACCGAGCCACCACGCCGCCGGCAGGCGAATGCCGTAGCTCGAGGCGGAGGTGATGAGGAAGGACCATCGCGTATCGCCCACGCCGCGCAGCGCTTGGCGCAACACCATCGTGATCGCAAAGAACACTTGCACAACACCGGCAATGAAAAGCAGCGGCGGCACTTCCTTGAGATGCAGTTCGTCGTCGCTGATAATTCTCGTTAGAAACTCGCCGCCGAACATAAATACCAGCCCCAGCAGACCCATAAGTACACTGGCGATAGCGGTGCATACCAAGATTGCGCGCTGGGCCATGGGCGCATTGCCTGCCCCAAGATATTGCCCCGCCAGCGCACCGGCGGCGGTCCCCAGCGCGAATCCCGGTAGGAAACTAAAGGCCTCCCAGCGAATCGCAATCAAGTGCGCCCCCTGCAACCCGCCCGCAGCGACGCCGTTGGTGCTTGCGTTCACCGCGACCATTCCGATGAATAGCAGCACAACGATATTCGCCGCCCACATCATGAAGCTATCAAAGAAGCCAGGCAGGCCGATACGAATAAGCCGACCTGAAACCGGTGCGTTCGGCTTCATCTCACCGACTTCAAGCCGCAGGTCTTTCACGCCGTGAAGCAAGACCCACAGTGTCATCAGCGCACCAAAGGCGTAACTGACGGCCGTACCGACGGCAATTCCTCCAACGTGCATATCGAACGAAAAAGGATTCTCAAACGTCCTTTGGCCAAAGGTCAGATCCACACCGGAGAGCGCCCACGACACAAGTATATTGACGACGTTCACGCCGATGGCGATCAATGACGGCAGCATGGTCTCACCGGCGCCATAAAGGCACATGGCCCCCACGAGCATGAAGCCGGCCGCGGGCAAGGAGACCGCAATGATGCGAACGTATTCGGAAAGAAGTGATGTGACGTCGGCATCAAGCTTGCAGAATGCGGCTAAGGGTCCAACGCCGAACCACATTGCCATGCCCACGATCGCGCCCCACGCCACGCTGAGCATGACCGCCTGCCCCAGCGCTCTTCGTGCATCAAGCAGATTGCCCGCACCCATATCTCGGGCGATGATCGCCTGACCTCCGATTCCCAGCCCCGTCATGGCAATCAGTATGAACCACGTCACGTACGCCCCGACACTGATCGCATCGAGCGCTTGCAGCGCGATTTCGTCGGGTAATCGCCCGGCCAACATCGAATCGACGAGGCCGACACATGCCTGCATCGTCTGCTGGAGAAGCACGGGCAGGGCCACGATCCAGATCGTCGCCCACAGCGTCTTGCCCGCCAGTTTGCCGGAGCGAATCTCCCCGTTGCCCTGGGCGTTCGTTTCTAAATGAGATGGCTCGTCAGACAATGCGGCGATTGTAGCAACCCGCTCGCACAGGCTCGGCCTACGGATCCACGAGCACTTTCAGAACGCCGGGCTGACTGGCCGCCGTCAAGAGCGCCGGACCGTCGGCGAGACTCATGCGCTTGCTGATCAGGCTCACCACATCCACTTCGCCTTGAGCGAGCATGGAGATCGCCTGCGCCACCGGCCCGAAACGAGAGCCGAGCACCGTCAGCTCATTCACCACAACTGGGCTCAGGTTCGCGGCGCTGATCGCATCGGCTTGCGTCGATAGGAGTGTCTTGACCAGAATCGTGCCGCGCGGTCGCACAAGCTGTGTCGCCAACTCCAAACCGGTCGGCGAACCGGTGCAATCCACGACGATGTCCTGGTCAGCGCGCCGGCCGATGTCATCAATGTGACGGTGCTTGACGCCCCACTTCTCGCAGAGCGCCAACTTCTCGGAGTACCGCCCGACCAGCCGCACCGACGCGTTGAGCTTGGCCATCACCTGCACCGTCAACAGCCCCAACGGCCCGTCGCCGAGCACGGTGATATACGGCCGACCTTCGATGGTGAGTTGGCGAGCCGCCTGAATCGCTGCCGCCAGACTGTGCGCGAATACGGCGTGGTCGTCATCGACCGAGTCCGGCACCGCCGCGAGATTGTTGACCGGCAGGAGGAATGAATCGGCCAGACACCCGTCGCGCCCCTGCAAACCCAGGACCGTGCGCTGCCGGCAATGTCCACTCAGCCCGCCATGGCACATATCGCACTCGCCGCAGACGGCGTCGATCGACCCCACGACGCGCTTCCCCATCAGTTCGCGCTGCGTGTCGTCGTTCATCGACTCGACCACGCCGACGAACTCGTGACCGAGTGTGCCGGTGAACGCGAACAGTCCCTTGCACACTTCCAGGTCGGTGGCGCTGACGGCGGCCTTGGTGGTGCGTATGACCGCCTCGCCGGGCGCGGGCTCCGGAAGCACGTGGTTCGGCTCCAACCGCGCGGTAGCGCCGTCGAATCGAAGCGCACGGATCGTCGTGCCGACCGCAGCCCCTGGTTGGAGCGGTGTCGAGTCAGCCGCCTGATTCATCTGGTTTCATCTCGTCGTCTTCGTAGGTCCTGCGCTCACCTGCGGGCCGCAGACCGGCCGGCGGCGCGGGCTGCTCGAATGTGGTACTCGACCAAAACGCCAGCCGCTCCAACCACGTCTCATCGCGTTGGTACGTCGGATACAAGTATTCCTGTTGGCCCGCAAAGGGTTCACGTGTGTTGTTGTACCACGCCAGCCACGCTCGCGCATCGAGCCGGAAGTCCTCGCCCGTCAGTGTTTGCAACGACGCGACGGCGGCAAGGTTCAGGGCCAGCTCTCGGTCGTCCAGAGCGCCGACCAATCCTTGGAACACGCGGTCCTGCGCATATTGGCCGACGGCTACCGCAGCCGCGATCCTCGTGTCCGTCTGTTCCTCGTCCCGGCGCAGTACGTCAAGCAAGTCCCCAACAACCGCGACGTTATGGATGCGCTGCAGCGCCTGGGCCGCCGCCCATTTCACTTGCGGATTCTCGTGGTCCAGGGATACCGCGATAATGATCGCATCGTTCGGCACGCCGTGTCGGCCTAGCGCCGCCAGCGCCACCGCCTTGGCCAATGGGTCACGCTCGTGGAGCGCCATGTCGCGGTAGATTTCGAGATATGGTTCGCCCCCGCCGAACGGCGAGTTGGAGATCAGCAGCGTCCCCCGTCGGCGGTCGTCCGGATCATGCGGATCGATCATCCAGCGCGCCGCTTCCGTGGGTGTAGGCGGCATGAAGTCCTCAGTGAACGCGCCAAAATCCTGGCTGATCGTACCGCAGCCCGTCGCCGCCCAGAGCACCGCCGCGCCGCACACAAAACCCGCCGACCCCAACCCTATCCTGCTGCCCATACCCACGCGTGACATGATTCGATCCTTTCCAACTATCCAGGCCACAGTCTAAACGATCGGCCGCCCGCCCGCGACCCCGCCAACTTTCAC
>JADFNO010000245.1 GCA_022563315.1 Planctomycetota bacterium | reverse complement strand
ATCAGATTCACGACGTCACCGCCAAGTATGCGGATCGGGAAAACTGGCTGTTTCTGGGGCGCGGTTACAACTATCCCGTTGCGCTGGAAGGTGCGCTCAAGCTCAAAGAGATCAGCTACATCCATGCGGAGGGGATGCCCGCAGCCGAGATGAAACACGGGCCGATTGCGTTGATCGACAACGGCATGCCGGTGGTGGTCGTCGCCACGCGGAACAGTCAGTACGAAAAGATCGTTTCGAATATCGAAGAGGTGCGGTCGCGGGGCGGGCACGTGATCGCCGTCGCTACCGAAGGCGATGATCAAATTCGCCAACATTGCGAGGATGTGGTGTACGTTCCGGACGTGAGTGAGCCGTTGCAGCCGATGGTCACCGTCGTGCCGTTACAATTGCTCGCCTACCACGCCGCGGTCATCCGAGGCAAAGACGTCGACAAACCGCGCAACCTCGCGAAATCCGTAACCGTGGAGTAGACACCCTACGCCATAAAGCCGCGACCGCCGGTCGCGTTTCTTCGCGGTGCCGCCACCACGAATCTTCAACGGCTATATCTGATCAGCTTTCCCAAGCCAATACTCATGGGAGTGGAGGCGGTTGTGGCGATCGAGCTCGATCGACAGCAGCCCCGGATACCGCAGGTGATCCACTCTCACGACGACGCGCCCACGATGGATCAACTGAGAAAGCGCGCGATTCTTTGTTTGATAGGCGATCGCTCGATTGCGGCCAGATACAACCTTGGCTATTGCATTGCACTGCGATGCCTTCGCGAAGAGCCTGCCATTCATCTCGTTTCTCGCGCACGCAACGTAGTCGGCAAACGTGCTGCGATCCACATGTTGCTTTCTTCGCTTAGATGCGCGATTGTTGTTCATCTTGGATTCCGCCACAATCGGTTGTCTTGCTGATTTTTTTGGCAATCCGCCCCGCAAGGGTTCATGCCACTATGTGTCTAGCGGCGAAGCTTCCTCCCGCGCCTCAGTTTCATCAGAAAGGTCACCGAGAACGACCTTCGGTTTGTAGACATCGCCGCCCGTGTCCAAGGCCTGCCATGCTTCGAGAATCATCTGGATGAAGGATTCACCGCACGTTAGAAGTGCGGCTTGAATCTGGTCCTGATCTTCTTGACTCGGACGATTCGCCCGAACAATCATCGCCTGCGACCAGTATTCACCAGGATGATCGCGGAGCAGATCAAGGTCGATCTCCGGAACTTCGCTCGTTGTTCCGTCAGGTTCGTTGATGACGATGCAAGTCGGTTTCACCAACTGCTTCGCAACCAAGCGCGCCAAGTGCCGCAGCGTGGGTGATGAGCTGCCGCTCGCATTGACAATGTCAGCCGCGCGCGAGATCGCAGCTTCCCGTATCAATTTGGCTGGGGACCATTGCTTGAGCTTGGCAGCCTGATTGATGAGTTCGCGCTGACGATCATCGAATCGAGTGCTATAGGTCAATGTTGAAGAGGCCGCCGCGCCTTGGCTGGATGCAGCGAGACCATTGCGAGTTGCGTTTGTCCTTGGAAGTCGTCGAGCCATGCGGTTACTCCTGTATCGCAGAAGTTTATCTTGTGCTACTATGAGTGTCAAACAAAACAAAGGTATATTTTGTAAACAAATGTGGTCCGGTGGCGGGGGTGGCTCCTTTCGCTGGGAGTAGCTAACATATACCAAACGACCAAGTCGCACTGTTGGCAGGTTTGTCCACCCGCAGACCGCGACCAACGGTCTCGGCTTTTTGGCTGGAGGCGGTAGGGTTCGCGCATGCCCAACACGATCGGATATCACATTGTGCTTGCTGCGTACGGGCTTTGGTTGCCGGGAGATGATCGTGGATCGTGGTCCGAGGCGTGGGACGAACGCATCGGATTCTCAGATCCCCACACCCTGCAAGAGGCGGATCCAGCGCGCGCACGCATGGCCCGGGAGCGCATGACGCACCAGCCAGTGCGGTTGGATGATCCGATGATCTCCAGCGTAATCGAGGCGATCGGTCGATGTGCGGCTGAATCCGATTGGACGGTGGCTGCAGCGTCCGTTGAATCCACCCACACGCATATGCTGCTGACGTACACGCAGCGCAAGATCGATGACACCGTGAAATGGATCAAGGATCGGGCGACCAAGGCGATCCATCGCGCAACGACGCACAGCGGGCCGGTTTGGTGCAAAGGCAAATGGCGATCGTTCGTGTTCGACGATCACGTCTGGTCAAACACCAGAACGTATATCGAACGACACAACCTTCGCCGATGCGAATCCGCCTGGCCATATTCATTCATCGCCACCTCATAAAGCCGCGACCGTTGGTCGCGTCTTTCGCCGGGGGTGACCGCCCACATACAACGGCTGCCCTGGCGCGCGCAGGCGCGACCGCCGGCCCTATAGCGGGGGCATCGTATTTTGCGGTGCCAAAGGATGATCAATGGCGTATCGAGTTCACCGACCGCAATTCGCGACGTTCGATCAGCCCCCGTCATGGACGAACCAGGCGGGGAACATCGATCGCGCCGCGTGCATGGAGGTTCTCGCCAAGGATGTCTGGCGGCGAGGTATCTTCCGCGAAGCGCCGACCGTCAACGGCAGGATTTCCAGCGGTATCGTGATCCTGACGGCCGATTGGCTGTTGGCGATGGACCGCAAGCGCCGGCCAAGGGCGCTTTCCGGTGACTATCGCACGGCCCAGGCCAACGCAATGCGTCCTCCCGGTGTACCGGCCGGACGTGTGCGCCGTGGTCTGACGCCCGGCGTGCCGACGCCGTATCACGATTTCGGGCTGCACCCTAACCCCAACAAAGGCGCGTGCCGAGTGAAGAAACTCGGCGTGCCGGACATGTGGAAGCATCCATTGCGCGTTGAGCTTTGGAAGCTGAGTGAGGCAATCACGAAGCGGCCGTTTCTGATTTGTCCGCATATGAAGAACTGCCCGCCGAACTGTCCGCTACCGTTGGATTGGAAGCTGGCGGATTACGACCCGCGGTTACCGGGGCTGAGCACGATTGCGCGGGGATCGAAACTGAACATGGAGATTTGCCCGCAGCGCGTGACCAAGCTGTTCATTGTGCAATGTACGGAGGCAGAGTTATATGATGCGCTCGCGGCGCAAACGTGGATCGGGACTTTGCCGCCGGGTCTGCGCGTGAAACACCATCGCTTTATCGGGCGCTTGGTACAGCGGTATGAGCTGCTGTTTCATCCGCGGCGGCTGATGTGTCAGCGGTGCCTGGGGATCAAATATAACGAGAGTCCGGAGACGATCCGCCGGCTGCGCATGCGCCAGGCAGCGGAGAGTGGAAAGCCGAAGTGGTAATGAAAGGATTACCGGAGAGACTCACGGTTTGGGACCTTCGACCGGCGGCCAAGATCACTCTTGCGTCATTCGCTCAATTTCTTCTTCGGTCCGAATCAGGCGTCGGGCCATGGAACGGCGGGCGCCGACGGTGGTTTCGATGAGGACGGCGCCGAGCAACAGGGCCATGGCGTATTCACCGGGGATCGACCATGTGTGTATGGCGATCGCGGTTATGGCAAGTTGGGTTGGGCCGCAGGCCATAGTCGCCAGTACGAGGCGCATTGTGCGCAGCGAGCCGCGCCCGCCGAGGACCATCGCCCCCAGGTACGCGCCGAGCCAGCGCCCGTCGCCGCTGAGAAGGAGAATGACGACGATCGGCCAGACGGCGAAGTGTACGAACAAGTCGATCTTGATCGCAACACATCCGGCCAGCACGGGCACGAGTACCCGTTCAACCCATCCGCCGAGGGAGGACCCCAAACCTCCAGAAACGACTCCCGACCCCTTTTGTGGGAAGAAGTGGTGAGCGAGAGGAGCGGCGAGGAGGGGGGTGGTGAGGAGGAGGCCGGCGAGGCCCTGGTGGCGCCGGACG
>JADFNO010000080.1 GCA_022563315.1 Planctomycetota bacterium | reverse complement strand
ATCGCCGCTTCTATTACTCCTTCGGCTGGAAGCTGCTCCAAGAGGACATTGATGATGATCTGGACGGCGCGCTCGATCGTCGCGCGCAAACGTTCTGGGGTCTGCGCGGTGGAGATGATGTCATCATGCGCCGTCACGATACGGATCTCGACGGCGTGTATGAGAATAGTTACTACCACCTCACGGATGATCAGTTCTCGACCATCGCGCTGATCGGCGCTTCAGGCAGTCTGATCGAGCGCATCAGCTACGATCCGTTCGGCCGAGCCCGCCACCATCGCAGAGCTGACCTGGATGGCGATGGCACAACCGGTGTGGCCGATCAATTGATCCTCCAGGGCAACTGGGGCGACTACGGCGCCGGCGATCTGGATCGCAACGGCATTGTGGACCTCAGCGACTTGCTTATCCTGCTTGGCAATTGGGGGGGCGCGCTGCCAATCGGCCAGTTGAGTAATCCGGGGGTTGACAATCACTTCGGTTACGCCGGTTACGTGTTCAACGCCGAGACGCAGCTCTACGTTGTGCGCTTCCGTTGGTACGCCCCGGACCTGGGAAGATTCCTAGAGCGCGACCCCGCCGGCTATACCGACGGCATGTTGCTGTACCTATACGTCGGTAACAACCCACTGATCTTCGTCGATCCGATGGGGCTGGCATCGTGGTTCGGCGACTTTTGCGACCGTGTGTTCAATGGTGGCGGCGCTGATCTTCAGGAGCAGTTTGCACTGCGTCGACTCAAAGAGCAAGGGCAGCTTGCGCCCGGCCCATTGGATCCTGACGATCAGGCACTGATCGACGGGGCGAAGGCGGAAGCTGAGCCGGAGTACGACGAGTATCTGGACCAAGTTGGCGACGCCGCAGCGGAAGGAGCACTGGTCGGAGCCTACAACGGGGCCGTCGGTGAATTTGCCGCCCTTGCCGATGCCGTGACGTTGGGCGTCGCTGGTGATGCAGTGATCGGTCGATTTGCAACTGATCTTGCGTCCGCCCAGATGGGTCGTATCGCGGGTGATTTTGCGATAATGGCCTTGGAGGCTGCTGCTACCGGTGGGGTAGCCATCGCGGGCAGACAGCTAGCGAAAGAGGGAGCCGAGCAGGTTGTCAGGAGAGGGGGTAGACTGGGGAGCAAAGCGACGCGTCGACATGTTGCAGACGTAGCAGACAATTTAGAAGGCCGTGGGTTCAGGATCACTGGGGGTGGCGGTCGTCGAGCAGAAGAGTTCATACCAGGACGCGGAGGTGCACGGCGGGGATCTGCCTACCCGGATATTACGGCTGTTCGCAATGGCCGGACAGTACGCGTGAATACTGTTGATACTCTGACGAACGGAGTCACTCCGACGGCTCGTGAACTACGCAACGCTGCGAAGATTCGCGCAGCACAACGGCCACGCGACCATCTAGTTCTTATCCCAAAACCAAAATGACGAGAAAGCCACCAAGAGCTGTTTATATTTTCGCAACGAAGTCAGACCTTCTCTTAGGGCTGCAAGAGCTGGAGACGGCACGTAACCTCAAGTACGTGTTAGCAGGTCTCTTTGACGAACCTAGCTATGAAACTCTGCACAGTGCGAATGAAATTGTGGAGTTTGGCATCTCTCCTACCGGCGAGAGTAATCTAGATCCGTGCTATCTTGTGATGGACACGGATCGAGATCTCTCCAGCCGCGAGGTGACCCAAAAGCGAGGTGGACACAAGTTTGCGATCGACCAATTACTCAATCCTGATTCCATTGTATGGTGCCCAGGAGGAGTACATCTGGATAGTGGATCGGTCATAAGAGGTGAAATTTCGACAGTATCACCTGAACCTGTGTCGATAGAACTTCACGAAACCTTTGTACGATTTCTTACCATTGGATTTATAAGGAGTACTGTCTATCGTGTGGGCGCAGGGGCTCTTGAGATGTATCGCAGCGGCGCGAGATTGACGCATAGTCTTGATGCGCCGCCAGACTACGATTTGCGACTATCGAAGTGCTCGCCTGCCGATCAATAACCACATTGCTCGTTAGCGAGATCAAAGATGTTTCAAGGAAGCAACTAATTCTTGCTCGTGCCTCTGAGATGGCCAAAGGGGCTTCTGGCGATCATATATTTTCGATTTGCGAAATCACAGTTTGAATAGACCATAAACTGCCCCCCCGTCGGCAGCGGCAAATCACTAGGTTTGGCATCAGTTATCGATCCCAAGGGCGCAGCCGTTGATTACAAATGCGGCCTTCTCGGGGATCTCGATTCGCGGATTAACCGCGTCAGTTCTCTTGCTATCAACAGTGTGCGCTCTGATCTTGTGAGCTACGACTACATCTCGACTGGTTTCATCGCTGTCGTCGAGTATCCCGAACCGTGGGTCTATCTGGATCGCTCGGTTGAAGTCAACGGCGAACAATTCGCCGGACGATATCCGAGTTGGGACACCTTCGGCCGACTGACGAGCCAACTGTGGATCGACGGCGAGTTCGGCCCGCTTGATCCGCCCAGCGCCCAGCCGGCCGTGCCTCCCATTGTCCATCTTAGTTACACCTACGACAAGCGCGGCAATCGATTGGCGCGCAACAACCTCACGCCGACGATCAAATGGCCGGATCGTGATGAGGAATTCACCTACGACGATCTGGATCGTGTCACGGAATCGGCGCGCGGGGTGCGCGTGGATGAGAATACGTTCACGTACGCATCGAACAGCCAGCAGTGGGACCTGGATATGCTGGGCAATTGGGATTCCGTCTGGAGTGATGCGGACAGCTTGGGAGTCTACGCCACCGAGGAGTCACGCGAGCACAATGAAGCCAACGAGATCGTTGAGCGTGATCCTGATGGCGATGGTGGCGCACCGGAACTTGCGCTGGCGTTTGATGATTCGGGCAACATCACATCGCAAGCTCAGGAAGGCGCCGCCCCGGACATTCTCTACATCCACGATGGGTGGAATCGGCTGGTTGAAGTTCAATACGGCTCAGGTGCCACACGCGGGCGGTATGAATACAACGGCCTCGGCTGGCGGATCACCAAGGAAGCGGACATTCACGGGGCGACGGCGAATGATCCGCCTGATGGGGTCTTGGATGAGCATCGCCGCTTCTATTACTCCTTCGGCTGGAAGCTGCTCCAAGAGGACATTGATGATGATCTGGACGGCGCGCTCGATTGTCGCGCGCAAACGTTCTGGGGTCTGCGCGGTGGAGATGATGTCATCATTGTGGGTGGCGAAAACCTCATCCGGGTGTTTATTGGGCATCGATCGAATGTCTGCAACGGCCAATTGTGGCGACGATCAGTCAGATGATCATATGATCCAACGCTGAGATATCGCCATTTTTGCATTCATCACACACCGATCGCGCTGCAATGCGGATCAGAGCTGCAATTCAGAATTCAGGTTTGGTTGTCAGGCAGCGCGCCGGTATCGGTGATGCAGACCACCGAGTACTGGCTCAGCAACGACGCGGCCTTGATCTGGCGTCTCAACTTCTCGACGCGTCGGTGAGTTCCCGTCGAGTGATTGATGTGGACGATCCGAGTGGTAGTACTTGAAGTATTCACCGAGAACTCGAATCAGATGTGCTTCGTTCAGCACGATGATGTGATCAAGACATTCTCGTCGGATAGAGCCGATGACGCGCTCTGCGTATCCGTTCTGCCACGGGGAGCGCGGTGCCGTCAATACTTCCTTGATTCCCAGATTGGCAATGCGACGGCGAAACGCTATAGTTCAATAAATCGACTTGAAATCGTTGGGCTTGCCATCCGCGTATTCCCAGATCGTGACATCCAGATGACGCACGCCCCATTGCAGGGCTTGTCCGTGCGTTGGGAACAGCACGTCGAGATGGTCGCCTTTGATGGCGCCGCCACGATCCAGGACCGGCACGATGTAGCCATCGTCATAGCCGGGAATCGAGAGCATCGTGCCGAAGGGGAGCAGTGTGGTGTCCGCGGCGACGAGTCTCATGCCATTGGTTTTGACGGAGTAGCCGCTGGCAGTTATCCCGTCGGCGAACGCGCCGCACGATCGGGCGTCCGGACTGTAGGCGGTAACCAACATTCTTACGGTGCGAGAAGGGCGGACCGGCCGGCCGTTGAACGACGGCGCGTCCCAATCCGGTTCTGTCTGCGTGATTGAGGCCGGTGCCGTCTGGACCGGCGGCGGGGTCAGGACCGGGTCGGTCATCAGCCAGCCGCTCGCGGCGCCGGTCAAGACGGCCGTACACGCGACCATGGGCAACACCACGCGTCGGGATCGGTCCAGCGATCCCAAGAATCGGTTGGTTCCATTCTTCAATTGCATCGGGATTCACGCCTCTCGCGGTACGGCTCGTCGCTCACCGTCCCATAGAGGATGAGGTTCGAACGAGCGGTACTACTTTGCGGCGAGTATACCCCGAGCCGGGCTGCACCCAATCACGACCTGTCACAGCCGGGCGGCCGCGCTCGGGTCACCCGGGCTCGGCACTGTGGCGAATGAATGTGGGGAAATCCTGTCGTTTGGGCCAACAACTTTCGGCGCTTGCACCAACCCGCCGCGCAGCGAACGAATCTGTCCCTACACTGCGGCCATGGCCGGGATGCCCCTGGACGAAGTCATCACGCTGCTTATTCTCGGACTTGCCGCCGGAACCGCCGGGGGGCTCGTCGGCATTGGCGGCTCGCTCGTCATCATTCCCGTGCTCACGCTGCTGATGGGCAAAGACCAGCACCTCGCGCAAGCCTGCGCGATGATCGTCAATGTCTTCGTCGCCGTGCCTGCCCTGCTCCGTCATCACCAGGCGAAGGCGGTTCAGTGGAGCGTCGTCGTTCGCATGTTGCCGGGGGGATTGGTGCTGATTCTCATTGGCGTCGCCCTGAGCGACGAGATCGACGGCGAATTGCTCATGAAGCTTTTCGGGGTATTCCTTTTGTACATCATCGCGATCAACGTGTTGAAGCTCTTCGAGGATGGGCGAAAGGACAACGGCCGATCGCTTCGTATCGGCTGGCTTCCCGTCAGTTTCGTGGGATCGCTAATGGGTTTCGCAGCCGGGTTGCTGGGAATCGGAGGCGGGCCGATCGCGGTGCCGATGCTTCAGCGTATTTGTCGATTGCCGTTGAGAACGAGCATTGCCACGGCAACGGCGGTGATGTGCGTTACGGCGGCAATCGGCGCGTGGCGCAAGAACGCGGGATTGAGCGAGTTGATAGAAAGTAGTGCGACACCGGACCCGCTTGGGGAGAGTTTGCTGCTGGCGGTGTGTCTTGTGCCCACCGCGATGATTGGTGCGCTCATTGGGGCAAGACTCACGCACAAACTGCCAATAAAGCTGCTGCGGGTCGCCTTCATCTTGCTCATGATCTGGGCGTGCGTGAACATGCTCGATCTGCTTCCGTCGGAGCTCGCGGCCGGATTGTCATCATCACTCTTCCCCGCACAGTGAAGCGGGGCGCCGTGATTTGATCTTATACGAATCCCAAATGATTCTCGTGCGTTTCGCGGGTGCCATGCTTCATTCCCGACGCGTCGGGATGAAGCATGCTTTGCCCTAAGAAACTATCTCAGAACCCCCCTTCCGGTGGTACGGGCGTCTCGCCCGTACGCTTCATCATGGCGCTACGTTCGCACGGCGAGTCGTTTGCACGGGCGAGACGCCCGTGCCACCGGTTTTGAGATAGTTTCTAAGGGGTCAAAGCATGGCACCCGCCTGCGGACCAATTGCGATTCGTATTACGTGCTCGTTTGGGCGCACTGAACGTCGGCGGGACCTGGAGGTGGATACCGACCTTTGGTAGCCTCGCGAAGCTGTCGACGAAGATCCATCCGCATGGCATCGATCTCGCAGCGCAGTCGTTGCAGCGTTTTGCCCGGCGCGTCGGCCAACAATTCATCCGCCGGAATCGCGCGGCCCGCCTGAACTTTGATCCGCCCTCGCAGGCGAGGAAACCGCTGCCCGATCGGCCAGATGTCGTACGCCCCCTCGACGGCCAGGGGCACGACCGGCGCTTTGGTCCGCTTGACCAGGACCAAGACCCCGGCTTTGAACGGCCGCACGGTTCCATCGGTACTTCGCGTTCCTTCGGGGAACATCAAAACACACCCGCCCGCATTCAGTTGATCGATCGCGGCCCGAATCGCTTGTGCATCGCCGCGGCCGCGGCGCAACGGGATCGCCCCCGTCAACCGGATCGCCCACCCAAAGGGCTTGAAGTCGAACAAGCCGACCCGCGCCAACGCGGTAAACGGTCGATCCCATATCAGACAACCGATCGCCGGCGGATCGAGGTTGGATTGGTGATTGGCGATGTAGATCACCGGCCCCTGTGACGGGATATTCGTTTGGCCGGTGTACCGGAGCCGGTACATCAGGCGAAAAAGCACAAAGACCAGGTGCCGCACGATTGTCCAGATTACGAACACCGTGAAGGGTGAGAGGTTCGGCGCTCGACGGCGGTATTGGAGGACCTTCACGGGTCCAGCCCGAAGTCCGGAAGTTGCCGGTGCGCGATCGTGGCGAGTTCAGTCACCACCTGATCGACATTGCGGTGACCCGTATCGACCACAATCGCCCCTTGGGGCCGGACCAGCGGCCCGTCGGCGCGCGATTCGTCCATCCGATCTCGCTGAAGGATATCGCGCTCGATTCGATCCCGGCTCACCTGCATTCCGGCGTCCACGAGTTGTCGAGCGCGTCGCTGAGCGCGGATGGCAAGGTCTGCATCCAGGTAGAACCGCAAGTCGGCCTCGGGAAAAACCACTGACCCCTGGTCTCGACCTTCGCTCACAAGCCGCCGGTGCGCTTCGGCGATCCGCCGTTGCCACGCCACCAGCGTGCGCCGAAGCTCACCCTGACCGGCGACAATGGAAACAACCTCACTCACATCCAGGTCGCGGATCCGCTGGCTGACGTCCCGGTCGCCAAGCAACAGTCGAGGCGGGTCGGCCGACCACGTAAAATGCATGTCGATGCGCTCGACGGCCGAGGCCAGGGTCAACCCGTCCGTCGGATCGATCTTGGCGTCCAAAGCGACTAGCGCCGCCGCTCGATACATGGCGCCGGTGTCCAGAAACTCCAGCCCCAGGCGTTTGGCGAGTTGATGCGCAACGGTGGATTTTCCCGTACCGGCCGGGCCGTCGATCGTGATGATCATCCTCGGTAAGTTGTGATCGGAACGACTCGGCATGCCTGGCGACATCACGGCTTGGATTCGATGGCGTCGGTCAGAATCTTTCGGGCCTTCTCGATGTTGGCCACGGGATCGCCGCTGCCGACGTAGTCGATTGCAAGCGTGTTGACGAACCCGACACTCTGAATCGCCGCCACGCCTTCAGCCAGATCATAGCTCGTGTGCTCGCCCTGCTGGTTGAACGCCTCGACGGTGGCGTGCACCGCACCGGCATATGGCGCCAACATGCGCAGCGCCTGGACGAGATCACCGGAGGCCGCGGCATGGGCAAAGTCCGGGAGGGAGCCGACTCGAAACCCGCCGATCCGCTTCAGCAGATCAGTGAGGCGCTGTGGTGATGCGGTCAGTCCGTCGTGGGGCGCGATGAGCAGGTTCAACTCGGATCGTTCCATGGTCGGCATCACGGCTTTTAGCTGGGTGGCTGTCTCGTCGAGCGCCTCTTCCGTATCCGGCGCCTGGCATCGCACGGCCAGGGCGTTACACCCCATGCGGCTCGCCGCCGCCGCCAGACGTTGCACTCGATCCGCGGCGGCGTCGCGCTCGGTCTTGTCGTTGGCGGCAAACGGCAACGGCTGATCCTCGATCAAGACGAGGCAGGGGCAGCCGGCCTTATCCGCGCTGTCGCGTAAACGGTCCAAATCCTCCAGCGACCAGCCGGCCAGCATCGACGACGGCACGTTCAGGCCGCGGAGCTCAAACTGCTTGATGGCGTAGGCGGGCACGTCCAATAGCGACAGCGAACTGTCCCCGTTGTTGGACACCAGCGTGCGCAGCGATCGCGTGGCGAGCGTAAGGATCATCTTCGTTTGAGCCTACAAGTCGTTGACGGGGAGTCTACCCCCCTGTTCAGCCGCCGCAAGCCTCGTCGTCCGTCCCGTCCTTTCTCGGCCGACCGGCCTGCACAATGGACAAGAAAACGCCGACCAGGGCAGGCCGACGTTTTCCGGAGGGGAGAAAGATCCAATATCACAGATGCTCGGAGCGCGAACCCCAAGGGCATCATAATAGCGGCATGTCCGGTAAATGCCAAGACAAGGGTTGTGCAATTTGCCTATCTTTCCACAAACCACCCACAAAAACCCCGCCTGATCTCGTTTTGCACGACCTGAGCCGTATCACCATCGCCACAACCCCCTGCACGCGGCACGGGGGTCTGGTTGCCCGCTCGGCCCGGATCACTATCATGGCCGCCCCCACGGCCACGCCACCTGCACAAGAGCCCCGCCCCATGCCCAGTCCACGCGAATGCCGCTTCACCGAAACCCATGAATGGCTCCACATCGACGAAGACGTGGTCACACTCGGCCTCACGCAGTACGCCGCCAATGAGCTCACCGACGTCACCTACGTCGAGATGAAGTCCCCCGGCTCGACCATCCTCCCCGGCGAATCCGTGGGCGAGGTTGAATCCGTCAAGACGACTAGCGACGTCTACTCCCCCGTCGGCGGCCAGCTCCTTGAGGTGAACCCGGACGTCGCCGCTGACCCATCCCTGCTGAACTCCGATCCCTTTGGTCGGGGTTGGCTCGTCAGAATCCGTACGACTGATCCCTCCCCACTGGACGCGCTGATGGATCAGACGATGTACGACACAAAGTACCCCACCGGGTAATTCCGCCGCATCGGATCGTGATCGTTACCCTTGGCCGTCGCGGCTTTGGGTCAAGGCGCCGCCCCAGGAGCGCCGAGCCCGGACCTAGAATGTCCGCATGGACGGCCCGCGGCGATTTGATCTTGTCAGCCAGTTCAAGCCGACCGGAGATCAGCCGGGGGCTATCGACGCCCTCGTCGAGGGCATTTGCGCCAAGCAGTCGTATCAGACGTTGCTGGGCGCGACCGGGACCGGCAAGACATTCACGATGGCGAACGTGATCCAGCGGGTGCAACGGCCCGCCCTGATCATTAGCCACAACAAGACGCTCGCGGCCCAGCTCTATGAAGAGTTCCGCGAGCTGTTCCCAAACAATGCGGTCAGCTATTTCGTCAGCTACTACGACTACTTTCAACCGGAGGCTTATATCCCGCAACGGGACATCTATATCGAGAAAGATGCCTCTCGCAACGACGATCTTGACCGACTCCGACTCTCGGCAACGAGTAACCTGCTCTCGCGCGGCGACGTGGTCATCGTCGCTTCGGTGAGCTGCATCTTCGGACTCGGATCACCCGCGGACTACGCGGATTCCGTGCTGGCCGTCTCCCGCGGTCAGACGGTGAACCGCCGTGAACTCCTGCTCAATCTGACGGAGATGCAGTACGCTCGCAACGAGGTCGAGTTCCAACGCGGCCAGTTCCGCGTGCGCGGCGACGTGATCGAGGTCTATCCCGCTTACGAGCGATACGCCATTCGCATCGAATTGTTTGGCAACGAAATCGAGCGACTTGAATTCATTGATCCAACGTCCGGCGAAGTGTTAGCCGAGGAAAGCCAGGTCTTCATCTATCCGGCCGTCCACTACGTCATGCCGCAGGACCGCCTCGAAGCGAGCCTGGCTGGGATCCGCGCGGAGTTGGATGAACGCGTCGTGCAGCTTCGACACGAAGGCAAGCTCTTAGAAGCACAACGGCTCCTTGCTCGCACGAAATACGACCTGGAGATGATCCAAGAGGTCGGCTACTGCTCGGGCATCGAGAACTATTCCCGCCACCTGGATGGTCGCGCTCCCGGCGCTAAGCCCTACACGCTCCTGGACTATTTCCACCACATCCCCCAGCGCGATCCTGATGATTGGCTTGTCTTTATTGACGAGTCTCACGTGACGGTGCCGCAGCTCCGCGCGATGTTCACCGGCGACCGCAGCCGCAAGCAAACGCTGGTCGATCACGGGTTTCGCCTTCCCAGCGCGCTGGATAATCGGCCGCTCCGTTTTGACGAGTTCGAAGCGTTCGTACCGCAGATCGTTTTCGTCTCGGCTACGCCCGGTCCATACGAGCTGGAGAAATGTGGCGGCGAAGTGGTCGAGCAGATCATCCGGCCGACGGGACTGTTGGACCCTCAGATCCACGTGAAGCCGGCCGAGGGCCAGGTCGCCGACCTTATCAAGCAATGTTCGGCACGGGCCGACCAGGGCGAGCGCGTTCTCATTACGGTGCTTACGAAGCGACTGGCCGAGGACCTGACTACGTACCTTCATGATCGCGGCCTGCGGGTGCGCTACCTGCACAGCGAGATCGACACCCTGGAGCGGGTAGCGATCCTTCGAGAGCTGCGCGAGGGCGAGTTCGACATCCTGGTGGGCATCAATCTGCTGCGCGAGGGGCTCGATCTGCCCGAGGTGTCGTTGGTCTGCATCGTCGATGCGGACAAGGCGGGATTCTTGCGCAGCGAAACGAGCCTCATCCAGACGATGGGGCGAGCCGCCCGCAACGTCAACGCCCTCGTCATCATGTATGGCGACACCATCACCGATCAGATGCGCGCGGCCATCGACAAAACCAACCGTCGCCGCGAGCTTCAAGCGGCGTACAACGAGCAGCACGGCATCACCGCCCGCACGATCAAAAAGGCGATCCGGCGCGGTCTCGAACAGGAGCTGTCAGCCCGCAAAACCGCGCGGGCGGCGGTCGGGTTCCAAGAACAGGTCCAGCAATACGATCGCGACGAGCTCATCCGAATTCTGGAGCGCGAAATGTTCGAGGCGGCTGAGCAACTTCAGTTCGAGGCTGCCGCCGGTCTACGAGATCAGATCGCCACGCTCAAGGCGATGCCGGAGTATGGCTCGGCGCGCACCGTGACCCGAGCGGACGTGGACGCACCCAAGCCCAAAGCCGGGACGCCTCGATCACGGACGGGGATTACAGGTAAATCGCGACGCCGATCGCCCGCAGGCTAGATCGAGTCGGTCGTAGACTCGTCGGTTTGGCGGATCAGCCTGTCGCCTTCGCCCCGCAGACGGATGCGGGGTGAGGCCCGCTCAAGGATCTCTTCCGCGGCGCGGATCGACGGCCCCGGCGCCGGCGGTTGGGCGCGGCGGTTCGCGGGATCGGTCGTGGTCGTTGTGATCGGGTCTGGGCTGGTCATGGGCGAATCTCTCATCGGTTCCGCAAACAGCGTGCCCGGGGATGCGAAAAAGTGCATTTTTTTCTTCGGCGGAATCCAGTCGCATCTGAACTACGCTCTTGGCCGAGGCTCGATCTTCGCGCCGAGCACCCCCACTGTGACCTAGCCCACGGCCCCGCTACACTGCCCCTATGGGTCGTCCCCTCCCCTGTCCTGAGCGCGGCAACGTCCTGCTGATCGGCGGCGGCGGGCGCGAGCATGCCCTGGCCTGGAAGCTCAGACAGTCCCCGCGCCTGGGAACACTCTGGCTGACCGACGCCATGAATGCTGGACTGAGCCGGCTGGGCGAAACCTGCCCCGTCTCCATGGACTGCTCCGACGCTTTCCAGATGCAGCGATGGTGTGAACGCAACGACATCCACCTCGTCGTCGTAGGCCCGGAGGGACCGCTTGCGGCCGGCATCGCCGACATTCTTGCCTCGGAGCACCGCCAGGTCTTCGGGCCGACCAAGGCCGCCGCGCAGATCGAAGCCGACAAGGTTTTCGCCAAGAACATCATGCTGCACGCCTCGATCCCCACCGCGGAGAGCCGGGTCTTTCACGATCCCGAATCCGCACGCCATTATGTCAACGCCCATGAGGATCCCTGCGTCGTCAAGGCCGCTGGGCTCGCCGCTGGCAAAGGCGCGATCGTCTGCGACGACCAGGAACAGGCCCTCGCCGCCATCGACCGCATCATGGTTGACCGCGAGTTCGGCGAAGCGGGCGACACGATGATCATCGAGGAGAAGTTGCCCGGGCAGGAAATCAGCGTTCTCGCCCTCGTCGATGGACGGACCATTTGGCTGCTCGATCCCTGTCAGGACCACAAACAGGTTGGCGAGGGCGATATTGGGCCGAACACCGGCGGCATGGGGGCCTATTGCCCGACGCCGTTCCTGGAGCCTGAGATTCTCACTGCCGTGCAGGGCGAGATCATCGTGCCTGTCGTCGATGCCCTTCGCCGCGCGGGACTCAACTATCGCGGCGTGCTCTATACCGGTTTGATGCTGACCCCAGCCGGGCCCAAGGTGCTCGAGTTCAACTGCCGCTTCGGCGACCCCGAGTGTCAGCCGATCATGGCTCGCCTCAAAACCGACCTGTTCGAGATCCTTTGGGCGACGTGTGCCGGCACACTCGATGACGTCTTGATCGAGTTCGATCCGCGGACCGCCTGCTGCGTCGTCATGTGTTCCGAGGGGTATCCCGGGCCGTACGACAAGGGCAAGCCCATCACCGGCATCGAAGACGCCGAAGCGCTGGGCGATGAGAACCAACAGGTCATCGTCTTCCACTCCGGAACCCGGCATGACAACGAGGGGCAACTGGTGACCAACGGCGGCCGAGTGCTCGGCGTAACCGCCCTGGCCGATGATCTCCAAGCTGCGCGCGACCTGGCCAACGCCGCCTGCCGGTGCATTCACTTCGACGGCGCATTCTACCGCCGCGACATCGGCGACCGCGTACTGGTGACCTCGCCATAACGAAGCGCGCCGGAGAGGACTCACCGCAGAGCCGCCGAGAACGCAGAGGGAAAGGAAGGGATGAGCCATGAGGGATGCGCCATGAGGGAGGAGGGAAGCGTGGGGCACGGATATCTTCCCGTTTAGCGGGCGACGCGCAGCGTCCCTAAGCCTCAGGCCTCAAGCCTTCTTCACAAGCCTCAAGCCTCAAACCTTCTTCCGGCCCCCTCCCTCCAGCGGGCGCGCTCCGGCTCTACCACGAGACTGAGAGCTGCCCGACCACCCGCGGCTCAGGCGCCCAGCAGAGCGAGCACGATGACGAGGAGGATCCCCTGGATGATCCACCCCAGGGCGCAGACGCCCACGGCCCGGAGAGTCCCGCGGTAATCCAGCGCCTGCCTCACCGCGATCACCGTCGCCACCAGCATCCAGATTCCGGTGACCATGAACACGATGTCGCGCAATCCGGGGATCACGCCCAGCACGCGCAGGAGGCTGGGGGAGTTGGCGAACCCGATGGTGCGCAGGAGCTCCCCGTGCGTCGCGCTGGTCTGGGGCTCGGGCAGCAACCGGGTGCCAATCCAATACGTCAGATATGCGAATACAAACCAGCCGATCAGGGCCGCCACCGCCACGATCAGCATCACGCCGAGACCGCTTCCGCCCGCCCCGATGCCCGCGGCGACGCTCCCGAGCACCACCACCGCCATCGCCTGACGGGTCCCGCCGGTGTCCGCCTCCACTTCCTCGTAGAGGTTCGCATCCAGCTTCGCCGCCCGGAGCATCCGACCCATAAACGTCGCCATTACCGGCCCTCCCGTCACCCAACATTTCCCATTTGACCAACGCCCGGCTCCACCGCCGAGCTGTCCGGGGGCGAGTGTAACGCCTCCCCCCGAAAACCCAAGTTCCAGTCGCTTGCACCTGACCGGAATCGACGGTGACAGGCCGGCCCCGAGAAAGACTCCCGTCCTCCCGTCCCCTTTGCTTCCCCTAACATCGCGCTACAGAAATGACTCCCGACGCTCTTTTTCCCCCTCACTCAATCGGTTCGCTGATTCGGTTGATCACCTGCCAACGGTCGTCGCGAAAGACCCAGACGTCCGTCAGGTCATAGTCCGGCGGCAGCTGATTATCGAACATCATCCAGTCGTGCAGGGTCATCCGCATCCGGACCGTCGCCACATTCTCGCCGTGCATGACCACCCGCTGATCATGCATCTCCACCAGCCCGAAGGTCATGTGCTCTATGTTTTCCAACCACTGCTCGCGCGTGACCTCAGGCTTGCCCGGCCGATCCATCAAAAAGACGAACGTCAGGCGAAACTCCGCAGCCAGGATCTGCTCCAGCGCATCGTATTCGTGACGGCGCGCCGCGTCGATCCACGCCTGCTCACGCTCGCGCAAAGCCGAGGCGCTATGCGCCGACACCCCGTCGCCGCCCGAGGCGCCGTGCCCCGCCGACCGACAGCCCGACACCGCAAACGCGGCGACAATCAACACCAGGAATCCAGAAGATCTCATACGCTCAACCGCCTTTGCCTCATTCAAACCCCGCCCGGCTCCACCGCCGAGCGTTCCGACCACGAGTGTAACGCCTCCCCCCGGAAACCCAAGTTGAAGTCGCTTGCTTCTGTCCGGAATCGACGGTGACGGGCCGGTCCCGAAAAAGACTCCCGCCCCCTTTTCTTGCCCGCAACGCCCCGCCGGGAGGCGCAACTGCCGAACGACGTCACCGTTACGCGCTCACAGCTCCGGTGGGGGGAACCGCTGGCCTGGTACTATGAAGGGGGACGTGACACTCGCGCTCGGAACTTGCCGAACTGCCGGCCGCCTGTCCCTTGCCCACCAAGGTATCGAGCGACCCGCCAGTAGCTATTGGGCGGCCCATTCCTACGGACACGGCCGCCAGTTGGCGAGGAGGGCGAGGAGGTCGGACGGTGGTGGGCGACAATTCAGGTAAATCAGAAGTCCGCGGGGCAGGGCTGAGAAGGTCGATTCTTCCCAATCCACGCGGAATGTTCTTGACAACCGACTCTCTGACCCCGCACACTGTTATTGTCTTCGTGGATGAATTCGTCGGGGCGACCGTACCAGGCAAGTCGAGCGGCAAAGAAAGGTAGCAATCAAATGAGATCAAACACGATGGACCACACAAAGCGGCTCGCGAAGAGTTCCGCCGGCATGACTTGGGCGCTGATGGTGATGGCGTGTCTCGCTATCACGACTCCGGCGCGCGCCCAGACGACGCTCTACACCTTCGACGGCGACTCGGCCGGTGACCTCTTCGGCTGTTCCGTGAGCGGAGCGGGCGATGTCAACGGCGACGGCTTCGCCGACCTGATCGTCGGGGCTCGCGGACGACAACAACGGCCTTAGCTCCGGCAGCGCCCGGGTGTTTTCCGGCTTTGACGGCTCGATCCTGTTCACCTTCGACGGCGACTCGGCCGTTGACTTTTTCGGCTTTTCCGTGAGCGGAGCGGGCGATGTCAACGGCGACGGCTCCTCCGTCCCGCCCGTCGGCGCTTTTCAGGCCGACACCA
>JADFNO010000079.1 GCA_022563315.1 Planctomycetota bacterium | reverse complement strand
TCGATGAGCTCCACATTGGCTCGTGGAATGGTGACACTCTCTCCGGAATCGAATCTCACTTCAAGTACGCGGGCCTTGGACCCCGAATCCAGGACCTGCAGCTCGGCCGGGAGACCCGACACCTCCCCGATCAATCCAAAGTACGGATCGCGGATAATCCGCACGGGTCGGCCGATCTCGAGCAGCCCGGTGGTGTGCTCCGGCTCGGCCTCATGGGCCTTCTCGTCGGCGGTGAGGGGGATAATGATCTCAGGCCGCATCACCCCCGCCCTGATCTGCGTGGCCCCGTTCACCGATGCCTCGTCGCCCTGACGCGAGCCCAGCAGCTCAAAGGTCCGTTGGGCCATCGCAATCTCCCCGAACCCCTCGGTGATGATGAGCGTCAAGCCGACCTGTTCCGTGCCGGTGATCGCCACCCCCAAGTCGTAGCCGAGGAAATCCCGCAGATCCTCATCATCGAGCCCGCCGGTGACGAGGGCGACCGCCCCGACATCGCGCGCTTTGCGGATCGCCTCAGCCGTGGCCCGCGCCCCGCCGATGATGACCGCGCCCTTCATGTCCGCCGTGATGAGGTCGGCGGTCACTTCCTGATCGTGGCTCTTGCAGGCGGTCATGACCGTGCCGAACGTCTCGCCGCCGATCCCGAAGATGCCTTGAATAAACGAGACATCGTTTTCGATGATCACACCTTCGTTGGGAATCACTTCAACGACTTCGCCCGAAATGTACGCCTTGACCTGCACCGGAATCGGATCGCCACGCAGGATCAATTGCCCGGTCACGGGAGAGACGGTTTCAACGATGCCCTCGTACTTCGATCGGTAGGTGGTCTTGAACAGGCCGAAGATGCCCTTGGTCTGCGCCAGGGGTTCCCCGATCATGACCTTCTCGCCTTCGGTCTTGAGCACACACTCCGCGACATCCTGGGGCGGCATCGAGAGGAGATTGGCGAGATTGATCGGCTCGATGTCGCCGGGCATGAACGTCTCCGCCACGACATCGTTTGCACCGACACGATCGCCGACCTTCACCAGCACGTCGCCGGCAATGGGCAAGATGCGCTTCGCGCGATGCGTGATGCGTTTGGTAACTTTCAGTCCGGGTGTGTATGCCTGAGCCATGGTTTTCGTGACCAAGAAGAAAAGGTCGTAATACGTTACCGATTCAGACGAGAGCCGTTTCCATTTCCGGATAAAGCTCCATGGCGGTGACCCATCGCATCATCATTTTCTGCGCTTCGGATCGCTGTTGGGGAAGGATCAACGGTCTGCCTCGCCCATCCAGGAAGAGTCCTACCGTGCCGCCGGTGACTTTTCTTTGCACCTTTTTTCCGGGGCCTGCTCCGACATCAAAACCACGAGCCGGGTCAATGGTGACCTTAGCCGTTTCGTCCGGACCCAACGGCAGGAGCTTGACGTCCCCGAAGTTGATCGTGCCGGACTCGTTGAGCGTGTCGCCGGTGATCTGGTATTCAAAGCACGGCCGACCGAGCTTGCCCAATCCCTTGGCCGCGACACAAGTCCCAAGATAAATCAAGCAGTCGCGGGTGAAGACTTCCAGCGAGGCTTGCGGATGCACCTGCGCAAGCACACCGAGGTGGGGCATCATGAAGATCGAGTCCTTGGCCAACGTGGTGAAACCTTCGGGCTCAAAGGAGTCGATGAGAAGCGCAGCGGTTTGGTGCATTCGCGGCGCGTGCGAGAGCACACCGCCGGACGCAACGAGCAAATCAAGCTTCATGTTGTCAACGATCGTTTGACCGCCGGTCTGCTGGCTGAATGTGTCGCCGATGGTTCGCTGTTGCTGCACGCCTTTGAGCGTGGTGGCGAACTCTTTGTGCTGGATATACGCCAACCGTAGGGCCTCACGCGCGACCGCTTGCTCGAAGATCAACGCTTCCTTTGACTGGGGAATCGTCGTGGGGCGGATCATCTTGTTCTTGACCCGGTTGCGCAGCTCACGCTCATCCATGTCAAAGTGAACCCAGCGCAGGATGTTGGCCATTCCCGTCTCCGCGCACACGTTGGAAATCGAATAGCTCATGCCGAGGTTGGCGCTGACCGTGCGGTTGAAGGTCTTATCAAAGACGCTGAACACATCCGTCGTCGCGCCGCCGATATCCACGCCGACGACGTTGATATTTTGTCTTTGGGCGATGGTCTGAAGGATATTGCCGACCGCGCCGGGTGTGGGCATGATCGGCGCATCGGTCCAACCCATGAGTTTGTCGTAGCCCGGCGCGTGGGCCATGACGTGTTCGAGGAACATGTCGTGAATGGCGTCGCGGGCCGGCCCAAGGTTCTCTCGTTCGAGCGTGGGACGAAGATTCTCAACGATGGTCAGATCAATACTCTCATCGAATGCCTTGGCCACCAACGGCGCAGCATCCTTGTTGCCGGCGAAGATCAACGGGAGCGTAAACTCGCTTCCAAACCTCGGCTGAGGCTTGGCCGGGGCGATCAGCTCGGCGATCTGCACAACCTGCATCGTGTTGCCGCCATCGGTTCCGCCCGAGAGGAGAATCATGTCCGGGCGCAGCTCACGGATGCGCTGAATCTGTTCGTGCGGCCGACGTTTGTCATTGGCGGCGATGACATCCATCACAATCGCCCCAGCGCCGAGTGCAGCACGCTTGGCGCTTGCCGCCGTCATCTGCGCCACAACGCCCGCCACCATCATCTGCAAACCACCGCCAGCCGAAGACGTCGAGATATACAGATCGCAACCCTCCGTCTCCGTCGCGGGCTGAATGATTCGCCCTTGATCATCGACGAGCCGTCGATCCGCCAGCTCCGCCACTTCGGTGACGGAGTTGATCACGCCCATCGTGACGTCGGCGAACGGTTTCTCGACGGTCGTGGGCGCTTCGCCGCGGTGCGTTTGGCGATACTCACCGTCAACACGTTGGATCAAAATCGCTTTGGTGGTGGTGCTCCCACAGTCGGTGGCGAGGATCACGTTCACTTGATCAGGATCAATCTTCGTCATGGTGCTGCGGATGGTCCGTAGTGGTTCGTTGGTTCTTGCGCTCGGCGCGCGCCGCTTTCTCTTGCTTTGTATATTGGGCTTCGAGTTCCTCGATACGCCAGCACATGTACTCCATCGAGCCGCGCCGTTCAAGGAACTCGGCAAAGTGGATGTAGCCGCCGTAGATGTGCTTCGGAGCGATCGCCCACACGCCAGGGCTTGTAAGGTGCATTACTTGAGCCCCAAGGTAGTTCAGCGGCCGCGTCATCTCAAAGAAGATCAGGCCGGGCGTGCTGAGGTGACGTTTGGCGATTTGCGTGCAAATCCACTCGACGGCCGGGCGCTGTAGCTTGGTCGGCTCGACCGCTCCGGGGGCGTCAACCGCAAAGGCATGTTTGAGCTTGCTTCTCAGTGGGCCCACGCACCCGCTCCGTCCGACAAGCGAGCGCGGATCCGTTCGATCACCGCCTCACGATGTATGCCAAAGAGAATGTGCATGCCGCGGTAGGCATCAAGCCACGATCGCTTTGCGCGCGTGGAGATATATCCGCCTCGATCGTCTTGCACGAACCGCCGAATGTCGCACCATTTGATCTGTTGCGTATGCAGCAGATAACGAGCGGTAATCCCATCGGCGTCGATCATGAAACGGCTGGGGAAGAAGAATCGGCTGAGCGCGGCCAGCAAGACGAGGCACGCCGCCGCCGCCCAGACAGGGCTCTGAAACGACAGCCCCACCGCACCGGCGAACGCCCCGATCAGGCTTAGAGCGAGCGCCGCAGCGCCAATCCGCTCGCGAGCTGGGTGCGCCTGCCAGGTGAAATCTGTGTCCAAGTCCTCGGTCATTGCTCGGTTCATGCTCCGGGTGCGTTTACAGCGCAGTAGCTTAGCGAATCGCCCCGCAGGACGGAACCGTTGATGGATGACCCAGCTTTAGAGCCCAATCTTCCCACTGAGCCCCGACTCCTGATCCTGATCCAGATCGCAAGTACATCCGCCGGCGGTCTGAGCCGATGTGATTCCCAAGGCAACCGCAGATGGACGTTCTTCTGATTCACGAACACGGCAGAGCCCACGGCAGCGGCGGCGTCGTGGCCACCTATCGTCTCCATCGCGCCCTGCAAAAGGCGGGCGTCAAGTCCACGGTCGCCTGCCGACGAAAGGCCATCGACGCGCCCGATTTCGTCGAACTGCCCAAGGCCGAGTTCATCGAGCGCTGGCTGGGCAAGATTACCTGGCGTTTGGGCCTGAACGACATCCACTGCGTCAGCTCCTTCAAGATCCCCAAGTTCGCGCCATTCGCCGAGGCAGACGTGGTCAACATCCACGGCCCCCACACGAATTTCTTCAACTACCTGGCGATTCCCAAACTCACCCGCGCCAAACCGGTCGTCTTGACGCTGCACGATATGTGGTCGTTCACCGGCCACTGCGGCTATAGCATGGACTGCCAGCGCTTCAAGACCGGGTGTGGCCGTTGCCCATATCCGGACACCTTCCCGCCGATCGGTCGCGACGCGACATCGATCGAATGGAAGCTCAAGAACAACGTGTACGAACGATCAAACCTGACGATCGTCGCCCCGAGCAAGTGGATGATCGACTTGGCCGAGCAGAGCATGCTCCGGCGCTTCCCGATTCATCAGATCTCAAACGCCGTCGATACGACCGTGTACAAACCAATCGATAAGCGTACTTGCCGCGAAGCTTTGGGAATCGACCCGAACAAGTTGGTGGTTGGTTTCGCTGCGTTCTCGTTGACCAATCACATCAAAGGGGGCGATTTGCTGATCGAAGCGTTGGCCGGCCTTGAGGACGAGTTGAAATCGCGGCTCGTGCTGTTGACGTTCGGTGGCAGCGGTGAAGAAACTACCCAAACGGCCGGCATCGAAACGGTGCAGCTGGGCTTCCTGTACGACGACCAGCCGAAGGTGCAGGCCTATTCGGCGGCGGACGTCTTTGTCGTCCCGAGTCGACACGAGAATCAAGGATTGGTTCCGATTGAGTGCATTGCCTGCGGCACGCCGGTCGTGGCGTTTGCCGTCGGCGGTCTGCCGGAGGTCATCCGTGACGGGGTATCCGGCACGTTGGCCGAGCCGGAGAACGCCCAGAGTCTGCGGGCGAAGATCGCCCAGGTGCTCACGGATCCAGGGCTGAGGCAGACCCTCGCGCAGAAATGCAGGACGTTGGCGGTCGACGAGTTCGACATCGAACTGCACGCCAAGCGCTATATCGACCTGTATGAACAACTCATCGCAACCCGAGCCGCCGCGTAGTCAAACACCTCTACCGAGTGACGATCCGAGCCGGCTCAGACAGCACCTTGGCCATCGGCGGCACATCAAATGTCACCACGACGTTCGCGCCAATGGCGGCGCCGTCGCCGATTTTGATATCGCCGAGAATCATCGCCCCGGCCCCGACCTGTACACCTTGACCGAGTTTGGGCGCTTCCCACGCTCGGTGATGACTCGACGCGCCCAGCGTTACACCCTGGCGGATCACACACTCGTCCCCGATTTCGGCGCGGTCGTGAATCACGATGGCCCCCTGGTGTCCGATCACCACCTGCCGACCGACCGTGACCGTGTAGTACAACTCAATGCTGTAGTGGTTTCGTACATAGCGATACAACCGGTTGTACAAGAAACTGAACGGCATGCGGACAATGCGGGGCCTGAGACTCATTCGCCACACGCCGAAGCGATGGACAGCCAGCGCGCGGAACCCGGGGCGTGTCCAATCCCTGCCGTTGTGGCGCCAATCCTCGCAGACCTGAGCAAGGAACCCCAGCGGCTGATCTTCAGCGACGGGGACCCGTTCGCCGTCACTCGTCTCCATCGGTTCCCGCAGTCGCCGAGCCTGGTCAAGAGCAACGCCGCTGCGGACTGTTTGTTCAGCTTGACCTGGCGGCATACCTGGCCTCAACCTTCTGTCCGAACGAGAGCGTCTTCGAATCGCACGGCTGAGCGTCAGACCCGCTCGCCGGCGCAACCGCCGTTTCGCTCGGTTGACCGAATGCATTGTTACGTTGAGCCGAAGGTCCGTTCGCTTGAGCCGCAGCGTACCTGGCCTCGACCTTCTGACCAAACGAGAGTTCTTCCGGATTGTTGGTCGGACGCTCAGCCCGATTCGTTTCGTTGAATCCGCCCGGCTGGATCACGCGTGCCGGCGGCGCGACCGCCAGCGCTCCCGCGGGGACATCTATCATCACCACGGCATTCGGGCCGATCTTCGCGCCGTCTCCGATCTTGACGTTGCCCATGACCACCGCCCCCGCGCCGAGCGTCACACCGCGACCGAGCTTGGGCGCATCGTTGTTGAGAAACTGCCCGGCCGTCCCGATTGTTACGCCGTGGCAAATCACGCACTCGTTACCGATCTCGGCGAATTCGTGAATCACGATTCCACCTTGGTGGGCGATCACAACCCGCTCGCCGACCTTGGCTGTGTAGTGAAGCTCGATCCCGTAGTGGTTTCTCACTAACCGGTGCAGGAACCGATACAGCACGCTCAGCGGCGCCCGCAGCAACCGCGACTTGATCGTCATCCGCCAGACGCCGAAGCGGTACATCGCCAAGGCCCGAAACCCGGGGCGGGTCCACTCCTCGCCGTTGTACAGCCAATCCTCTCGGATCTGGTCCAGCAAATCTCGGGTCGAACTGGACCCGACCGGGGCTGATGACAGCCGCCGGCCCAGCGAGGCAAACAAAGGGCTTCCACCGAGCATGGTTCTTTCTCCAGCGCTCGCCTCCCTTATCACAGTCTTTTATCGAACGATACGCCGCTGGGGTTGACCATCCTCCGCGGTCAACGGCGTTGCCCAGCCCTCTCACGCCACAAGATTTCCCGCTTCCGGGGGCAGTGGGTATTGTGGTAGGGGCCGATAACGCTTTACCCCCGGTTCGCCCACCGCGAAGATGCCGGGCTACGAACCCGTGGTTTTTCGGACGCCAGGAGAAGCGATAACCATGACCACCGCAACCGCTAAATGCTGCCCGCCCATCAACATCATGAAATGGGTCGAGGAAAACCGCGACCAACTCAAACCGCCCGTCGGGAACAAATACCTCTACGACGGCAGCGATTTCTTCGTGATGGTGATCGGCGGCCCCAATGCCCGCAACGACTTCCACGTCACCAACTCTGAGGAGTACTTTTTTCAGCTCAAAGGCGATATCGTCGTGAAGATCCGGGAAGACGGGGTGATCAAGGATATCCCCATTCGTGAGGGTGAGACGTTCTTCATCCCCAGCGGCGTCCCACACGCACCAACACGTCCGCCCGGAACGATCGGCATCGTCGTCGAACGCCGTCGTCCGCCAGGGGAAACCGAACACCAGCAGTTTTATTGCGATAACTGCGGCGAGCTCGTCCACGACAAAGAGTTCGACTGCGCCGACATCGTCAAGCACTTCGCCCAGTCAATGGAAGAGTTCTGGGCCGACCCCGAACTGAACACCTGCAAGAGCTGCGGCACAACGCACGGCAAACCCACGCCGATCAAGAAGATCACGTTCGAACCCGAGGTGATCATCGAGCGCGAGTGACGAACGCGACTACGGTGAGAGGTCCGGCATGCAGGTAAGTACCCTATTTGGCCGAATCGATGACCGCGGCAAAGCCATCCCTCGCAGAATCGCCGCTCCCGGCACGCCAAGCGACCTCACCGAGAATGAGCACGCTGACCTAACGCAATGGAAGAGAGATCATCGATCGGCACGATGGCGCCTCCACATAGTGAATCTGCTCGGGACAGGACTCGTCCTTGCCTACCTAGGAATCCTCTTCTCAGGGATCAGCTTTCCGGGTGTACTCGGATGGATTGCGTTGGCCGCCGTTATGGCCGGAATGGCTGGTATTCCGGTTTGGCTCAGTCGGCGAGATTGGGGCAACAGAAGAGCATCCTTGCTCTTCATACAACGTTGCCCGTGTTGCGCATTGAATCTAAGCCATGTTCCTGCCGACAGCGACGGCTGTACAACCTGCCGGGAATGCGGGTACGCGTGGCAGACCGATCGGCGTTGAGAGGAGCGGACCGGAGCGCGCTGGTTCCGGTGGGAAGGCGTCAACAGCCATGACGAATTCGATACGGGTCTTCCCGATGGAGTAAGTAAGCGGTATACTTGAAGAAGCTTTCGAGAACGGAACGAGGCTCGGCAACCCAACTCTAGGGCCCTCTTGAATGTGTTCCTCCACAAAAAGCAGAGTCGTCAGGAGAGTCGATCGCTGGGTAGCGATCACGGCCATCCTCCTTGTTGTACCTGCTTCTGCCATCGGGTTCGTTGTTCCTCCGTCAGCGGAAACGACATCGTTTGAGATGGGACTTTTCAGCTACTCAATCCTTTGTCTGATCTTTTCCTTCCCTATTATTCCCGGTCTTGTGCTTAGTCTGATCCCACGGACGAGACAACTCGGGGTAGGGTTGACCCTGTGGGGCGCGTATTTCGGAACGCTCACATTCGCCAGTTTTCTTGTCGCCGATTACCTGCCGTAGTTCCTACACTTTCTTCGATGCAGCCTGGGGATCGTGCGGCCAAACGCCATCCACGGCCGACCAATCCAGACGGGGCGAACGCCCGGCGAGTAATTCGCGCTGATCAATCGGGCCGCTGAATGCCACGATCCGCTGGCCGTGAGCGCACTGTCATCGAGAATCGTCACGCTCGGGCGAGTTTGTAACCACGGCTCGTGCCAGATGCGAAACAATCTCGCTCGCTGACGCCACTTCGTAAACGCGGTGTAGCGCTCGAGTAGAAACTGACTCAACGTTCCGTCGGCGCACGGCTCATAGCTCGCCTCCGGATCGACTTCCGCTTCGTAAACCACACGGCCGCAGTTGCCGCCGGGGATGACGGTGCCGCGCAAGTGACCGTGTTCATGGTCGTGTTGGAATGCGACCTTCCCGTAGCGATAGGGCAGACCGTACGTGCGCGGTCCGATGAGAATGCTGAGGCGATTCGGGATCCATTCCCGCATGAAGTAGATGCCGACCTCGTCGTTATGACGAATATACGTGCGAACATTGAGCAGACCGTGCGTTGCCCCCGGCGCTGTCAGCAGCGCGCCGAGCCGACCGCCGATGGGGAATCGAAGCCCGCGCATCGTGAAGGCGACAAGCGATACAACCGCCCGCCCGTGATGGAGGTCCAGCTCAAAGGGAATATGCCTTTGGAGCACGTCGCGATCGACGTCAAAGTGCATGAACAGTGCTCGATCCCAATCGCTGTAAAAGAGAGGCCGGCCTTCGATTCTTTGGAAGCGACCCCGAGCGATGGCGGCCAGGGACTCGCCCGGCGGACCCTCACGCGGCTCGATCAGCTTCACGACCTGGCTCCACTTGAACCGTGTGGGGCGTCGGGACGCTTAGGGCCTGCGAAGTTGCGCCGCACTTCATCGCGCAGCCCCGGCGTCGGGCGATGAAGCGGTACGACCGACTCAGCACACCCATCACCCCCGGAAGATTGGCGATCACCGCCAATGGCCGCGCCCACCAGATTCGACCCGCGAGATACACGACCGCCGCCGCCCCGCCCAACAGTTCGCCGTCGGCGCTGAGAACTCGCATCTCCGTCAGCGCATCCTTGCTGTCAAGTTTCAGTCGCTGCTGTACCCAACCGCGCTGTAACGGTGCGGTGAGGAATCGCCGGCGAAGCAGGACGTTGGTGAACCGGCCCGCCCAGCGTGAACACATCGAGCAATGCCCGTCATAAAACACCCACCCGTAGCCGCGCGTCGGTCTGTTGTGTGAGTCGGGCATATCCAAATCCAAAGAAGGCAACCCTCAAGAACGACAAAGAGGCGAATCCCTCACCCGGCCTTCACGCCCAGCAGCTTGCCAACCTTCGATCCCATCTTGACGAACTTCACCACTGCCCCCTGCGGCAAAAGGCGAATCTGCGAATACCATGAACTCATCGTCTCAAAGAAATCCAGCATCGCTTCGAGCCGGAGCTTCAGATGACTCGGCGCATTGCGATCGTGATCGAGTTCGATCAGGCATTCGCGCAAGAGTCTCATGGTGGGGTCGATCTCACGGCGTTTGCGCTCGTCCATCACGATCTGGAACATCTCCCAGACGTCGGCCATGCTCTCGAAGTGGTCCCGGCGGTCGCCCATGACGTGGACCAGTCGGACGATCTGCCACCCCTGAAGCTCCTTGAGGCTGGTGCTGACGTTCGATCTCGCCAGACCGAGGGCCTCGGCGATGTCCTCCGCCGTCTCAGGCCCCTCGGCCAGGTACAGCAGAGCGTGGATCTGGGCCACGGAGCGATTGATGCCCCATTTGGGGCCCATTTCCCCCCAGTGGAGGATGAACTTCTCAGCGGCAGGCGATACGATGACCATGGTTCTCTAATTTCTGTTACTACAGAATATACCGTCACAACCGACGGAAGTCAAACCCCGATGGCAGGTCTTTTCGAGGTGCGATCCGTCACGACCGGAGCAAGCCGCCGCGCCGGCTGACCGTGAACCTGACGATCCTGGGGCGTGGGATCACGAGTTTTCAACGGAGCAGCAACTTCCCCTTCTTCTCCCAACTATCGGAGCGCTACTTCAAATCGCTTCCGGGTGCTGGCAGCACGGTGATGGTCATCTGCCCGTCGTGATCACCGTACGTGATCGAAACTTTGTACTCACCGGCCGCAACGAACTCAGGCAAGTTGTCCGCGTTGCCCAGACGTTGGTCCTCCTCGGGCTGAAGATCCCAAACGATGCGATTCAATCCCGGACGATTGGTTCCGTCGAGCTTGCGCAGCACATGGCCGGTTGCATCGGCGATCGAGATCTCGACTTCCTCATCGGCATACTCACTGATCCAATAAGTGATCTTCCCGCCCATCGCCGGATTGTCAGCGATGAACATGCGATCACTCCACAAGTCGCCGTACATCAAGTAATAGCGCGGCTGCGCGGGCATCGACTCGAAGACGTGAAACGCAGACTGCACAACCTCGGCCGTGAGCTGCGAGATCGGCGAGATATCATCGAGAATGTAAATTGATCGGCCGTGCGTTCCCGCCACAAGATCCTGCTCGCGCTGTTGTATAACCAAGTCATCCACAGCCACGGTAGGCAGCGACTTGCCATTGAGCTTCACCCAATGCTCGCCGCGATCGATCGTGACGTAGGCGGCGCGCTCGGTGCCGATGTAGAGCACATCTGGATTGACGAGGTCTTCGCGAACAACCTTGACGGGAACATCGCTCGGCAGATCGCCGAGGATCGACGCCCACGTGACGCCTGCATCGGCCGTCATCAGAAGAATGGGCTCGAAGCGATCGGAGCGATGGCCGTCGATGGCGACGTAGGCCGTCTCGCGATCGTGATGCGACGGCTCGATCTTCGAAACGTAAAGACCCTGCGCTTCCGGGGGCGTGACGTTGGTCCATGTGCCACCGTCTTCAGTAGTGATATGAATGAGCCCGTCGTCGGTTCCCGCCCAGAGGAAACCTTGTTGGAGCGGAGATTCAGCGAGCGAGACGACGGTGCCGTTGGTTTCAGCTTCTGAGCCGACGGTCGTTATTTTGTTGATGTCGCGCGTTGAAAGATCATCGCTGATGCGCGACCAAGAGTCGCCGCGTTCGGTGAGCTTGAAGACGTAGTTGCCGCCGAGGTACAGCGTCGTGGAGTCATGCGGGGAGATAAAAAACGGCGCGTTCCAGTTGAAGCGAAATCGTGGTTCGCCTTCCTTGGCTTGCGGTTTGAGTGTTCGTTTGATCCCCGTATCCAAATGGATTCGCATGAGCCATCCGCCTTGCGACTCTGCATAGATGATGTTGCGATCGTGCGGATCAAAGGCAACACCAAAGCCATCGCCCCAGTTGACGAACGTCCAATCGTGATTGGTAATTGCGCCGGCCCGTCCCATGAACACTTCCTGGACGCTGAAGACATTTTCGCTTGGGCCGATCCATGAGCCGTTGTCTTGCAAACCGCCGCCGACGCGATAGGGGTCGGAGTTATCCACCGCGACGTTGTAGAACTGACCGACTGCAAAGTGATTGTGGAAGTCCCACGTCTTGCCGCGATCGTAGGAAACATAGAGCCCGCCGTCGGTACCGATCAGGATATGGTCGGTGTCTTGTGGATCAATAACCATCGCATGGAAATCAACATGCACAACCTTGGCGGAGCCGGCGCGAAACGTCTCGCCGCCATCATCAGAGACGTACAGAACCCAACCGGGCAGATAGATGCGTTGATCGTCTTTGGGATCGACGCGAATTCTGGAAAAGTAAAAGGCGCGCGGCGTGATCGCCGCTTTGCGCTGCCAGGTATCGCCCCCATCATCTGTTCGGAACACGCCGCCGGCCCGCGAGTCGTTGCCGAACGAATCGCCGACCTTTCCGCCGACATCTGATTCGACCGACGCGTAGACGATGCGCGGATCGGAGCGATATATATCAAGTCCGATGCGCCCTGTTTGCTCGGGCAGACCGTTTGTGAGTTTTGTCCACGTTTGGCCCGCGTCTTTGGAGCGATAGATTCCACCCTGCGGCCCGCCGCTTGTGAACGAATAGGCGGTTCGGCGGCGCATGTACATAGCGGCGTAGACCGTGTCCGGATTATTCGGATCAACAATGACATCGCACGCGCCCGTGTTTTCGTCGATGTACAGCGACTTTTTCCACGTCTTGCCGCCGTCATCGGTCTTATACACGCCGCGTGTTTCGTTCGCGCCCCATAGATGTCCAAGCGCTGCGACATAGCACACATCTGGATTGCGCGGATCGACCGCAAGTGCCGGGATGTCGTGCGAATCTTCTAAACCCAGATGTTCAAACGTCGCTCCGCCGTCGGTAGACCGATACACGCCGTGTCCCCAAGACGACGAATTGCGCCCGTTCCCCTCGCCGGTGCCGACCCAGATGATCTTCGCTTTGCCGAGTTCTTCGAGATCTGCGTCTTCATCGAGTCCGTCTTTCTCATCCAGCCAGCCGCGCCAGTCGGTCGGCGCATCGCACACCACGACGCTGCCGATGGATGACGTTTCTTTCTCATCGAAGACCGGCTCAAACGTCGTGCCGTTGTTGGTTGTCTTCCACAGCCCGCCCGTGGCAAACCCCACGAAGTAGGTCTTGGGATTACCGGGGGCAAGGGCGATTGTGGCGACGCGTCCCGCCATGTTGGCCGGACCGATGCTTCGCCAGGCGAGCGGTTTGAGATCTTCGGATCGTAGGGTGCGCGGCGAAGGTGCGTCGCCGGTTTGGGCGGTTGCGGCGAGTCCGAATGTGAGCAGCGCGAAGCCGCAAGCGGCCAGACGCAGTGGGCTGGAGATGGACATCTTTCTTTCTCCGAAACGGTTGCGGAACAACACCGATTGTAGGGCAAGCGGTGCTCTCAACACATCAAAAAAAACACGGCAGCGGCAGGATTGATTGCCGCTGCGCTTGGTGAAACGAACGTCCAAAGGGTTATTGGAACCCACTGTCGGGTGCGTCAGGCGATCAACCGCCGTCGGCTACCGCCCCGGCCGTTGCTCCTGCTCGTGAATGTACGCCAAGATGGCTTCCAGAGCGGGATCGCGGTTCGTGCGATAGTCCTCGCTGGAAAGCTCCGCTACGAGATCGGGCGCGATCCAGGTTCGGTCGTCAAAGGCATGTGATCGCTGCCAATACAATGATGAGCAACTCACTTGCAGACCGCTCCAAGGCAACGTGATCATTGTCGTCTCGCCGATGAAGTTGGGCTTGGAGCCGGTCGGTTCGCCAACGAACATCGCCTCGGTGTGATATTCGATATCAGCGGCGCAGTTCATAGCGGCGGAGAACGTATACCGCCCCGCGATGACGAACAGCCGGCCGTCCTTGTTGATTTTTTCACACTTGATCAGGCCGTGCACGATCGGCTCGTTGAGGAAGTTGTTTCCGCCGCCGTTGCGACGCATGTCGATGACGAGATACTCGACGGGATTGGCCTCGATGAACTCGAACAGTTTCTTCGTAAACATCCAGATCGGATCGGTAGCTTTATTGCGCACGCTGTTGTATTGGAAGTAAACGAGCTTCTCATCTTCCAGATACTCAAACCAATACATCTCGTCGCCGTGTGAGAGGTACAGGGGCGCTGGCGCCTCCGCGTCGGCGCGGGCGGTCACTGTTTCACTCAGCGGTCCTCTTGAGATCGGCGTGAGATCAATCGTGAACTGCTCACCGCTGGTTTTGCGAAGTGTCAACGTCGTGTTTTCCATGTCCTGGATCAAACCCAGCGCGTGTAAGACCTCCGGGATGACGAAATACCGCGGCGCCCATGCCTTGATCCCCATCGGATTATCAACTGAGCAGATTTGCGCGATCGCGTCGTACGCTTCCTGAGTCGATGCGTTCCCGATGCCTATGACTTTGCATCCAACCGTCTCGGCCAGTTCCGGCGCAGCCGCTTGGACAAACAAACCATCGGAGTATTCGTATAGATCCAACGGATAACGACGCGCGACGTACCGACCGTCGTGGCGGGGGCGAATTCCGGTATGACCGTCTCCGGCCATGGCGGCGAGGCGCTGCAGGCCGACGATGATCTCGTGATCTTCTAATGACGGGACGTTGGACTTGAGATCGGCGACCGCTTGGGCGAAGTTTTCGCGCGACGTCACGCCGTACAGGTCGTAATGCACCTGCTCCATTCGTGTGGCGAAAAAATCCAGGTCGTAGCGCCAGCCATCGTCGCGTGTGAGGTCGTCGGGCGGGAAGATGCCGACGATCTTGTTGAAGCGCGGATCGTTGCGCAGCGAGTCGAGATCGCCGTCGCCTTCAATCAAGTCATCTTCAGGCGCAAAGCCATGGTCGTACGCTTTGGCGAGCCACGTCAGTGCGTCATCGGTTCGCCCGGACAGCGCGTGGCCGCAGGCGATGTTATACATGGAGGTCTTGGGTTGAAAACCGAGGTCGATTGACTTGGTGAAGGCGGCGATGGCTTGGTCGTACTTGCCGAGCGAGTGCAGCGCGTAGCCGTAGTTGTGCCAATGCTCGCCGTGGTAGGGGTTGACGTCGAGGACTTGCTCGTAGGCCGTGGCGGCGCTGGGCCAATCGCCTCGGCGAGCGGCGGCAGCAGCGTTGTCGGCAAGATCAGGTTGCGCGATGGTCAGCGGTGAAAGAACGGCAGTAATCGCGACGGCTGCAACAGCAATCCTAACCCGGGCCATCAACTGTGACATCATCCTGGAGTCTCCCTGGGGTATGGGCGGCTTCCGTCCTCGGAACGCGGTGCCACTTCGCCTAGTTCGGATTGTACCCGCTTCAGTTCCGCATCAGTT
>JADFNO010000244.1 GCA_022563315.1 Planctomycetota bacterium | reverse complement strand
GCTTATTGTCGGTGAGCTTGCGGTTCAGTGCAGACAGCGCCTTGTCGTACTTGCTGCGATGTTCGGCGTGATATGACTCGCCCCAGCACGCCTGCACAAACTCATGAAGGCACGCCTCGGATTGATCCTGCATGAAATTGAGGATCGCGCGTTCCGTCGGAGATACTTTGACGAGCGTGCCCTGCCAGAAGAAATAGCGTTTATGCTCACGATCGACAATCGCCTCCAGTGGCCGGTCGTTGATCCGCTGAACCGCGAGGCCGATCTGGAACGCTGCGTAGAGCGCGCCGTCCGTGTCACCGTTGGTAATGTGAACCGGCACAAACCTGCAATACCCGAGCGCTGTTCGTGCGTCCCGCTTCTCCAGCGGTGTCGCGGTGTCTGCGTCGATGATCTTCTGTGCACCTTCGGCGACGCGGGCAAGCCATGTCTGAATGTTGCGGTGATGCTGCTCGGCAATTGTTTTGAATGTCGCTAGCATGTCCGCCGCGTCCTGCCTGCGGGGACCGGGCGGTTGCGCTCTGCTAGCGGCTTTCTTGCGTGCCTTCGCCATTGTTCCGCCTTTCGACACCGGGCCGGGCGGGCGGGTCGGACGCGAAAGGCAGAAAGTCGCCCGCCGCGCCCGACCGTTCATCCGGGGATCAGCCGGACGCCCGATGGTGTCAGTGTATCAGCCGACCTTGCCCATCACGTCGATTGCCTTAGCCACGTTCGCCTCGGCATAGACCTCGGTGATGGTCGAACCGAGGCGATGGCCGAGGATGGTCTGTGCCAAGTCGATGCCGTACTCGCGGCGCAGGAACGTCGCCGCGTTGTGTCGCAGCCGGTGCGGCGTCCATCGGTGAGCCTGACGCCACTCCGCGAGCTTCGCTCGTTTGACCTTTGAATCCTGTTCGTTCCTGATGGTGTCGGGAGGTGGGAACGCCGCATTGCACGCCCGCTCAATCGAACGTCGAAAGCTGCCGACGCTGTAGCGCTCGCCCGGCTGATGCGCTGGATGCTGTTTGCGGTTACTGCCGGGCACATTACCGCAACTCATCGGGGTCTTGCGATGGCGATGCTCCTCCTTGTGGCGCTCGGCCTCAGCCTCGGCCGGGCTGAATAGATACGCAGATAGGTTCGGCTTGAGAAACTCCCGCAGCATCGCTTGCGCCCTCGGTCCGATGTAGATTGTCCGCTCGTGGCCATGATGCTGGGCCTTGTGGATCGCCGGCGAGTAGGTCCACACTCGCCCAACGGTGTTCAGATCGCAGCCGCGCATAATGACGACCTCACCGGGGCGCATCCCGGTGAGGCGCTGAACGTCGATCATTGCTGCGACCTGTCGTGAGACGTGGGGCTTGACTGCCTTGATGTGGGCCTCGGCGACGGGCCGGACGGGTTCGGTTTCCCGCGCGGGTGTACGGCCCGCCTGCAACCCGGTCAGGGCCGAAAGCGCGTGGTGAACGCTCGCCGGTACCAACTCCTGGGCCACGCCCCACTTGAACACCGACCGTAGGCGGCTGACCTGCCGGTTGATGTGCGTCCGAGCCCAGCCCACGTCAACCATCCGCTGCCGCACCGTCTTGAGCGCCCGAGGCCCGAAATGCGCAGCGCTGGTTGAACCGTACAGCTCTTTCAGCGGCCGCAGTGCTTGGCGGTAATGGTCGAGCGTGGTGGTGTGTTCCCCGCTCGGCTTGCGATAGTGCGCTTCGGCGTGTCGCCAGAACTGAGCGCATAGCTCGGCGATCGTGATGTCCTCCGGATCGATGGGCAACTGCCGACCGTTGGCAAGCCACTCGGCGATGAGCCGGTGGTATCGCTGCTGAGTCTCCGGTAGGTCGAAGCGGCCGAGATAGATGCGCTGGCCGTTCAGCTCGACAAGTCCTTGCCCGCTGGCCTTGTGGCGCCTGAAAGAGGGAATACGTTTCGGTTTCTTCGCGGTCACGGTAACGGCCTCCCATGATGCGAACCGGGTAGGACTACCCGATTCTGGTCTTGGGTTACAGCCGCTCCGCGAACATCGCGGGTATCCGTAAGTGACGGATTCAGCCAAATTTACGTCAAATGGGCCAGGGAGGGCTCGAACCTCCGACCTCACCCTTATCAGGGGTGCGCTCTAGCCAACTGAGCTACTAGCCCCGAGCCGTTGAACGCCTCGGTGAGGCGATGCAACCGCTTGTCATCGGCCCTTTGCGGGCACCAGTATATCCCGCACGATCGGACGGTGGCATTGGCCGGGGGGGGCTAATACACGACCGTGAACGAGCCGGCGGCCCGAGCGAAAACGGCCACGCAATCCCACGCGGGTAGATCGTCGGCGCTCCCGCGAGCCTCGGGAATCGGCGAGCCGTTCGCGTCGTAGACCTGCCACGCTACCGACCCGCCCTTGCCGAAGCTCGTCCCTTCCGTCCAAGCCAGGATGATCTCGCCGCGGTCGTTGCTCGCCACCGCGGGAAACTTGCGGTTGGGCCCCCGCCCCGGGGCCGCGACGGGTTCCGTCACCGTTTTCGCCGCCGGATCCATCTTCGCGAAGTACACCTGTCGTTTGGTTTCCCACGCCGCCAGCACTTGGCCGGCCGAGGGCGCGAATGCGGCAGAACTCATCACACATTGCCCGACGTTCCACACGTGCAGCTTCTTTGACTCAAAGCTGCTGCCGCGGTCAGACGACGTGAGCAGGTACATGTCGCGATTCACCACCGCTTGGGCCGAGCGATACAGGATATAAAGCGAGCCGTCGGCATCGGCGAACGCACTCATGCCGCAGCACCCGCAGGCGCCGGTCGGCTCGGTGTTCGCCGCCTCTTCGACGGAGAATGTCCCGCCGTCGTCGGTGGAGCGTGCAACCCACACCCATCGGTCCTGCTCGCTGTGCTTTTGAGTTCGCGGCGCGTGCCAGGCTACGTACACGTTCCCACCCCCATCTGCCGCCACCGTACACCCGCCGTCGAGCCCCGGCTGCCGCTGGATGATGTTGCGCTGCGGCTCGAACCCGTCCTGTTCGTCGTTGAGCCGGGCATACAACAGCGGCGTCTCGTTGTCGGGGCCCTTCGGCTCGGCGTGCTTCGATCCCATCCACACCACGTGAGCACGCCCCCGGCGTCCCACCGCGAGTTGCGGCCCCCGCACCGTTCCGACGGCGATAGCGCTGTTCGCCTGGTTGTTGACCCGAACTGCCGGCGTGAACGTCTCGCCGCCGTCCGTTGATCGAATGTACAAGATGTCCCCGGCCCGGACGGAGCCCACGAAGTAGATCATGTGAATCGTGCCGCGATCGTCCACCGTAACTTGCGGCTGAATCCCCCCACTCGGCGCCCGCATGGTCGTGACGCTCACCCCATCGCCAGCGTAGGTGAACGTGTTGAACGCCGTTAGAAGAATCATGCCCACGAGAAGGCGAACGTGGGTCGGGGTCCGCCGCGGGAAGGCTGCGAATCGTTGTCGGTTCAACATCGAGGTACGCTCCTGGGTAAGGCTTGTTCTCGTTGCCCGGCTGGGCGATCTTGCCTCAGCATAGCCGCCGCCCGGAGCGTGGGCGCACGAAAAAGGCCGGCGGTGCGAGTCAAGCCCGCCGGCGAAACACGGCCATCTTCAGAAGACTCACCGCAGAGCCGCAGAGAACGCAGAGAAGAGGAAGAAGCCACAGATGCACACAGATGAGCACTGATGGGTTGGAATTGAATGGGAAAGGTCAGGCGAAGCCGGACCTGAGGCTTCCCGAAGGTCCGGGTCTCTTTGAAGAAGGAACCACAGATTGACACGGATGAGGGGGGAGTCAGGAGTCAGGAGACCGCAGGCCTTCTTCTTTCTCTCGGACGTTGCTCCGGGCGTTGCGGCGGGTCAAGCCCGCCGGCGAAACACGGCCCTGGAGGTCTTCTCGAATGCCCGGCGCCTAATGCCTAGGTCGTGTCCCGTAAGTCCCAAAACGCGCTGGGAGGGTCGTGAGTGCGAGTCCGAATTAGCGTTCTTCGGCCGTTGACGACAGCCCCGGTTGGGACTGGATGCAGG
>JADFNO010000078.1 GCA_022563315.1 Planctomycetota bacterium | reverse complement strand
ACGCCGTCCACGACGAGGTCCGCGGGACAATCTCCCTTCTTCGGGCACGGCCCCCAGGTACCGAGCAAGAAGAGCAGATCCTTCACGCCAACGACGCCGTCCACGACGAGGTCCGCCGGGCAGGGCTCGCCGCCGCCGCCGACAGCCGCCGCGCGGATCCGGAAGGCTGCGTTGTAGAGGTCCTCCCGGTCGCCTCCCGTGCCCGGGTCGATGTCCAGCACGGACGGATCGAGGGTGTAGGATCCGAAACCAGGATCCGGATAGAGCCTTGCCCGGAGCATCATGGGGGTGCCGGGGGGGTCACCGTTGGGATCGCTGGGGAAGCATCCTTCGAAGCCCGGAGCGGGCGGTGGAGCGTCCTCCGTGCAGAAGTTATTGATGCCGAACTCAGCGTGCGTGAACCAAGCGAAGTTCGATATCCCGCCCGCAGCGTTGGACGCCCACATCGTGACCCAGTAATCGCCCGGCGGCAACGAGACGCCATGGAGGAAGATCACGGTTGAGTCCGTAGGCGCGTCGACATCGTCAACCGTGGTGAAGGCCTGTGTGCCGGTGGCAAGCGAGTCGTCCGGTCCGGGCGCCACATCCAACGCGGTGCGCGTGAATATCTCGAAGCTGATCAACTCGTTGAGCACACCATCCGGCTCGAATCCCTCGACCTCGACCTGGTTGATGTTCCATTGGCTGGGGCCCGGGGGCAACGGTGGGAGCGTAAACGCTTGAACCGTTCGACGCTGCATGTCGATGTTGTTGTCGAGGTTGCCAGAGGACCAGCCGAGGTGGGTCGGGGCCCCGTTGAACGGCACCGTACGGTGCGGTCCGGTGTCGAAGACGACTTCGATACCGCAGGGCACATCGAGCGGCAACCCGAGGCAGAATGCAAGATCAAGCCCGCTACCTACAAGATCGACTTGGGCATACGGGTCCTCGGGGGTTGCATCCTGCACCATCCGTCGGTTGTTTGCACCGACTGGCGCCAACTCCCAGAACCAACCAAAGTTGCCGTCGTTGGGATTACTGAGCTCGATCCAATAGCAGACACCTGATTCGACGGCCACCGGTGCATGCGTGGCGGAAAAGATGAATAACGGGAGCCCGGCGACTTGCGCTCCGCTGTCTTCACGCACGAGCCCGATGAGCGATCCGCCGCTCTGGGAGAACTCGGCGATCACGTTGCCGGGCAGTCCGTCAACATCGTCGTAGTAGCGTAGGGTGAAATCGTCGAGTGATGGATCGGGAGGTTCAGGCAGATAGGCGCCGTACCAGCAGATATCGCTGATGTCGCCGTTGGCGGCCGGCGTGAAGTCGTCAGCGGCGAAGAACGCACCTTCGCCGGTGCTGTTGAGCGCATTGACCGTGTCGAAGACCTGGCAGTTCGCTTCCGGCTGGCACGGCGGCAGCGTCGCGCACCCGAGAGTCAGGGCGGCGGTGGCGCATTGTTGGTCCCACGGGTCTATGCAGCAGATCGGATCAGCGTTGCATACCAGTGTGCAGCAGCAGCCATCCTCACAGCCCGGTGAGTCGTTGGGTGCGCCGCAGGGACCCTTAGCGCCTTCGCACGCCGGGTTGATCTCCAGCGCGCAGGCGGTGGTGTCGCCAAGCGGCAAGTTCAGGCAAAACGCCAGGTCGAAGTTCGTGGGGGCGCCGTTTTGGAACCCGCCGCCGTCACCCTCGGCCGTCTCCCACAACCAAAGGCACACTCCCCCGGTGGTGTCGTTTTGGATCTCGACCCAGACGCATTCGCCGGCGCCCACGTCTACGCCGCCGGGAATGGTCGCCGTGTACTCGTACTCAACCAGATCACCAAGGCCGCTGGGGATCACGTTGCCGGTCGCCATCTTCGTGACGGCCGGAGAAAACGGCCCCGCCAGGATCGTTCCGGGTGCGCCGGTCGGGCATCCGGGATCGTTAATCAGGAATGTGATCGTGAAGTTGTCGGCCACGTCCCCATCAGGACATGGAATCACGAAGTCCGTGTACGTGCCCCACCAACACAAATCCGTGATGGTCCCGCCCGCATCGATCGCGAAGTTGTCCGCCACCGCGAAGCCTGCCGCGACGTCGCTGGTCGCGGCCACGATCCCGTCCGGGCCGTGGCCCGACTGGTCGGGAAGTTGACAGTTGTTTGGGTCGTCGCAGGCGATACCGCCGGCGTAGGCAACTGAACCCACCGCAAACGCCATACAGATCCCGGGCAGTCGGCTCAGCCGAACTCGCCCTTGCAGTGTGGGTGACATGTCTTCATTCTCCTTAGCTTGAGTTGGTTCTTCGATCCCTAATCGGACACCTAGGCGAGGCTGGTTCTGCTCTGCTCGTCCCGACAGAGATGGGTGCGATCGAACAGCCCCCCAGCGTAGCCTGGCGCTATAAGGGCATCGTACCTCATACCCACCCGATTCCAAAGCCGATTTATTGACATTTGCTGAGTTTCTGTGGACTGCGGCGGGGTCGAACCAACACGGCCCCAAGCCGGCGACCGTGCTCACCCAGGAACCGGCGCCCCAGTCGCGTTTATCCAGGTTCCCCAGCCTCCCTCCGGTCCCGCTTTTGGGGGTGCGACCCGGCCTCGCCCGCCCCCTGACCGGCCCGTGTGAGTGCCCCAGGCACGTGGACTACGAAATGGCGCCCCGGCCGGCGGGCCAAAAGAAAACCCCCGGCCGGTGAAGGCCGGGGGTGTGATGGTTAGAACAACTCGGCTGTCGCCGCTTACGGGCAGGGGCCCCAGGCGCCCAGCAAGAAGAGCAGATCCTTCACGCCAACGACGCCGTCCACGACGAGGTCCGCGGGACAATCTCCCTTCTTCGGACACGGCCCCCAGGTACCGAGCAAGAAGAGCAGATCCTTCACGCCAACGACGCCGTCCACGACGAGGTCCGCCGGGCAGGGCTCGCCGCCGGCGGGGACGAGGCTTAGATCGTCGTAGTAGACGGGGGTAGCGCCGTTGGCAAACAGGTCCACGGTATCAATTATCCTCGCACCGTCTCCAGAAATGTGATCCGACCAGATACCCGAATACAGCAGGTTGCCACCGTAGAAGAAACTGTAGAAGTCTGCATCAAGGTCGATATCCAGGCGGATCTCGACCCATGCGTCGTTGATAATCGGCATCTCTGCCCCGCTGCCGTCATCGTGCACGAGACCGGTGCTGTTGTCGAAGTTGACCTGAACTGACCAGTTCCTGCCGGTGTTGTTAACGTTGTTATAGGTGTTCAGCATGATGAAGAACGACAAGCCGACCATATTGGAGGGGATGTACTGGTAAACGGTGAAGACGTATTGGCCCTCACAAAAAGCGCCCAGGTACTGCTGGACCGGGTCGTCGCCCGCATCGATCTCGATCGAGTGCGGAGCGCTACGGAACTGGTCACTGGTCACATTGGCGACAGCGCCCGGGGAGTCTTCCCAACCACTCCAACCGTTTACCCCTGTCAAGAGGAAACCGTCCTTGTAGCTGTCGAAGTCGTCGCCCGCCGGTACCGAAACACCCTCGGTATCACCCGGGTCTTCGCAGGGCTCGGGCACGCAGCCGACGTTGTTTATGGCGATTTCGACGCAGTTCGGGCTCCACGGCTCGAAGCAGCAGGCCGGGTCGATCGCGCAAACCGCCGCGCAGCACGCCGGGTCTTCACAGCCGGGGGATCCGTTGGGTTCGCCGCAGGGGCCGGCGTCCTCGCTACAAGCCTCCAGACAATCCACGGTGACCACACCGCCCACCGTGGCACTGATGCTCTGGAGCAGGTGGGCATCGGGGAACCCGTCCCCGACCTCCGCCAGATCGGTCCAGCCACCGAGGCCGCAGGAACCATCCGTGCGAATGTAGCTCGGAGCGCACTGCCCGACGTCATTGCTCATCGCGCGGAAGGAGAAGCCGGGCGCTATCGAGCCATCATCCACACTCCCAATCTCAACGATCAGATCCACGCCCGCGGGCACTACCGTCCCTGCCGGGAAATTGACCGTGATCATGGTGCCCACGTCAGCTATATTCACCTGGAGCGACTGCGTCGCCAACACGAGGGCGTCGATCAGGGGTTTATCAGGCGGGCAGCCGTTGCAGTCAATATAGAGGGTGACATCGATATTGATGCCGTCGACCGTCGCCTGCGCGACGCCGAAGGTGACGCTGTTGATGGTCAAGTTCTCGCCCATAGGCACGCCTTCTTCAACAAGGTTGTAGCAGCGGGCCCAAAAGTTCGGGGTAGTCCCCGTGTCGTTACCGCAGGCGACTTGGTTGCCCGCGTCGATGAAGGAATTCTGACTCTGGGTCAGTGTGCACACGCCGTCCTCGCACGAGCTGACCGGGCAGGGGAGACCCGCGCAGCCGATCTCTATGGCGATGTTGGCGCAGTTCTGGCTCCACGGATCGAAGCAGCAGGCCGGGTCGATCGCGCACACCGCCTTGCAGCACTCCGGGTCTTCGCAGCCGGGGGATCCGTTGGGTTCGCCGCAGGGACCGGAGCCGGGCGCGCAGTCGATCAGCGGTTCGTCGCACTGGATGAGCAAGGTGTAGTCATTTAGCCCGGTGGTGCACTCGAAGCCCTCAAAGATGGGGGTGCCGTCGGACTCCCCGGTGGAAACGAACACAACGACGCCCGCGGGATGCTCGTCAAGTATCAGCGTTGCTACCGCCGACTCGCCACCGGCGCAGTCTGCCCCGGAGAAGCCGGTCGTACCCGGGAAGGCGAGGCTATCGCAGTCCGGGTCGAAGGCGATGAAGAACACGACGCCGTCGAACTCGGACGTGAGTGTCGCTTGAAACTGGACGACCCCATTGTTGTCGGTGTCTGCCGCCGCCAGCTCCGCGGCGCTGATCAGATACCAGTCGGTATCGCGAGAGTTTGATTGCCCGTCGCCGGTGGTGTCAAAGTTAGACGAGGTTCCACAAATGATGACGTCGCAGAACGCATCGCCGAAGATATCCGGGTCAGAGTTGCAGCCGCCGTTGGTCGTATCAACATAATGGTCGCCCGCACAGACCTCGCCCTCGGGGACGTCGCCGGCTCCACAGTCATTGTTACATTGTCCGCCGGCCAGTATCGGACTTCTGTATCCATCTACACGTGGACTGGGGAGACGAGATCCAAGCGCTTCGCCAATCACCTTGGCCAGCGATGGATTCGCTCCGGACAACTGGTTGCCGGTGTCGGCGGCATCTGCGGCGACACTCGTACTGGTCGCTTTCTTCTCAGTGTCGCCAGGGTTGGCGTACGCACCGGCCACCAGCGCGAGTGCTGTACAGATTCCTGGAACGAGGCTCAGCCGAGCCAGCCGTTGCAGTGTGGGTGATGACATGTCTACATTTCTCCTTAGACTCGTTCTTCGATCCTTAAGTCGGATATCTCGGTGAGGCTGTTTCTGCTCTGCCCGTCCCGAAGAGATGGGTGCGATCGAACAGCCCGCCTGGCGTATCCTGGCGCTGTAAGGGCATCGTACCTCATACCCACCCGATTCCAAAGCCGATTTATTGACATTTTTCCGAGTTTCGGTGGACGGCGGCAGCGGGGTTGAACCAATACGGCTCCAAGCCGGCGACCGTGCTCACCCAGGAACCGGCGCCCCGGTCACGTTCATCCAGGTTCCCCAGCCTCCCTCCGGTCCCGCTGAGGAGGCCACGACCCGGCCTCGCCGGCCCGTGCGAGTGCCCCAGATACCTTGACCGCGAAATGGCGGCCCCCCGGGGTCAAACAAAACCCCCGGCCGGTGAAGGCCGGGGGTGGATCGGTTTCTGGAGCAGCGATTCTGTGATAGGCGACTCAGCGTCCGGCGCTCGTGCGTTGACCCTTGGGCGCATTAGCACTTGGTATTCCATCACACTCTGGGATACAGATGCCTGCATCTCCGCAGCATGTCAGAATCGCGCAACGGAACCCAGGTGGGCAGTCACCGTCGCCATCGCAGGGGATCGCGCCGTCGCACGGGATAACCTCGCCGCAGAAGCCACTGCCATCTGGGTTGGTGTAGCACACGCACGTGTCATCGTCCGGGTTGCAATCGAACGTGTACGTGCCGCACTGCTGACCCTTGCACTCAGCGCCGCCGGGGCAGGGGCCCCAGGCGCCGAGCAAGAAGAGCAGGTCCTTCACGCCAACGACGCCGTCCACGACGAGGTCGGCGAGACAATCTCCCTTCTTCGGGCACGGTCCCCAGGCACCGAGCAAGAAGAGCAGGTCCTTCACGCCAACGTCGCCGCTGGTGTCGAAGTCCGCCGGGCAGGGATCCGGCCGTAGGCAATCCACCAGGCCAGCGCATTCAACACCATCGTCGAAGACCGCGAGATGAAAGCCACCCGTCAAATCACCGGAACCGTGGACAAGAATCAGGTATACCGCCCCCTCCTGCGAGCACCAGGTAACGGTGCTGTGCAGTCCGCCGAACAAGTCGCAATCGTCATCGTTTCCATCGACACAGGTCGGTTCAGCGCAGGACATGCAGTACACGCTGATCTTCGTGTTGTACTCGGTAAACTCTGAGCAGGTAGTGGCGGTCATCGTGTTGCCGGTGCCAATGACCGAGTACCACACGCCAGGCGCGGTGATGGAAGTTCCGCAGAACGGGAAGGCATCATCGATAGTTGCGGCGTTCGTAGTTCCGACCACGGAGCCGAAAACCGGCACGGGAATCGCATCTTCGCACAAGTCGTTCTTGGGTGAGAGCGCTTCGCAGAGGTCGTCCGCTGCACCGGCACAGATCGCATCCCAGAAGCTTTCGCAGCAAAACGGATCTGCGTCGCAGACTAGCGCACAGCATTCGGCATTGTCGCAGCCGGGCGTGCCGTTGTTCTCAAAGCAGCTACCGGAATCCGGATCGCCGCACCCGGCGCACAACACCTGGGCCTCGTCGACGCACTGTCCATCCCACGCGGTGTCGCAGCAGAACGGATCGATAGCGCAGACAAGCTCGCAGCATTCGGCATTGTCGCAGAAGGGCGTCGGATGGACCACGAAGCAGCTGCCGGCATCCGGATCGCCGCATGCACCGCCGCCCAAACAGTCCACCGGATCACCGCACGCGACGCCGTCGTCGAAGACAGATAGATCAAAGCCACCCGTCAAATCACCGAAACCGTGAACGAGAATCAGGTACTCCGCGCCGGCCTGCGAGCACCAAGTGACGGTGCTGTGCAGTCCGCCGAACATGTCGCAATCGTCATCATTCCCGCCCACACAGATCGGATCAAGGCAGGAACAGTACACACTAATCTTCGTGTTGTACTCGGTGAACTCTGAGCAGGTGGTGGCGGTCATCGTGTTGCCGGTGCCTACGACCGAGTACCATATACCCGGCGCGGTGATGGAGGTGCCGCAGAACGGGAACTCATCGTCAATGGTTGCGTCGTTGGTGAAACCGACCGCAAAACCGGGAACCGACACGGGAATCGCGTCCTCACACAGATCGTTCACGGGCGGCAGGCCGCAGAGATCGGCCGCTGCATCGGCGCAGAGCTGATCCCACTCGACGTCGCAGCAGAACGGATCGACTGTGCAGATCTTGTTGCAGCAGACCGGATCATCGCAGCCGGGGGTCCCGTTGTCCTCGAAGCAACTGCCCTCACCGGGGCAGGCCGGGTTGCCGCAGAGATCGGCTGCTTCTCCGGCGCAGAGGCTGTCCCACTCGACGTCGCAGCAGAACGGATCAAGGGCACACACCGCCTCGCAGCAGGCCAGGTCGTTGCAGCCGGGCGTCCCGTTCCCGTCCGGGTCGAAGCAGTTGCCGGCATCCGGATCGCCGCATACGTCGCCGAAGGCACAATCGACTGGGTCATCGCACGCCACCCCGTCGTCGAAGATGGATAGAACAAAGCCACCCGTCTGACCACCGAAACCGTGAACAAGAATCAGATACTCCGTCCCCTCTTGCGAGCACCACTGGACCGTACTGAGTAAGCCGAACGGGACGCAGTCGTCATCATTACCGCCCACACAGATCGGTTCAGCGCAGGAGTTGCAGTACACGCTGATCTTCGTGTCGTATTCGGTGAACTCTGAGCAGGTGGTGGCGGTTATCGTGTTGCCGGTGCCTATGACCGTGTACCAGATACCCGGCGCGGTGATGGAAGTGCCGCAGAACGGGAATGTATCATCGATAGTCGCGTCGATGGTGAAACCAACCACGGAGCCGGGAACCGACACGGAAATCGCGTTCTCGCACAAGTCGTTCTTGGGCGGGCCGCCCAGCAGCGACGCGGCCGTCACCGAAGCCACCACCGGTCCCATGGTCAGGAGTATCGCTCCCACAATAGTGCGCCACGTACACGATCCTCTTCGTTCGATCATTTGCTTTCTCCTTAGCCCGGTCCCTTACGATCATGGTCCGCTCTATAACATTAAGAATGACAGGCAGGTGAGGTGTCGGCTCTCGTACGGGGTTCGTTCGCGCGCCTTACCAAGCCGCCGGCTGGAAGAACTCCCGCAGCTTCGCCATCGCGACAAAACACTGGTCTATCTGTGCCGAACACCACGCCTCCTCCACGCCGTCTCCTCATGGGGCCTACATTGGCCACCTCAGGTAGGGCACAGGCTATCTTTCTCTGGCAGAGCAAGCAAGTTATTTCTCGATTACCCGCCAAATCGCCTGATTTGGGTATGTACCCATTCGGTCCGACCCCGCTGCCGGAGCCTCAGAATGGACTTCCACCGCCCGATCCGATCGGCCTAGCGGTGATCTAATTCACCCCAGCGCCGACGAAGCGCCTTTGGTGATGAACATCACGTCGATGCTGTTGAGGACCTTGGCCAGGACGAGGTTCAACGTGATGATCGCCAGAAAGCTCGCCACGAACGCTTCGGTCGCCGCCCGGCCAACCCCCGCCGCGCCCGGGCGACAATAAAACCCCTTGTAGCACGCGATCAAACCGATGCTCGCGCCGAAGAACACGCTCTTGATCAAGCCGGAGACCGGCTGCCACCAATCAACGAAGAATTTCGTGAAGTCCCAATACTCATACGGCGAAACATTATAGAACTGCACAGTGATCAGCCACCCGCCCGCCACACCCAACACATCGGAGTAGATCGTAAGGATGGGGGTCATGATCAGGCACGCCACGAACCTCGGCACGACGAGGTGACCGATAGGATCGGTAGCCATGGCCCGCAACGCGTCGAGCTGCTCGGTGACGCGCATGGTTCCCAGCTCCGCCGCCAGCGCGCCGCCCACTCGCCCCGCAACCATTACGGCTGCCAGCACCGGGCCGATCTGTTTCGTCACCGAGACGTTGATGATTCCCCCCAGGCGACCTTGCTGCCCCAGCGCCTCGAACTGGGCGTACCCTTCCAGGGCCAACACCATGCCGATAAAGGCGCCGGTGATCGCGACGACGGGAATGGACAAGACGCCGATCGAATAAAGCTGCGGCCCCAGCAGTCGCCAACGACACCATTTCTTTGCTCGAAACAGCAGCCACGACGCGGTCGTTCCGGCGAACTGGATGAACCGCCCGAAGTCCGCCACCGCCTGCACCAACCCCTGCCCGAATTGTGTCACCCGATTGACCGAAGCCGTGAACATGGACGAGGAAGATACCGCGTTTCGCCTCGGCCGGGTGAACGCGGCGAGTCGACCTCACAAATGCGTGATGGCTCGAACTTTCGCCGTTCAACGCAAAAAAAATCACGCGATCCACGCGCCCCAGGTTCCGCCGTCTAGCTTTCCCGTGACGACGGGCACAGAAACCAACGAGTTGCCCTACGCCTGGCCCACGGCTGGAATAACGACATGCGGCCGTACTGCTTCGGGGCGCAACCGCCCACCACAATCACAAAGCCCAGGAACTCCCGTTCCTGGGCTCTTTTCAGGAGAAACAATCGTTTCGGGAGCGCCGGCGATCGTCGCCTTCGATCCGGTCCGAATCGCACCGTCACCAAGCGCGACGAATCATTTGTCCGGCTCGATTTCGGGCGCAGACTGCACTTCGCCGGGTTGCTCGGGCGTGGCTAAGGGCCGCTGGCTCCAGGCGCCGGGCTCGGTCATGGGGAAGAGGAACAACTCAACCCGCCGGTTCTCAGCCGCACCTTTGGCCCCGTTGGTCGTGATGGGACGGAACTCGCCGTACCCCGCCACCTGAATCCGCGTCGCATCGATCCCCGCCGCCGTCAGCGCGCTGCGCACCGAGATCGCACGGTGCACCGAAAGATGCACGTTGGTCGGGTGCTTCTGTCGAGTCGCCGGCTTGCCGATCGGTACGTTGTCGGTGTGGCCGACCACTTGCACCTCCAGGCCCGTCGCTTCGGCGGCATTGAGAATGTCAGCCAGCGTGGTGATGGTGGCGGCGGCGCCAGCCTTGATCTCGACTGACCCCAGATCGAAGGTCAGATCACTGGCGAATCGAATCATGCCGGCCTCGGCGTTGAACGAAAGCAACTCCGGATAGGCCGTAGCCAGGTCTTCCAGCGCTCGCTCTACCTGATACGGAAGCGGTCGCGCCGGCATTTTGCTGACGCGATCCAGAAGCCGGACGTATTCGCTCTCCTGGTTGCCCAGTTCGTTGTCCATCGCATTGATTCGCATCCGCAGGGTATCGTTGTCGGATTTGGTTTTGGTCAGTTGACCGCGCAGCGTCGCCACATTGGCATTTGCCACGTTGCGGTCGCCTTTCACGTTCTCAAGTTGCTGTATGAGCGTTTTGTTGGTTGTCAAAAGCTGGTCGTATCGGTCCTGCTGCACGCAGCCGGTGCTTAGCAGGGTCAGTGATGCCAAACAAACAACGGTCGTGATGGATACTGCACGTCGCATGGGTGGGTCCTCGCAAAGTCCATTGCTGATTGTGGAGATGATCTTGAACACGCCTTGTCCGTAGCGGTGTCAGGGGGCCGTATGCTACCGAGTATTGAATCGGCGTGTTGGCACGCGACGGATGAGTTTGAGAGATTCGCCGGCGCGATTGCCAGGTGCATCGCCAGGAGACGAGATCCATGCCTCATCAGGGTCGCACATTGATCCGAGCGGCGTTGGTCGTGGATGGTCAGGGGCGCCGAGCCTCGCCCGGTGCGGTCCTGTTGGAGAACGCGCGGATTCTGGCGTGTGGCGAGCCGGCCACGATCGGCCAGCCGTCGGGCGCCACCGTGACCGATCTGCCTGACGCCGTCGTTCTGCCCGCGCTCGTCAACGTCCACTGCCACTTGGACTTGAGTCACATTGGGCCGATGCCGTTGGACGGCGATTTTGTGAGTTGGATCGAGCAATTACGGCCCGCCAGAGCCGAGACTGATGAGGCGATCGCGGCCTCGGTCCAGCGCGGAATCGAGCTCGCCTTGGCGGGGGGGACGGCCCTGGTGGGGGACATCGCCGGCGTCCGGTCGCTCGTCCCGATTCGTCAGTTGCGGGCCTCGAACCTCGCCGGCGTCAGTTTCCTGGAGATATTCGGGCTCGGTGATCGCCAGGTCGATGCCGTCCGAACGATGCAGGAGGCGGTGGGGGACTGCCCGGCCGATGAGCGCGGCATCCGGCTCGGGTTGCAGCCCCACGCGCCATATTCCTGTGGTCGAGCGGTCTACGAGGCCGCCGTCCAGCTCCAACGACCGCTCGCCACCCATTTGGCTGAGACGCTGGAGGAATTGGAGTTCGTCGATACGGCGACCGGCCCCCTGGCGGCGATGCTCAAGCGCTTCGGCGTGTGGGACGACTCGATCGCCGGCCACCGATGCCATCCCATCGAGTATCTGGCCCGGATTCTGAGCCAAGAGCCGGTGGTCGTCGCTCACGTGAACTATTTGGACAACGGCCATGTGGAAAAACTCGCCGGCTGGCCGATCACCATCGCTTACTGCCCCCGGGCCAGCGCCTACTTCGGTCATCCCCACGCCGGCCGTTCGCCGCACCGATACCGTGACATGTTGGACTTCGGCATGAACGTCGCCTTGGGCACCGATGGATTGCCGTGCCTCGATACGCCCGATCGGATCAGCGTGCTGGACGACATGCGCTTCCTCTACCAGCGCGACGGGGTCGATCCGGTCACGCTGCTGCGAATGGCTACGGTGGCCGGCGCTTCGGCCTTGGGCTTTGATGAATCGTTGGTCACGCTTGCCCCCGGACCGACGGCCGGCTTGCTCGCGGTCCAGATCGACGGCGACGATCCGGACGAACCACTGTCACAAGTGTTACGTCGTGATGACGCGCCGCAGTGGATCGCCGGTCCCTTCCCCATCCGTTGACAACCGTGTGCAGTAGACTTCAAGGCTACGTATCCGGTGGCTGCGTTTGATGCTGCGCGCTAAGACGAGATTGAGTATGCCTGCACGCTTCACGGCGTTTTCGGCCGATCCGATTACCGTCGCTCGACGACTGTTGGGCCAGCGGTTGGTCCGCGTCATCAACGGGCAGCGCTTAGCGGGAACGATCGTGGAAGTCGAGGCGTACCTCGGCGCTGATGACGCCGCGGCCCACACGTACCGCGGTCGGCGGACGGCTCGCAACGCAGCGATGTATTTACCCGGCGGCCACGCATACGTTTACTTCACATACGGCATGCATCATTGCCTCAACATCGTGTGCGGCAAGGCGGACGAAGGCGTCGCGGTCCTCCTGCGGGCGATTCACCCCACGGAGGGGCTCAAACGGATGCACCGCAACCGGCCGAGCGCGAAACGCGAAACTGATCTGTGCTCCGGTCCGGCGAAACTGACCCAAGCTCTGGCCATCGATCGATCCTTGAACGAGATCGACATGTGTGCCAGCAGATCGTTGTTTCTGGAGCGCCTGCGATCACGGGCGCTGCCCCCGAGCCGGATTCTTTGCACACGCCGGATCGGGGTCGACTATGCCCAGGAATGGGCCGATCGGCCGCTGCGCTTCCTTATTAAGGATACGCTGTGGGCCTCACGCGGCCGGTAGCCGAGGCAAGGTCGATTTTTGGGTGTTTTCGCGGGCGTGAGGCCGATATGATGAGTCCGACTTGCTGGAGACGATGATCTGATATGACCGAGCAGCAAGAGATAATCGATTGGAAGAAGATCCTCGCCACCGCGGGTCCATATCCGCTGGAGGCTTTCGCCTTCGTTCGCGAAGGGCTCAACTACGCGGTTGAACAGGTGCACGAAGATCCCGAGGCGATGCCCGAGGCGGATCGGCACATCAGCGGCCAAGAGTTGTGCATCGGTCTTCGCGATCTGGCCATCGACAAGTACGGGCTGCTGGCCCCGATCGTGCTCGAGCATTGGAACGTCAGGCGCACAAACGACTTCGGTCGAATCGTCTTCGCCATGATTGATGCCGGTCTGATGACCAGGAACAACGACGATACGATGGACGACTTCCGCGCCGTGTACGATTTCGACGAAGCGTTCAGTCGCGACACGCTGCTGGCGCGAATCGGCGCGAACTGATCTGATCAAACGAATGTAGGATCGACCTCGGCGGTCACGCTGACTTGCCAGCTGCGCTGGATGCGATAGTCTCAAGGACATGGCCCAGCGTCCAGAGGCCCAACGCAGCGAGCCGAATGATTCCGTTCTTGTCAAGCGGCTACATATCTGGCAGATTCAGGCGGTGCGCGACTTGCTGTTCGTCGCGGCCGTGCTGGGCCTCGTCTGGGCCGGATACGCGCTGCGGGCGGTCACGGTGCCGTTGCTGGTCGCGCTGTTGTTGGCGTACTTGTTCGAGCCGTTGATCGAAAAGTTGTGCCGACATCCGAAGGTGAAACGTCCGCACGCCGTCGCGGCCGTGCTGGCCACGGCGGGCATTGCCGTGCTCGCGCTGCTGGCGATTGCGTTACCGCTGATCATCGGCCAAACGACGAAGTTTATCGATGATGTTCGCGAGGGAGAGTTTCGCGCCAAGGTCGCCCAGCTCGGACCATACGTACCCGAGGCCTACGCAGATCAGTTCCAAACCGTACTTGACCTGTTGCCCGGCGAGGCTGGCGCCGCTTCAGACGGAACGAACGAGACTGACGCTCAGACAAACGACAATCAGCCGGGCGGCGCAGAAGCTGACGATGCACAAGAAGCACCGCGAAAGGCACAGGGGCCGGTGAACGCTGCACTGATGAGCGACGAGCAGTACGCGCAACTCAAGGACGAGCTGCGCGCCGAGCTTCTGGCGGAGCTTGGCCCGCCGACCGACGACGAGGCGAACGCCGACTGGCTCAACATCGCGCGCGGCAGCGCCCAGGCAATCTTCGGTGTCATTGGCGCGATCGTGCAGCTTGGGCTCGTCGCGTTTCTGATCCCGTTCTACTTCTTCTTCTTCAGCCTTTGGTATCCCGACGTTGTCAAGTTCGGGCGGGAGCTCGTGCCGAACAAGAATCGTGAACATACCTTTGAGCTGGCGGCCAAGATGGATCACGTCGTGGCCGGGTTCGTGCGCGGCCGAATCGTCATCAGCATCATCATGGGTATTATGCTGGCCATCGGGTGGATGTTCTGTGGCGTGCCCTACGCGATCGCCCTCGGGCTCATCGTCGGGATTTTCTGTGCCGTTCCCTATCTCGGCGTGATCGGGATTCCACTGGCGGTGGGGCTGTTGTTCTTCGATCAGCTCGGCCTACCGCCGGACGATCGCATCTGGCTCGGTTGGTTGGGCATCGTTCTCTGGCCGACGTTGGTGTTTGTCTTCGTGCAACTGATCGAAGGGTACGTCCTGACGCCGACCATCGCGGGCAAAGCGACGAACCTCGATCCCGTCACCATCATCGTCGCGGTGCTGGCCGGCGGATCGGTGCTGGGCATCTACGGCATGTTGCTGGCGATTCCCGTCGCCGCCTGCGTCAAGATTCTCTGTATCGAAGTGCTCTTACCGAAGATCCGCGCCTGGACCCGCGGCGAAGCCGCCGATCCGCTGCCGATTGATTGAGCGGAAGAGGGATGCGCCATGAGCGATGCGCGACGAGTGGGGTGGTGGGGGGAGCAAGTTGCAGGTCGCGCAGTTCCCGGCCTCTGAGCTTCCGGGCCGGAACATCCGGGGGGTCGGAACGTCCGGGGGTTCTCCTCGGGCACCAGGGTGTTATGACCTGAACCCCGGGGAATTCGCGCTGTTCACCTGGGTTTTGGTGGCTTATTCCCTTGAGTAAGCGTCGTTCACGCGCGTGAGAGCGTTTGCCACGCGCGTTTTAGCGTCGTTCACGCGCGCTTTAGCGGCGTTCACGCGGGAGTAGGCGTCATTCACCCGGGTTTTAGCGGCTTACTCCTGGGAGTAAGCGTCATTCGCCCGGGTTTCTCGGGCGTCCGCCTGGGAAAACAAGCCCCCGACGGTTTGGTGCGGAGAGTCCGATTAGTGTCGAACTTCATCGCCATGCACCAAAGCGGGCCACTCATGGCTGCGCAGACCGACAAACCCGCGTAACTGGAATGCTTAGAGCGAGAAAGGGATTGCTTAGAGCGAGGAAAGGACTCTTTGGAGCGAGGAAAGGACTCTTTGGAGTGAGGAAAGGACTCCTTAGAGTGAGGAAGCAAGTGCTTAGAGCGAGCAAAGAGTTGCTTGATGGTTGAAAGGACTTGCTTAGAACCGGGAAGGAGTTCTTTCACGCGTTCCGGCAGTTCCGCAGAAGGCTCCAGCACTTGCCAATTCCAAGAAAGGCATTGCCCGAACCGACCGAGCAGTTGCCCGGCGAGCGGAGAGGCGTGCTCGGAAACGATCTATGCCTCTTGCGATAGGAGT
>JADFNO010000243.1 GCA_022563315.1 Planctomycetota bacterium | reverse complement strand
AAACTCGAGTGTGCCGAGTTCGCCGTTGGCCTGAGCGCTCAAAGGCTCGACCCGCAGGTAGACCTCCCCGAACTGCCCCGCCCCACCTGATTGCTTCTTGTGGCGATGATGCCCGTCGGCCTTGGCGGTGATCGTCTCCTTATATGGAACCGTGGGCGGGCGCGTAGCCACCTCGACGCCGTAACGATCCTTGAGCAAGCGCAGCTTGACGCGAAGATGCTGCTCGCCGAGTCCGCGCAGCACGGTTTCGTTCGTCGCTTGCACATGTTCAATTTCCAGCGTGGGATCCTCCGCCGCGAGCTTGCTCAGCGCTTCGCCCATCTTGGTCTCAGCGCCCTTGCTCGTACCTTCGATCGAAAGGCCGAACATCGGCTTGGGCATGACCAACGAGCGCAAGCGAAGATCACTTCCGATCGATCCGTCGTGTAACACCGAGTCGTAGTCGATTTCCTCGATCTTGGCGACGGCCCCGATGTCACCGGCGATGATCTTCGTCGTTTCCTCGTGGTTCTTACCTTGCACCTTGAAGAAATGCGCGATCCGCGTGCCTCTCTTGGCATCGTCGATGTGAGGGTTCGCCTCCAACCCGGCGGTACCTTGATGAACCCGAAAAACGCAGAGCTTGCCCACGAACGGGTCGGATGAGACTTTGAATACGTGAGCGGCCAGCGGCTTGGCGGCATCGGCGACGGCGAGGTGCTCCTTCTTCTCGCCGTCCTCGGTGTACGTGAATACGGCGGGAGTTCCTTCCGCCGGACTCGGACAATGCGAGGCGAGAACGTCCATCAACTGCTTTATGCCGACGGTCTCACGCGCCGAGGTGAAGCAGATCGGAATCAGATGTCCTTCGCGCATGGCCTTCTGGAACGGCTCGTGCAACTGATCGGCGCTGACTTCGCCTTGATCGAGGTATTGCTCCATCAGCGCTTCGTCAATTTCGACCACCTGCTCGATGATGGCGGTATGGTGACCGGCGACATCCCCGAGGTCGCTTGATCCGGAATCATTCGTGAAGCAATCGACGACCGACGTTCCGCCGTCCGCGGGCAGGTTCACCGGCTGACATACATTCCCGAAGCTTTCCTGAATAGCGCTGACGAGGCCGGGTAAGTCCGTGGCGTGGTCAATCTTATTGATGACGATGAGGCGCGGGATGTTGCGCTCCTCAGCGACCTTCATGATACGGCGGGTGACGGTGTGGATGCCGACTGCAGCGTCGATGAGAACCATCGCCGTCTCGACCGCGGGCAGCGAACTGATCGCCTTGCCTAAGAAGTCCGATGCGCCGGGGGTGTCGATGAGATTGACGTGCGCGCCGGCGTGATCGAAATGAACGATTGCGCTGTCGAGGCTCTGCTTGAGTTCCTTCTCCAACTCGTCGTAGTCGCAGACGGTGTTGCCGTCCTCGATGCGACCGACCCGGCCGATCACGCCCGCCTCGTGGAGCATCGCCTCGACCAGCGTGGTCTTGCCGGCGCCGGCAGCGCCAACCAGGGCCAGGTTGCGAATGTCACCGGTCGTGTAGTCGGCCATGCACGAATTCTCCTCGCCGCAACGACGGCGCCGCGGGCATCGTGGATCGAGATAACCCCCCCGGCGAGCCCCGCATGATAGCCGAAGCCCATGCCGCTTGCAGCAGCGTCCGGCTAGACTGGATCGTATGCCCGACCCGCGGTTTCATATCGTACTGCTGAACCCGGAGATTCCCAACAATACCGGCAACATCGGTCGGACCGCCGCCGCCACCGGGTGTCGGCTGCACATCGTCCACCCCATCGGGTTCGATATGTCGCTCAAGGCCCGCCGCCGAGCCGGGTTGGATTACTGGCATCTGGTCGATTGCCGGGAACACGAAAGTTGGTCGACGTTCCTCGACGCCGAGCAGCCGCAGCGCGTCTGGTTGTATACGACCAAGTCGAGCCGACCGCACTGGGAGGCGTCATTTGAGTTGGGCGATTATCTGCTGTTTGGGAAGGAGACGGCCGGCGTGGCCAGGGAAGTTCACGAGTGGGTAACGTCAACCTTCGGTGAGAACCATCGAATTACGCTGCCGATGGTGGACGATCCGGCCGCGCGGAGTCTGAATCTCGCAACGGCGGTGTGCGCCGCGGTGTACGAAGGCCTACGCCAATCGGCTGTGCGCAACCACCCCATTTAGCCCCCGGTGAATACACCGGGGGCGAAGGGCGCGGCAATGCCAAGCGATCCGTTTCGCCGAAAGAGGCGTCCGTACTTCGGCGGTGTATCTGTGGATCCCGCCACGCATCGCCACTCGGGCGCGGCGTGCCCCCGGTGTATTCACCGGGGGCTAAATGATGGTGTTTCGACGAATGGCCAAGGCTTGGCCGGCCAATCTTGTTCCACGTTATGTCGTTCAACGTATCGCATCCGATTCCACACCGATGACTCGTCAAAACAGTATCGCTTGTCGTAACCATCAGACCAAATCGGTCGCTTGGGTCGGATTCCCCATCGCACGGAGTCCTTCGCACACTTTGCGATGTCTGCGATGGCGTGCACGGTGGTTCCGAACAGCAGATGAACGTGCCACGTTTGTACCGTCAGCGCCAAAATCCGAAGGTTGAGTCGTTCGCACAACGACTTGCCGATGAATTCACCCACATCGAGCAACCGGCTCCGTTCGAAGAGATAAACAGAGTGCTTCATGCGCTTACGATCATCATCTTTGAGAATCGGATTGGCCGGGAGAATCCGTCCATCATCGACCCATCCTCGTTCATCGCCGCGAAGCCAAGTGCCGTACGTCGTCATCGTAAGCATGATGGCCAGCGTGTTTGCCATGACGCCGATCATATCCGATCCATTTAGCCCCCGGTGAATACACCGGGGGCGATGAGCGCTGGCATATCACCAACCCCTCTGTTTGCCGAAAGAGGCGTTCGTACTTCAACGGTATATCTGTATATCCAACCGCGCATCGCCGCTCGGGCGCGGTTTGCCCCCGGTGTATTCACCGGGGGCTAAATGGTTTTGTTAATGCGGCAAGGGGAATCGTGCGCACAGCTCGCGCACTTCTTCGCCAACTTCGTTGATCACCGCTTCGTCGCCCTTGGCTTTGAGTACGCGATCGATGAACGTCCCGACCCGGCGCATGTCGTTCTCCTTCAACCCACGCGTGGTGGCAGCCGGCGAACCGATACGTATGCCGCTGGTCTGAAATGGCGAGCGCTCCTCATGCGCAACCGTATTCTTGTTGACGATGATGCCCGCCGCTTCGAGCCATAACGCCGCCTGTTTGCCGGTCAATTCCGGATCGAATTTGCGCAGGTCCATCAACATCAAATGATTGTCCGTGCCGTTGGAGAGCAAGTGATGTCCGCAGCTCATCAACGTTTCAGCCAGTGCCTTGGCATTGGCGACGATCTGCTTGGCGTAGGTTTTGAACTCCGGCTTGAGCGCTTCGCCGAAGGCGACGGCCTTGGCGGTGATAATGTGCATCAACGGCCCGCCCTGCGTGCCGGGGAAGACCGCTTTATTGATCGCCTTGGCGAGTTCCTCATCGTTGGTGAGGATCAGTCCGCCGCGCGGTCCGCGCAACGTCTTATGCGTCGTCGTCGTGACGATGTGGCTGTGCGGGAACGGATCAGGATGCGCGCCGCCCACACATAGCCCCGCAATATGCGCAATATCAGAAACCAACACCGCCCCCACTTTGTCGGCGACGGCGCGAAAGCGCTCGAAATCGATCACGCGCGAATAGGCGGAATATCCACAAAGAATGATCTTGGGTTTGTGCTGAAGCGCGAGTTTTTCGACCGCGTCGTAATCGATGTAGCCGTAGTCGGCGCGTGATTCGTCGTAGACCAGCGGGTAGTGGACAGGCTTGAGCCACTTGCCGGAGATGGAGACGGGCGAACCGTGGGTGAGATGTCCGCCGTCGGAAAGGACAACGCTCATCAGCGTATCGCCGGGCTCGAGCAGAGCGAAGTACACGGCCAGATTAGCGTTCGCGCCGGAGTGGGGCTGCACGTTGGCGAACTTGCAACCAAAGAGT
>JADFNO010000242.1 GCA_022563315.1 Planctomycetota bacterium | reverse complement strand
CCTCGGGTTGAATCGCGGTCAATCGGCAGGACTCGGTTCACCAACACCGGGCCAAGAAGTTGCGCCAGATCGCCCGACAGCATCCGCAGCAATTCAGACGACGGCTGCTCATCAGCAAGGCCCATGCTCGTCTCGTGGTCGACGACCTCCAGGGCGATGCGCCAGGGCAGCCGAAGGTCTGCTGACAAGCGGTCGGTCCACTGATGCACGTTGACCTGGGCGGGCGGTGAGACGACCAATACGCCCCCGCCGTCTACGAATGTGCTAAGCACCGACCACCCATCATCGTTGAGCAGGTCCGGTCTGGGCACGATCACGGCATCAACCCCGCGCACATCTTGGGCATCCAACGCCGCGGGGTCCGCCTCGACCACGTCAACGGGACTTTGCTCGGCGGGCTGCAGCGCCCGGCGTATCCATTGCCCGGAGCGGAGCCGTTCGATCCCCGGCCCCGGTCCGAAGCTTCGACGGTCGACAAGCAGCACACGGATCTGATTGCGGGTCGAGACCACGGTGTGACGCTGGTCATCTGCGGTCAGCGCGTCGTCGTCGAGCACAGCGGTCAGGGTTACCGTGCGCTCACGTTGTCCGGCGAAGTTGACCATGAAATCGACGGAGGAGGAGGACTGGCCCGCCGCCCATTGGACGACCTTCGGCTCGACCAGCGGCAATCCGTCGCCAACCAGGCGCACCCGCGTCACGTCAGAGGCCAGGTCCCCGCCGGTCCGCGCCAGCCGGACCGTCACCTGCACCGATCCCTCCGCTGCGGACGTCAGAATCAAGCCGCGCCGCGGCTCGATCGCCACCACTTGCACATTGGCGACCGGCTCCTGTCCCACCGGCGCGGTCACCAGTATCACCGCCTCGCCAAGATCGGAAAGCGCAGCCGGTAAGGACACATCCAGCGCCGCCGACCCGCTACGGAACTCGCTCAGCAGATAGGCGACCGCGCGGTCGCGATCGGCCGGCAACTCCTTCAACGCCGCCCGCAGGATCACGGCGGCCGACGCAAAGTCCGTGGGCGCCTCGGCCGGCTGCATCGACCGCAGCAACTCTATGATTGCGGCGTGATCAGACGACGGCGGCACGACGAGTCCCCGCGCCGGTCGCGCTGCCGTCACCACGCCAACCGTATCGCCCGGCCCGAGCGACTGAACGATCGTCACCGCCTGGTCGATGGTGTTGTCCAACGCAGTCCGGCCGTCGGAAATGACCACGCTTGACGCCAGCCCGTTATCGACGACGAGAAACACCGCCCGCGACCCGCCAAGATCAAGCGCCTCGGGCGCGTCCAGAAGCGGGCGGGCGAGCGCCGCTCCCAGCAGCGCCAACACCAGACATCGAACAATCAACAGCAGAAGTTGTTCGATGCGCAAACGGCGACGGTGTTTCTGAAACGCTTCGATGAGGAAGCGCATGGCCGCCCACTCGATCGGACGACGACGCCGGCGTGCCAGAAGGTGAATAATGATCGGCACCGCCACGGCTATCAAGCCCGCGATGGCCAGGGCCGGCGTGACGAAAGTCACGACGCGCCTCCGTCCGAAAGCCGAGGCGCTGGCAACAGGTCGTGGCGGATCATCCGACCTTGCTCCGTTTGATCTGGGCGTTTCGTCGGCCTAGAAGAGAGGCCAGTACCGGCCCGATCGATTCGTGCGTGTCAAGCCGGTGATAGTCAAAACCAAACCCGAGCGCGGTCTTGGAAACTATCTCTAGGTGGTGTGACAATGCCTCGAGGTACGCCTGGCGCAGCGCGCGCGGATCGATGCGCAGACGTCCCTCATCTTCGAGTCCCTCAAACGGCGCGGGTTGGGAAAACCCGAACCTCAACTCCTCTCGGTCCAGCGTTTGCAGCAGGATCACGTCGTGGCGACGATGACGCAAGCGCGCCAACCCCTGCCGGATTGATTCCACATCGTCGAACAAATCGGAGATAATCACGAACAGCGCGCGGTTGGTGATCTTCGCCAACACCTGATCGACGACCTTGGCAAGATTGGTCGGCGCCTGCACCGGCTCCACGCTCAGCGCCGTAACGATCCGGCGCCATTGTGCGCGAGCGCTGCTGCGCGCGATCAGCGTCTTGATCTCGTCGGCAAAGACCACCAAACCGACTCGATCCTGCTGGTGGAGGCAGAGGTAGGCGATGGCGACGGCGGCGGCCGTGGCGTGGTCGAACTTGGTCCAGACGCGCTTGGCTCGGCTCGCGGCCGTGCCGCCCCAGCTCGACTTGGACTTCAACGTGCCGTAGTTCATCGAGCCGGACGCATCGACCAACAGGATCACGTCCAGGTTCGTCTCCTGTTGGTAGCGCTTGACGTAGAGCTTGTCCGATCGCCCGTACACCTTCCAGTCGAGGTGCTTCAGATCGTCGCCGGGGACGTATTGGCGGTGCTCAGCGAACTCGACGGCCATGCCTTGGTACGGCGAGCGGTGCATCCCACTCATCACGCCCTCGACGATCATCTTCGCGCGCAACTCAAACGGCGCCAGTTGCACTAGCGTTTCCGGGGCGAGGTACTGTTCCGCTCGAACGGCGGGTGTCTCGGCCATGAGCGAATCCACGAATTCCGGCGGCTCGGGTTCCTAGCGCAGGACCGCGTCCATCTGTTTTGTGGTCTCCCCGTCGGCGCTGTCTACATGGATCCGGTCCAGAAGCTCGTTCACCACGTCATCGGTCGTCACGCCGTCCGCTTCGGCATTGAAATTCGTGATTATCCGGTGGCGCATCACCGGCAGGGCCACCGCGCGAATGTGCTCAGGCATCACGTGGCTCGCGCCGGAAAGGATCGCCTTGGCCTTCGCGCCCAGCACGAGGTATTGGCTGGCGCGCGGCCCGGCCCCCCAACTGACGTAGTTCTGAACGATGTCCGGCTTCTCGCTCGCCTCACGGATACGAGTCGAGCGAACCAGCCGCAGCACGTACCGAAGCACATGGTCAGCCACCGGAACCTGCCGGACAAGACTCTGAATCCGCAGCACTTCTTCGCCCGTCAGCACCGGGCTGACCTGCTGCTCCTCCACCGACGTCGTCTGCCGAACGATCTCCAGCTCCTGGTCCTCTGTGGGATAGTCGATCTTGATGTGGAACATGAATCGATCAAGCTGAGCCTCCGGCAGCGGGTACGTGCCCTCCTGCTCGATCGGGTTTTGTGTCGCCAACACAAAGAACGGCTGCGGCAGCACATGACGCACGCCGCCGGCGGTTACCTGCCGCTCCTGCATCGCTTCCAAGAGCGCCGCTTGCGTCTTGGGTGGTGTGCGGTTGATCTCATCCGCAAGAATCACATTCGAGAAGATCGGGCCCTTGACGAAGCGCAGCTCGCGCGCGCCCGACGTCTTGTCCTCCTCGATCACCTCCGTCCCGGTCATGTCCGAAGGCATCAGGTCGGGCGTGAACTGGATGCGAGAGAACCCTAAGCTCATTGACTTGGCGATCGTCGAGATCAACAGCGTCTTGGCGAGACCCGGCACACCGACCACCAACGCATGACCGCCGCAGAAAATCACCATCAGTAACTGACTGAGCACGTCGTCCTGCCCCACGATGACCTTGTGTACCTCCTTGCTGATCCGGTCGAAGGCTTCGTTGATCTCCCGGGCAGCGGCCGTCGGATCGGTCACTTGCACAGGTGGCTTGTTGGTCAACGGATCTGGCATAGTCAGCCTCCGATCAAAGTCGCCTTCGGTTGGATACAGGCAGCGACCCGCTGGCCGCTCCCTACCCTAAGTATACTCACGGCTCGCGCGGCTCCGCCCCTGCTGTCAACTTCGACACATTCCATCACCACTGGACCAAAACCGTTGCCCGAACTACCTGAGGTCGAGAACCTCAAGCGAACCCTCGAACCGCTGATCGTCGGCGCTAAAGTCCACGCGGTCCGCCTCTTCCGCCGTGATATCGTCCGATTCCACGAACCGAACCCCCACGGCAGATCAATCTACGACCAACTCCTGCTTGGCCGACGTATTGCCAGCCTCACGCGACGCGGCAAACAACTCGCCCTCATCGCCGATGA
>JADFNO010000077.1 GCA_022563315.1 Planctomycetota bacterium | reverse complement strand
GGACGGAGTCGGCACAATGGCGGCCGCCGGCGGCGCAGAGCTGGGCTGCATCGCCGCCGCCAAGGTGCTGGAGATCTGCCTGCGGCCCGAAACCAAGACCATCGTCGGCCATATCGCGCGCCACATGCGCGACGGCCTGCAATCGATCATGGCGAGCCACGCGGATTTCTTCATCGGCATCCGCCAGCGCGGCGTCGTCATGGGGCTGGAATTCGACCATCCGGAAGGCGCCATGCATGTCATGGAGATGCTTTACCAGAACGGCGTCTGGGCGATTTTCTCGACCCTCGATCCCCGGGTGCTGCAATTCAAGCCCGGCATCCTGCTCGACCGCGAGTATCAGTTCCTCCTGAGTCGCGTCGCCCCGGCGGGCACGGATTTGGTCGGAGATTGGGTCGTGCGCAGGCGCGATGTGGAGATCGACTGATGGCGTTGAACTTCAACGATGCTAATTCAGAGCATGTGGACATCGGCAACCCGTCTGTGCTCAACTTCGGCACAGGTGATTTCACCATCATGTGCTGGTTCAAAACTACCACAATCCTGAAAAGTAATCTCATAGGGAAAGGCGGGAATAACGCTGGTGGGATTAGATATATTATCGCTCTCCGAGGAACCGAAAGCAGCCCTGCACCATCAGCTCGGCGAGGCGCTACACAATCTTGGGCATGAGGACGAAGCCGTGAAAGAGTACACATTGGCATTGGACCTCCGCCGAAAAGTTCTGGGGGAGGAGCACAGACTGACATTTGAAACGCTGCGAGATCTTAGTGTGGCTTTGGACAACTCCGGCAAACTTGACAGGGCCGAAGTGGTCCTGCGCGAGGTTATTGCATACCGGGTCGCGCACTCAGAACCCGGGCAATCGCTCGGGTCGAGGCTGCGCCTGGCACGTATCCTCCTGCTCAGGAGGGATAGGCTGGAGGAGGCGACGGCCCTCATTAACGAGGTGCTCAGCATCAGCCGAGCCCGTGGTGAAATCGACTTTGAAACGCGCACGTTCATTATGTTTCTATTGATCCCCCTTCTTGAAATGCACGGCAGACCAGCTCAGCTGGAGTCAGTCCTTCAGACGATGCTTGAGATCGACCATGACCTACTGGGAAAGGAGCACATCAACACTCTCAGGTCGATGAGCTGGTTGGCAGAGTTCTTATACAACCAGGGCAAACTTTCCCAAGCGGAGGCGATCTTTAGCCAAACCGTATCCACCGGGCGCCGCGTGCTACCAGAAGGGGATCAGTCTTTGGGAACATTCCTGAGAGAACACGGCCGATGCCTGACCGCCTTGCAGCAATATGACGAGGCGGAAGCCGCATTGCTTGAGGCATATCTCATCCTAAGCGCGATTGATCCGAGGAAGTCTCTGACCATCAACGCGGGTCGCGCGCTGGTCGAGCTCTATGAAGCCTGGGGCAAGCCGGCCAAGGCCGCCCAGTGGCGGGCGAAGCTGCCGGAGGTTGAGGGCGCGAACGAGCAGGGCGAGTGACCGGCCTACCGCCAATGCCCCAGCAGGATGAGGAAGTCGGTGATCCCCTCGGTTGTGATCACTTTCCTGCAACCGATGCCCGCTTGCGGCAAGTATAGTAGGGGGTGATGCGGACCCACTCGCCTCGTCGGGCCTTTTCGCTCCTGGAGCTGCTGATCTCACTGGTGATCGTGAGCGCGTTGTTGGCGATCCTGCTGCCGACGTTGACCTCGGCTCGAATCGCCAGTCATCGCGCCGATTGTGCCGGCCATCAGATCGCGCTTTCCGAGGCGTGGCATCTTTACCTGGAAGCCAACGACCAGCGGTTTCCCTTGGTGTACGACGAGCCCGGGTGGTTCTACGGCGGGCTGCGGTTCTCGGCGATCAACGGCTCGCCGTTCCTTGACTTCGACCGCCCGCTGAATCGATACGTGCCGCGCAGCAGCCTGGTGCGACACGGCGAGCAGATGTTCCAATGTCCCGCCGATACCGGAATCCGCGGTGAGGTCGCCGAGGCCGGCACCGGCTCCTTGTCCGCCTACCGGGCCTTCGGCACCAGCTATCGCGCCAACGCCGCCCTGCTGCGCCCGGCCTCGTCGGTCCCGGTCGGCCAGGAGGTCGGCTTGAGCCTGAGCCGAATCACGACCCCACCTTCTCGCCTCGTCGTTATGGGCGATGCCGTGTGGTTCGAGGTGCGCCGGCGCACCGGCCGACAGGCCGAATGGCACGCAACGCCCGATGCCGGCAACCTGCTGTTCCTCGACGGCTCGGTGCGGTTCGTCACCATCGAGCCGGAGCCCGCCGTCGGCCCGGCGGTGTTCGATCCCTTCACAACCGTGTCCGAAGCCGACTAAGAAATTATCTCACAACCCCAGTTGTGGTGGTACGGGCGTCTCGCCCGTACGCTTGCTCATGGCGCTACGTTCACACGGCGAGACGTTTGCACGGGCGAGACGCCCGTGCCACCGGTTTTGAGATAGTTTCTAAGACGAGTTCCTTCTAATTCAGCGTCGGTGCCCCGCTTTGGCCGAATGAGGCAACACATGCTTGAGCGCTGCGCGGATGAAACGTCGCGCCCGGCAAGTCTAGCTGTGGCTGCGGTCTGATCACCGACGGTTTCGTATGAATGTCGATCAGCCGCGCGTGATGGCGGAATCCTCAAAATGCTTCTCAACGGTCTCAACAAGCCAATCGGGTATCTGAACTTGCCATACGTTCTCCTTTGTCGATGTCGCGCGGAGCGGAGGTAATCCGCCGAAGTAGATGGGCTTGATGTACTGTGGACTAAACTGTCTAGCTCGTCGTGGCCGAACCAGAGGCAGCGTGATCTTTACAAACCGGTCGGCTACATCTTGGATCGGCACGTACAGGACGATATCCGCCAGCCGGTACGTCAGCGCACCATCCAGCTCAACCGTGCGACGTTGCTCCAATGCTTCAAGGTCGATGTGTTCTTCATTGCCGGTCGGTTGAGGGGGTAATCGACCGCCGCCGACCGGAACGCTTTGGATCTGCGCAACCGTTCCGTCCGGCCTGAGCAGAACATCGAGCGACGGCCAGTGCCATTGGTTATTGTGCGCGCCATGCTCCGGCAAATGCTTCGCAAATTTCAGCCGAACGAAGGCGATGCGATTCTTGATCTGCTCCGGTAGGTTTACGGCGAATGAGACTGTCGCAGGCTGCGGCTTCGGCGCGGGCAGGCTCACCGGATCGAGCTCATTGTGACCCGGATAAAGGATGGTATCGGTCGTGAGTTGTAGGCCGCTGGGATCTTCAACTCGCAGCGAATAACGACCCGGACGAATCGGCCCGAACGCAACCCTGCCGTCGGCGTCGGTTCGATGCCGAAGGAATTCGTCTTTGCCGGGGTTGAAGGCCTCGCCCAAAAGCGTCACGAGATAGTCAACGGCCGGCTTGTCATCCACGAGGATGGGGATCGTCGCGTCCGCCCAAACCGGGGCCGAGGCTTTCGCCTCGGTTCCCGCACCGATCGATTCCAGCTTCGCCAGCAGCGCATCGGTGAGGGCAGTATTTTGCTTCAGGGAGTTGAAGGCAACAAGCGCAATCGCAATACAGGCCATTGCAACCACAATGTTCGTGACAAGAGAAATACGTTGACTCATGATCGTCTCCTTCATCGCGTCGAACCATAATCGGTAGGCGATTCGACCCGGATTGCCGAATCGTTCAATGACGGCCCTCTGCGCCGCCACATCATCATCAGTGTGCTTTCGTTCGCGTTGCATGGCGCAGTCGAGGTGATCGGCCAACTCGTCAATGATGTCCCGGCGCAGATCGCCTGACTCGCCGTCCAGCGGCGGCGGTGGTAGACCGGCCTCGATTCCCTCACGCCACGACATACGTCTGCCCCAACACCCCCTGGATGCCCCGGCTGAACTGTGTCCACTCGTTTCGTTTGGTCTTGAGCACTTGGCGTCCTTTGGGCGTGAGCGAGTAGTACTTGCGCCGCCGCCGGTCCTGAGTATTGACCCAGTAGGAGCGCAGCAGCTTCCGTCGCTGCATTCGATGCAGGGCGGGGTAGAGGCTGCCTTCCTTGAGATCAAAACGTTCGCCCGAGGCGATCAGGACCGTTTGCGCCAGCTCGTAACCGTAGCTGTCAGCCCGAGCCAAAACGTCCAGAATGAGCATTTCCAGCGTGCCGGTGAGCAGTTTCGGGTCCATTGGTGACTCCATACCTAGATAGTCTACGTATAGAGCATAGGCTGTCTAGGTATAGAGAGTCAACGGCTCGGTTCGAGAATTCTTGCCGCGTTCTTTGAGAAGAGTTGGCGGCTGTACTCAGCCTGGGCGGTCCGTACCGTCGAGCCGGCCTCTTTACCTAACCTCCGCGCGGCGTTTGGTGGAGCCTCGATTGCACGATCTTCGCCTTAGGTTGACCCTGCCGAAAGAGTGATAGACAATTCTCAGCACAACAATTCGAGGTGGCCGCCCAGCGTGTCAGGTTGTCGTTACCATTCCACCGCCTCGATAAGTTCATCGAGAGACTTCTTCCTCCCTGGCACCTCTGTTTGGGTCAACCTAGATTATCGAACGCTAAGGAGAAATCAAATGCCTTGTTCTGTCAACGCTGCGATCATGATTGGCTCAACGTTACTCGCCACTCCAATGACGCTATGCGGACAGGCCGATCAGATCGAGTTGATTCCCGAGATTGATCGTCGCCGGCACGTAGAGGCGATTGTGCAGGCCTATCACGACCTGCGTGGCTTCAACGGTGTTGTGCTTGCGGCCGTTGGCGATAACATCGTTCTTAGGCGCGGTTACGGCTACGCAAATGTGGAGCACGGGATATCCAATACACCCGCGACGCGTTTCCGGCTCGCTTCTGTAACAAAGCAATTCACGGCCGCAGCAATATTGCTGCTCGTTGAGCAAGATCTTCTTGAACTTGATGCGCCAGTTAGCACATACCTGGCTGATCTTGATCCGAAGATCGCCGATCGCGTGACACTCCACCATCTACTGACCCACACCGCAGGGCTGGAACGAGCGATCGAACGCCTCGGAGAAAAGGATGGCGGCGATCATTTCACGATGGATGAAATGATCACGCTCATCAATAACTCGAACCTTCAATCGGAGCCCGGCGAACGCTTCCAGTATTCCAACGTCGGGTACATACTTGCTGCTGCGATAATCGAGTCGGTCACCGGCAAACCCTACGGGGCGGCGATGAGAGAGCTCATCTTTGATCCCTTGGGAATGTCTGACACTGATCACGAACTCGCACAGCGCATCGTCCTGCGACGTGCAGACGGTATGATCCGATTTCCCGATGGACCTGCTAGGTCGGAGTTTGAGGACAAATCGTATGTGACTGGTGCAGGCTCTGTATACTCGACTCTCGATGACCTGTTTGTCTGGAGTCGGGCGGTTCAGAAGCGACGCGTACTCTCCGAAGAATATCGAAGTGCGCTCGTTACGCACCACACGTCGGGCTACGCATATGGGTGGTTCACCTTCAGCTATACTTGCGCGCCCGGAATGGCTCTGCCTGTCAAAGGAGACGGTGTAACCCATGATGGTGGATGTCCAGGTTTTTCGACATGTCTGAGATGGTATCTTGACCACGACATCACTGTGATCGTTCTTGCAAATATGCGCCCATTTCCTAGTTCGGAGCTTGCGAACAAGATCGGCAACATTCTCGTCGGCATTCACCAACAGAATCCAAGCCCGGCGGTCGCTGATGAACTCATCCGGATTGCTCTGGAGGAGGGAGTTGAGGCTGCAACGAGCCGCGCTCGAGACATGGAGGCAGCAGGTCGAGAAATACCGACACCGAACGAGATCAACACGCTCGGTTACCGATACCTGGCCGCGCACCGGATCAGTGAGACGATCCGTGTTCAAGAGTTGCAAGTAGCGCTATTCCCCCGCAATGCCAACGCACTTGACAGCCTGGCCGAAGCGTGTGCGGTCGCAGGCCAAATCGACCGTGCCATCATGTATTACAGCCGTGCCTTGGAGGTCGATCCGGATTTCCAGAATGCGCGCCAAAGACTGGGCGAGCTCAGAGCCAGCCGATCAAAGCCCGCCCATTGACTCGCGCATAGAGTGGAAAAGGTGGGGCTGGAAGACGCGTCAGGATGATTCCTTCGAGCTGTTGCGCGGAGCGTATTTTCGTTCGCGACGGTGCGATGACGGCGCTGCGTTAGTGAGGAGAGTCCGCGAAAATGGGCCGGTCAGATGTACGTCTAACGGTATGTCGGCTCGAAGGCCGGCATATACCATCGGCGTTGAATTTCAGTCCCCGCGCAGCCGGTCGCGCAGCTTCGCCTGCACCGATTTTGCCTCGGCCTGGCCCCGGCTGAGCTTCATCACTTCGCCCACCAGCCGACCTAATGCTGCGTCCTTGCCGCGGGAAAAATCATCCGCTGCCTGCGGCTGCGCTTGGATCGCCTGTTCGATCCACTCATCAAGCTGCCCCTCATCCGACACTTGCATCAAGCCCGCGCGCTCGGCCACCGGCTGCGCATCGTCATCCGTCTTACACAGCAGGGCGAAGAGTTCATTGGACGACGATGAGCCGATGGCATTTGAATCGCGCAGCAGAATAAGCTGGCTGATTTGCTCCGGCGTAATCCCAAGCTCATGTATGGGGCAGCTTCGCTCGTGAGCGCGCTTCGCCCCGGCATTGAGCAACAGCTTGGCGCACGCTTGACCGGCCTGGACCCCGGTAATATCTGAACTGCCGTCCGTGTGAATCGCCTTTACACATCGTTCATAGAACAAGCAAAGATCGCGCTCATCCGTCAGGGCTGTCGCATCTTCTGCCGACAGGTCGTAGTCCTTCTTGTATCGCGCCCGGCGCTGCATCGGCAACTGGGGAATCCTTGATGCGATCTCCTGCCGCCAGGTGTCGCTGACCACAACCGGGATCAGATCAGGATCGGGAAAGTACCGATAGTCGTGCGATTCCTCTTTCTCACGTTGGAGCACGGTTGTCCGCTTCGCATCGTTCCAGCCACGTGTGCTCTTGAGCCCCGGCCCGTCAACGATCCCATCGGACTTCCACGCCTCGACCTGACGCTGATGCTCGTACTCGATCGCATCGTGTACCGCCCGGAACGAATTCAGATTCTTCACTTCCACGATCGGCGTGGCGTATTCGCGCCCATCGTCCGTCTCGATGATCACGTTCACGTTCGGCTCAAACCGCATGTGTCCGCGCTGCATGATCCCTTCGCTAGCGCCCAGAAATCGGCAGATGTTGCGAAGCTCCTTGGCGAAAATCACCGCGTCGGCGGCGCTCGCCAGATCAGGATGAGTCACAATCTCCAGCAACGGCGTGCCGGCTCGATTCAGATCGACCAGCGAACCGTCGTAGGGCTTGCCCCCGGGAAGCTCATGCCCCAGCTTGCCCGCGTCTTCCTCCAGATGCGCGCGGATGATGCCGACGCGTTTGGTCGTGCCATCGACGCCGGTGAAATGCACTTCGCCATCGAAGCACAGCGGCAAGTCGTACTGGCTGATTTGATACCCTTTGGGGAGGTCCGGATAGAAGTAGTTTTTGCGATCCCACTTGGTGAATTTAGCGATCGAGCAGTTGATTGCCAGGCCGACGATCATCGCCAGCTCGATCGCCCGTTTGTTCATCACCGGCAGCGCCCCCGGAAGGGCAGCAACCACTGGATCGACCAGCGAGTTGGGCGCAGCGTCGTAGTAATCCGGATGCGCGAGGTTCGGCGATCGGCTGAACATTTTCGACCGCGTCGCCAGCTCGACATGGATCTCCATCCCGATCTTGAGGCGCGTGGAGGTGATGGCGGGTGTTGTCATGTCAGGATGATAGCGATCGACACAAGGCGCCGTGGCATCATGGCATCACCTGCTCATCGCCGACATTCGAGCCATCGCAGTTCGCGCCGAGCACCGGCTATGCTGCGAGCAGTGGCGCCAATTCGTCGCGAGAAGCCGACTCTTGATTCACGTCTGCCAGCGCGCGATTCAATGCGTTGATGGACAGTGTGCCGGGTGAGGTGATCTCGATGCCGATTGCCCGGCCATCCGCGGCAAAGTCGATCAGGAGGCCGCCGTCGCGTTTCTCCGTCCGCGCGCTGACATCACCCGCTTCGCGCGGGAGGTACAGGTAAGCCGCGATCGCCTTGCCGTTTCGAAATGTGACTTCCAGATATCGCTGCTTCATAAGGTGTTAGTTCGTTGCAAACACTTTAGTCCAGTGGATAGGCCGTAACAACCAGAAAGGTCTGTTCATCATAGAGAGGTTCGACAATGATCTCCCATACTTGCCGGTCCCGGCGGGTTTCGATTATGAATCGCCCTTCTTGATCGTTGACATGATATCCCGACGCATCATCAAGCATCAAGCGCAAATCGGTCTCGTTGAACTGTCGGTCCAACATCCGTTTGAGCAGGTGTGCAGAGAACTCAAGCTCCCATAACTACCAAGCAGGCGAATCAACCATGGCAGGATCGTAGCAAAGGCGATTGCGTTTGCGAGGCAACCCTCACCGCCCACTCGGCTCGAAGCTGGCGAGGAGTTTGCCGGCGCGCCAGACGCGCACGGCGCCGTCGGATTCGCTGACGGTGAAGGCGATTGATCTCGTGTTGGCGGTGATTCCGGCGGCGGCGGCGTGACGGGCGCCTAACCCTGATGGCAAACCTTCGCTGATGCCCGCCTTGATGCGCGCCCCAGCCGTCTCGATCACCCCGTTGCCGCGAATGATGAACGCGCCATCAAGCGAGCTGTACTCCTTGACCGTCTCCGTCATCTTGTCATCGAGGATGTTGCGCTGCTTCGCGTCGTACCCCTTGAATGGATTGAGGATCATCTGCTCGGATTGCGCGCGCACATTCTTGACGTCACCGACGACCAGGAGCGCGCCGACGCGCCGTCCCTCGCGCCCGTGCTGACCCAGATCAAGCGCCAGCCCCAGCACGCGATGGAAGACCGCGCGCTTGATGTGCTCGTCGATGCTCGGCTGCTCGGTCGTGTCAAACAACTCATACTCAGATCCGATCGTCAGTACTACCACCGAATCGATGAGCGATCGAAAGGGACCGGTGAGAAAAATGACGGTATCGACCAGATCGATGATCCGGTTGGAGAGCGCGATGATGGCGGCGAGCTTGACCTGTCCGAAGCGATTGAGCGTGACGTTCGGCACGCTGAGCGTGATGGGGTTCGACCCGGCCAGCTTTCTGATGCGTTCCAGATCGTGCTCCTCACGGGCGACGAGCACCATCTTTTCCGGCACGGCGTCCAGCTCCGGCAGGGCGTCGATACACGCCACGATCGCCCGGGCATTGCTGACCTGCGCCAGGGTCGCTGCGGATTCCAGCAGCAGTTGAGAAACGCGCGTCGGCTCGCTCATCTTGGATACGATAGGCTGGGAAAGGTCATAGCCGGACACGCCACCGCGGCGCAGCCGGTCTGTAGTAAAGAATCGGATCGAGCGATGAAGGGATCAACCGAAAACCTGCGGTATGAGGCTGGGGTTTGGCTGAGGGCGGCCGCGGTGATGGTGGGGGTGGTGGTGATCGGTGTCGGGACGGTTATTACCGAGTCGGCTTGGGCGGACGAGCCGCAACTGCGGGCTGAGCGCCTGTACAACGCCACGAACCGCCGGGTGATGATGAGCCTCGAAGCGCCCCGCGAAGCGCAGATAAGTCTGGCGCTGATCGACGCTAGCGGAGCGCTGATCGCTGAGCCGGTTTCGGTTCGCCCGGGCCGTATCGATCTAGCTGAGCAGTTTACCGCGCTGTGGGAGATTCGGCGCACGAGCTATCTTCAACTGCTGATCGACAGTGAGCCGGTCGGCTCGGCGCTCGTGCTCCAGCCGATGTTGTCGCGCATGGTTCCGATCACCAAGCAAGGCGCGGTTCGCCCCGGCGGGTCGATTACAACGCGGATCGAAGGGTGGTACGACGAATTGCATCCGCCGGTGGGGGATGTCCCACCGAACACCAATTCTCCGGAGGAGACGAAGGGCGAAGCCGCAAGCGGCGATGAGGCGCCGCAGTCAACCAACGACCAACCGCAGCGCCTTTTGACTGGCTTGCGCATCTATCCCGAGCGCGACGTCGTTCTTCATACGAGCAGAGGCGAAATTCGGCTTGCCATGCGTCCCGATCATGCGCCCAACACCGTTTGGAACTTCCTTCGCCTTAGCGACGGCGGTTTCTACGACGGCGTGACCTTCCATCGCATTGTTCCTTTCTTGCGAAGCGGCGAACCGTTCGTGATACAGGCGGGCGACCCCACCGGCACCGGCAACGGCGGGCCTGGGTATTGGCTTCCCATCGAGCCGAGCGAGCTGCCGCACGATTTCGGCGTGATCTCCATGGCTCGCGATCTGCCCGTCGATTCGGCCGGGAGCCAGTTCTTCATTTGTCTTTCGCGCGCGGGAACCTCAGCGCTCGATGGTCATTATTGCTCGTTCGGTTATGCCGTCGATGGTGCTGAAACGATCCAGACGATCGCGGCGGTTGAGCTGGACGATGTAGCGCGCGGGGTGGCGGTCGATCCGCCCGTTATCCATCTGGCCGAGCTTGTCCCCGCTCCCCCGCGAACACCGGGGCAAGGCCGGCCCGATCAGCCGATCTTCGCCCAGTCCGACGCCATCAAGCCCAGACCGCCGCGCGTCCCCCGTTGAGCCAGCTTTTGGTATGATGCGATCTTGGCACGAACGATCGTACAAATAACCCCGAGTTTCCGGGTATTCGCAACACACACTGATTGTTCCCATGGAATAACCCCCATGCCCGACTACCCCAAAGCCGTTATCTCCACATCTCTAGGCGACATGACCGTTGAATTATGGAACGACGTCGCGCCCAATCACGTCGAGAATTTTCTCAAACTCGGCTCGTCCGGCTTCTACAACAACCTCACCTTCCATCGCATTCTCCCCGGTTTTATGGTGCAGGGCGGCTGCCCGAAGGGTGACGGCACCGGCGGGCCCGACTGGAATGTCGACGCCGAGTTCAACGATCGCGAACATCAACCCGGTACGTTGTCGATGGCTCGCTCGAACGATCCCGACTCAGCTGGAAGTCAATTCTTTATCTGTCTCACCCGCGAGAAGTGCCAACATCTGGACGGCAGCTACACCGCTTTTGGACAGGTGGTCGAAGGCATGGACGTTCTGGAGGCGCTGGGCAACCTCCCGGCGGATCGCAATACGGGCCTACTCGACGACCCGCCGACCATGACAAGCGTTTCGCCGCTCGAGACGTAGCGCCGCGGCACGGCAACGAAGAGGGACGCTTCGCGTCGCCCGCTAAACGGGGATGTTTATGTTCACCACGTCCGTCGCGTCCTGTCCACTTGCTTGTCACGTCCGCTACGGCTGAAGCGCCGTCCGCTCATGCGGGATCTGGAACATCGTGGGCAGAATGTAGTTGCGGTCCTCGTATTGATACACTCGACCACTCAGCAGCATCGCCGCGCGCCCGCCTGACCGCTCGGCGTAGCGCTCCATCCGCTCCCGCAACAAGCACGGCAGCAAGACCATCGGCGGATCGACCAGTCCATCGACGTCGGCGTCGAATGTGAACCACCACGTCCCGCGCGGACCGCGAGACATTCGGCCGCGCCGCGCCACCACTTGCGTCCCCTCTGGGATCAATTCAACTTTTCCCGTCGCGGCGCTTCCGCCGACGGCTGGGTTGCGCGCGACTTCTCCCACTGCCTGCTGGAGGTTCCGCAAAATCGCCTCGGCGCTGTCTGTGTCCGAACCTTCGTCCGGCCGCTGTTGAGGCGGTGGCGCCGCCGTCGGCTTGGCGATGCCCACGACATGCGGCGCATGCGTCGGCAGGAAAAAGTTCCGCCCGCGGTACACGAATACCTGACCCGTCGCCTCGAACACCACTTGCTGTCGAGGCATACCCTCCGTGATCCGCCGCATGTCCGCCATCAACTGACACGGAAGCAGCGCGAGTTCATAAGCCGGATGCTTCGGATCCTCCCGATCGATCGTGAATTGCCACCACTTCGTCGCCTCATTGAGGCGTATGGTCCCCCGAACCTCGACAAGATAGCTGCCTTCTCGCAACAGCGGACCGGCCGGCGTGCTCGGCTTCGTCGTCTGGGCTGCCGGGGTTGACGGCGCTGCACCCTGAGCTGTCTCATCCTGAATAGGCTTCGTCGGTGCGTCTTGAGGCGGTGACTGGCCTGCTTCCTGGTTCGCATGCGCAAAAGTCGCCGTTATCACCGCGCAACTTATCAGCACGCACGCGATTCGTGTTGTGTTCACACGACACCCCTTCATCGATAATCGCTCCAAAAAGCTAGGTTCCGCACTTGATCCATCGGCGATCGGCCCCGCCGCTCGCCACGCGCCGCCTACCTTCCCAGCTTCGCTGGGGATTTCAAGTGCCGCCGCAGCCTCGGCCGATGGGGTGGGGATGAACCGGCTGCAACCATGCCTCCTGCTACCCCTGCTGGCGGTCACCGCGGGATGCTCCAACTGGAGCTGGTCGTTGTCCAACCCCTGGAAGTTCGACCGCCCGCCCGTCAGCGCCGCGGCCCGCGCAGGCGCGGATCAGGCATACGTCGTCGTCTCCGAGCGCACCATCGTGGCTGTCGGCGAGTTCCAGAGCCCCGCTCGTTCTCCCATCGCCTGGCGTGACATCGGCCCCGGCATGAGCGATGCCCTGGCGAGTGCTTTACTCAACCATGACGACTTCGACGTTTGGATCGACGCCGGCATTTCCAAGCAGGTTGCCGCCATCCTCCGTCGCTCGCCGACCCAACGCGCCAAAGGGCTCGCACAGGTCCAAGCCGATTATCCCGAAGTTCACTTCGTCATCACCGGCAAAGTCACCGACTTCCACCATACCTCCGAGTTGCCGCGCGAAGTCTCACGTTGGGGAATCTTCAAGCGGCGCAATGAAGCCATCGCCGCTATCAACTTCAACGTCGTCGATCTCCAGCGGCAGCGCGTTGTCGCCGCCGATCACGTCTTCGGCACGGCCGGCATCTCCAAAGTGCCCGCCAAAGAGCTGTACCAGGATCTCGAGTTCGGCTCCTATCTCTTTTGGTCCACCCCCTTGGGCAAGGCCAGCCGAAAGGCGATCGAGCGCGTCATCGATCGCGTGGTTGAGGTCTTGCCCGCGCGCATGGGTGAGCCGCGAATCCTCAATCTGATCGCTGACCGCAAAGTCTCGATCACGGGCGGTTGGTCGTGGGGTCTCGTCGAAGGTCGCCGCTATTACGTTTGCACTCAGGACGATGGTGAATCCAGGCTGCGCCCCATCCTCGATCCCGATACGTTCCAACCGTTGCAGGTACGAATCAATCGCGTGAATAAGGATTCATCTACAGCCTGGCTGTTGGGCAAGAAACCGCCCGATGAGGATCTGCGCGGCGCCCAACTGTTGCGCTACCTACCCCAACCCCCTGCCGACACCGCCGCTGACGCCCGCACCATCGCCGAGCGCACCGGTCCCGTCCGCGCCGCCCGCGCCAACCGGGAATAACGGCGGACGAAGCGTCGTCAGTCGTCAGTTATTGGTTCTCAGCTCGAAGCGAACCGCGACCTCCCCGTCACGGCTATCGCCCATGCCCAGTGCCTAATGTCTTCTTTAGGGACACGGCCCCCAGGCGCCCAGCAAGAAGAGCAGATCCTTCACGCCAACGTCGCTGCTGTTGTCGAAGTCGGCGGGGCAATCCCCGTTCTTCGGGCACGGCCCCCAGGCGCCGAGCAAGAAGAGCAGATCCTTCACGCCAACGGAGCCGTCCACGACGAGGTCCGCCGGGCAGGGAGTGAGCGGCGCTTTGGGCCCGATCGCGGTCACAATCACCATGTCGGGCGACCCCGGCTTGAACAGGCCGATCTCGATCTCGGTCTCGACCGGCGGCGCGTCCGCCTGGAATCGGAAGTTGTACAGCGTTCCCCAGCGTATGGCGTTGGCATTCTCATTATTCCCGAACGACTCGGTGGCCCAGGCGATCGTGTCGGCGTTCCGCACCACGGCCCAATTGGTGCCGTCGAACGGCTCGCCGGAGTGGTAGTCCACGTCATGGAAGCCGTCATTGAGTACGTCCAGGAGGTCGGCGACGGGAACGATGATCGACCCGGCCGCGCGCTCCGAGTTCATGTTGTACAGCGCGTATTCATATTCCCAGTAGCCGTTGCCGAGATCGCTCGCCTTGTAGCCGAGGAACATACGTCCGTCGCCGGGCACGTCGATCTGGACGACGCTGACCTGCGGATCAGCGATGTTCCAGGCGAAGATCGCGGACGTCTCCTGTATCGTGCTGCCGGACCACGACCCAAGTTCGCCGTTGTTCAGGACGTTGATACGTCGATACGAGACGTTGTTGTAACCGTTGCCGGCTTGCGCATCGTCCGGTGTGACGTAATGCCCCTCGAGCCAGTAGATGGCGCCGGGATTGTCGGCGGGCAGGACGTCAGACAAATGTACTTGCAGGCGACCTGATATGGTGCCGCTCGGCGGCGTTGGGTGCGGGAACGGGAACACGCCGGTGTATGGGTTCACCTCGGATTTCGGACCAAGGAATTGCTGCTGACCGTTGAGCCACGCAGAGTAAGGATCCGAGCACCCCACGCCAAGCCAATCGCATGAGCCGTTGTTGTTACAACCAAGGCACTCGTTGCCGTCCAAGGCGCAGAAGCCGTGCTTGAGCCAGCTCTGGCCGATCTGCTCGAATCGCCCGTCCTTGAGCCGATACATGTTCCCGCCGATCACGGGGTGCTTGTCTGAATTCGGTCCGCTGTCGCGCCAGGACAGTTCCTCGTCGCCGATGTTGCAGGAGACAGTGCCGACCGAAAAGGCCGTGATGTCCCCCACAGTTCCCCAATTCCGGATGTCGCTGAGTCTCCAGACCATGACATCGGGACCGATTGCGCCTGCAGCGATCGGGTCTGAGCCGCTCACGCTGCGGCTGCGCGAGCGCTTGCCGCCACCGGGGTCGGCGTCGACCGTGATTTGACCAACGAGTACCGTTACGCCGGCAAATCCAGCGAGGGTGAGCAGTGTTCTCGCGTTCATCGAATCCTTACTCCTACCGGCCATTTCTTCTCGGACGTGGACGGGCAACCCAGCGAGGCTTTTCTCGCCAGTGCCGTTATGGCAAGCGTACGCCCGATTGCGTCCGGGGGAAGTAGTTTCCAAGATAAAATCGTCCAAATTTCGCTCGCGGCCGGTACACGCTGAACAGCTGAGGCTGCCCCCGGCGGGTGCGCGAGGCCGCGTTCGGCACCCCCCCGGCATCCCCGGCACACCCAAAGCAGCCATCAGGCCGCGAGAGCCGCCTGGGGTCGCGGGCACGGGCGCTGGGCCGTGCCTGACCGCCGGCTGCCCACCCCGATCGGTCCCAGCCGACTTCCCCCACCGCGCCCGAACAGGCCGAGATGGGATTCGAACCCATGAATAACGGATTTGCAATCCGTCCCCTTAGTCCACTTGGGTACTCGGCCGAAGTAAGGCGTTCATCATTGTAGCCCGTTTCAGCAACGTCAAATCCCGTCGGCTTCAGGAAATTGCCGCGACCAATGAACGCCGATCCACCACGGATAAACAAAGGCATTGAGGAAGGCGCGCGGATTCAAGGGAACGAATCAACTACCCGCCGAAGAGCCGCACGACCTGGGCGACGGTGAAGGTGACGCCGAATGCGATTGCCAGCGGCATCAGCGCGCCGAGAAGCGTCCATTTGAGGCGCTTGGTTTCCTTCCACATGGTATAGATCGTCGTTG
>JADFNO010000076.1 GCA_022563315.1 Planctomycetota bacterium | reverse complement strand
ATCTCACAGGCCCTTCTACGGCCTCACACAAACCCTGCGCAACCTCTTATGCCTCTGCGCGGAAAGCTCATATGCCCACGATTCCAGCTGCGCGGGAACCACCCAGATGCAGTTCCCCATTTTCATCTTCCGAAACATCTCCATAAAATATTCGCGCATTCTCAGGAACAACTGGGAATTTCACCATTTCCCCTATTTGATCTTTCGCTGCTGGATAGCTCTCTGGCGTGATGTATTTACAGACCGTCGCTTTCTTTTCGAACGCGACGAGATCTTCTTTCAGTTCTCCATTTATGATCGCCTGACAAATATCAACAAAGTCTGAGGAAAGAAGAGGGAGGATATTCAAGGCTTCCGGATCACCGAAGCGACAGTTGTATTCAATAAGCTGCACTCCACGCTTGGTTGCGATGAACCCTCCATACAAAAATCCTTTGTAAGGTTCTCCACATTCTTTCTGCAAAGCTTCTGCTATCAAACGATTAATTTCTTTCGCTCGTGCAATATCCGATTCTTCGAGGAATGGGAGAGAATGATTACTATCACTGTACGTTCCCATCCCACCTGTGTTGGGTCCTGTATCTCCTTCGTATGCTCTTTTGTGATCTTGCACAGCCGGAGTGTCCACGACTTGGGAACCGGAAACGAAGCTGATCAAACTAAACTCAGGTCCAACTAATTTCTCCTCTATGACAACTTTGCCACACTCCTCGATACATTCCTTCGCATACTGCACTCCCTCATCGACTGACTTGAGATGCTCTCCGCTAAGCTTCACACCCTTTCCCCCTTTCAACCCATCGTACTTCACCACAAACTCTCCCCCCAAATCTTGTTCAATAAATGTATTCAATTCTTTAAGCTCACCTGAGCCAAATATTCTAAAAATAGGCGATGCGTCGATGTCATACTTTTTCAGGATATCCCGTGTGAAGCCTTTACTCGATTCAATCTGTGCGAGAGATTTCTGTGGCGCGATGCTTGGAATTCCAATGAGCTCCAATTCATCTGCGAGTCCCCCACCGATCGGATCCTCTGGACCAATGATCGCAAAATCGGGCTTCACTTCTTTTGCAACTTCCAAAATTCTCCCAAAGCTCATGATGTCCATCACATGTTGCTCCAAAGCAAGCTTCGCTATACCCGGATTTTTGGCAGGACAAATCGAAAATATTTTTGAATTCGCCGGGAACCGCCGGTCGGTCACGGAATCCACAGCGCTGCAGCGGGCGAATCTTCGGTTCTGCGCGGCAGGCGGCGCGCTTTCAACCTCACATACGTCGGGACAAACCGCCCGCGGTGCCCGTAATGACCCGGTGCTGCGGTTTGATCCGCCCGGCGCGGCTCTCGCAAATCTTCGATCGCTAACCCCGAGCGGCACCGTTTGCCGACGAGGTCATCGACTATGTACAAGGGAAGAATGCTGCCAAGGCATACACCAACCCCGATGTCGTCCGCGGCTCACCCGAGCGTTTCACCGGCGAGGGCATCTTCCCCGGCGTGGTGAGCGCCTTCAATCCCGCCTTCGGCACTGATGAGATCCTCTCCATAGGCCGCGGCGGACACATCATCGTCAGCTTCGACACGCCGGTCACCGACGATCCGGCCAACCCGTTCGGCCTCGACCTGTTGATCTTCGGCAACACCGGATTCATCGACGCCAACTGGCCCAATGGGGTCGTCGGCGGCATGTTCGGTAACGACGGAGGTTTCATCGAAGTCAGCATCGACGGCGTTGATTGGTTCCCGGTCAAGGCCATCCAGGCCGACGGGCTCTTCCCGACGATCGGGTATCTCGATTCCGGCCCGTACGACGACCAGCCCGGCTCCGAGCTCACCGATTTCACCTTGCCCGTCGATCCCGGCTTGGCCCTGGGGGATTTCCTGGGTCTGAATAACAATGAGACCCTCGATCTCTACGGCGGGTCGGGGGGAGGCGTGGGTATCGACCTCGCCGAGGTCGGATTGGACGCGATCAGCTTCGTGCGCGTCTTCGTCCCCGATGACGCCCAGGGGAACGTCGAGATCGACGCCTTCAGCGATGTTGCGCCGGCCTTCGACCCGGCGGACCTCGACATGGACGGAAGCGTGGGCGTGAAGGACCTGCTCATTCTGCTCGGTTCCTGGGGCCCCTGCCCTGATCCCCCGGCTGACTGCCCGGCCGACTTCGACACTAGCGGCGACGTTGGCGTGAAGGATCTGCTCTTCCTCCTGGGGGCTTGGGGATGATCGACCGCCCGCGCCGCCTCGGCGTGACGCTGCTGGAGATGATCGTCGTGGTCGCGACGATTGCCGTGCTGCTCGGCCTGCTAGTGCCGAGCCTGGCCGGCATCGTCGCGGCTGGACGATCCACCCAATGCAGCGCGAACCTGCGGCAACTCGCGATTGCCGCCCAGTCCTACTCGGCCGTCTATGACGTCTTTCCCGTCGCGTTGCGGTACGAATATCGAGACGAGCAGTTCGTTCAGGTCGCCTGGGACTGGGTCACGACGATGGACGGTCAGCTCATTGATACGGGGCCGCTGTGGTCCTTCACCGTCAATCCCGGCAAGGTTCAGCAGTGTCCGGAGTACGACGGCTCAACCAACTTCGCCGGCGATCCCTTCACCGGCTACAACTACAACACGAGCTATGTCGGCGGCGAGGCGTTCTTCCCCAATACCAGTTGGGACGCCGTGCATTGGGGCGTCAAGCCGCACGCGTCCGACCGATCGAGCCAGGCAGCGATGTTCGGCGACGGCGCCTACGCCTCCGGCGCTAACAAATTCATGCGAGCGCCCTTAGGCCACGAAGGGCTCGACATGTACACGATCTATGCCGGAGGACAGGCGTTTCGCCACCGCCGATCCACGAACGTCGCCTACGTGGACGGCCACGTCGGGACTGTCGTCCAGCCCAAGAAAGGTCTCAACGCGACGGACGACCTGTTGGAGCAGGTCATGGGCTATCCGGACAACGGTTTTCTCTCTGATGATGATTCCGCCTACAACCCGCGGTGAATGGAGCGCGACATGCCGGTCGATCGCTGCGCCTGTCTGGATGTGAGCTTTGCCGAGCTAAAGGAATTTGCTGAGCGAACCGGCTGCGGTCTTGCGGGGCTGTCGGAGCGCTTCGGCTGTGGTCGTGAATGTCGGCTCTGTGTGCCATATCTTGAGCGAATGCTCCGAACCGGTCAGACCACCTTCGAGCCGAGCGATTCGCGGACTGCGCCGTAGAACTTATGATGGCGATCCATGGGGCAACGCCAGCCATTCGCAGTGGAGATTGCCGGCAGCGCGGTGTCCGGCGCGCTGCACTGGCCGGCGGAGCATCCCGAGGATGACCCGGCGGCGGTCGTGCTCTTGTGTCACGGCCTTCCGACCGCAGGGAAGCGAACCGGCGAACTGTTTGCCCGGATAACTGAATCGCTCACCGAGGCCGGGTTCGCCGTGGCTGAATATTCTGCCCGCCGCGCCAACCTTCCTGATGGATCGAATCACCAGCGTTTGGCGGTGGAAACGATCGACGACGCATCAGCCGTGTTCCGCTGGTTGGTCCTGCGCGATGAGCTTGATTTGACTCGGGTCGGCGTGCTGGGGTTTTCGCTGGGAGCCATCGTCGCCGCCGGCCTGGCGCAGCGCACCGACCAGATCGCGCGGTTATGCCTGCTGGCGCCGGTCACGGCTGAGGCGGTGCTTAGCGGTGCGGATCGTAACGGTGAGGATGAGTACATCAGGTCGCTCGGGGCCGACGATGCCATCGAAGGATTCCTCACCGATCTCGACACGCTTGATTCGGCGCAAAGCGCTGCCGCGCATGACCGCCCGACGCTGATCCTTCACGGCGCCGCCGATCGCGCTGCCCCCCCCGAATTGTCGTTTGCCTACGCCGGCGCGATCGAGCTCGCCGGCCGCGACGTTCAGCACACGTTGGTGGCGCATGCGGATCATTTCTTCGCCGCTGATCCGAGCCGGACCGCCTGCGTGGCGCATGTCAGCGCATTCTTCGCCGCGATGAACGACGGATCGGACCGCAAGAACCGATCATGACCGATCTGCCGGACTATCCCGAGGCGCTGCGTCACGCGCTGACGGGCATCGAGCCGTTCCACGAAGTACAAAGCGTCGCGCTCAATGCCGCCGCCGGTCGAGTATTGCGCGAATCGATCGCCGCCGATCGTGATCTTCCACCGTTCGACCGGGCGCAGATGGACGGCTACGCGCTGCGTGCGTCGGAGGTCGGTCGTATCGAGGCATGGCCGGTCGTTCACACCATCAACGCAGGGATGTCCGCTGATATCGAGGTACCCACCGGCGCGTGCGTCGCCATCGCCACCGGCGCGCCGCTGCCCGGGGACGTGGACACCGTCATCCAACATGAACTCAGTGATCGCGGCGATCCCGTTCGCTTCACGATCGACTCGATCGAACCGGGCCACGCCGTCCATCCCCGCGGCGCCGACGCCAGGCGCGGCGACCTACTTATAAAGGCAGGCACTCGCCTCGGCCCTCAACACATCGGCATCGCCGCCGTTGTCGGCAAAACGCAGCTTGCCGTGGCCCGCCGACCGCGGGCAATCGTATTGACATCAGGCGATGAAGTGCTGCCCATCGAGCAACCGCTTCGGAACTATCAGATCCGCAACTCCAACGGCCCGATGGTGCGCGAACTTCTGAGGCGTATCGGCGCTGAACCGATCGAGCACGTTCATGTCGCCGATGAGCGCGAGGCGACGATCGAGGCGGTCGGCGCTGCCCTTGCACAATGCGAACTGTTGATCACGGTGGGCGGGATCAGTGCCGGCGATCGAGATTATTTTCCCGCCGCATTCGAGGCGCACGGTGTCGAGTCATCGCTTCACGGCGCGGCCATTCAACCCGGCCGGCCGATCTTCGTGGGGAAAGTACCGAACGGCGCCATCATCATCGGCCTGCCCGGCAATCCGGTGTCGGTGCTGGCCTGCACCTGCCTGTTCATCTGGCCGATCGTGCGCACGCTCCTTGGGCTCGAGGCGACGCTGCCGTGGCGGACACTCGAATTGGCCGAAGTCGTGACGCCGAATCCGAAGCGTCGAGCCTATCGGCCCGCGGCGCTCCTTGACAACGGTCGTGCGAAAGTGCCCCCGTGGGCCGGCTCCGGCGATCTCGTGCATACCGCCGCCACCGACGGCTTGATCGAACTGCCCGTGCAGAGAGAACCCGTTCCGCCCGGCGCCCGCATACGCTTCCTGCCTTATCCTTGAGCCTCTGATGCACTGCACCGTTCTTCTTTTCGCCCAACTCGCCGAATCGATCGGTTCTGATCGATTGGCACTTCAACTACCCGATGGGGCAACGATCGAACAGGCGCTGAACGAACTCGGATCGCAACACGAGATCATCGCTTCCATGCGCAACACGCTTGCGGTGGCCATTCACGATCGCTACTGCCCACACAAGACGACGCTGAACGATGGCGACACGCTGGCGCTGATCCCACCCGTCAGTGGCGGGTGAGCTCGCCATCGGGCGATGTCATCTTCATGCCCCCTCGTAGGGTCAAGCCCATACGGCTAAACCGCAAGCCTCACCGCTTATCTTCTTCCAAACTGCCTTTCCAACTCTTGGATACTCAAGTGCAGCGTTGTTGGTCGGCCGTGCGGGCAGTTGCTCGATCGCTCGACTTTTTCGCGTTGTTTGAGCAGCTCCGTAATCTCTTCGGCGGTAAGCTTATCGCCGGACTTGATCGCCGCCTTGCACGCCATCATGTCCAGAACCTCGTGCAGCGCCGCTTCGGGATCATCATTGACCCCTTCACGCGCCGCCCGGTCCAAAAGATCGCGAATAAACGGCCCCGGCTCGACGCCGCGCTCAAAGAGAAACGAGGAGAACGCATTGATGCCGATCGAGGCCGGGCCGATCTGCTGAGCTTCAATTCCAATGCGCACAAACAGCGGCCCAAGGTCAGCCAGCAATTCAATCTGCGTCGCATCCACGTCAACGGTCTCGGGCATAAGCAGGCGCTGCGATTCGAGATTACCTTTGCCGATCGCATCGGCCAGTTGCTCGAACATGACGCGCTCGTGAAGCGCATGTTGATCGATGATGAGCAACCCCTCTTCATCCTGCGTGACGATGAAACTCGAATGAATCTGTAGTACATCCGTGACGGGACGGATCACGGGCAGGACCTCGACATCCTGCGCCGCTTGCGGCTTCGCGTCGTCGTCGATCAATAGTTCCGGCGCCTGCTCGGCCAGCGCTTCCTTCACTTCGCTGTACACGAATCCTTTTTGTTTGGGATCAAGCCGGCGGAAATACTCCACAAACTGGCGAGCCGAGTCGTACGATGCACTGGGCGGCGCACCGGCCAAGCCGCTGCCGAACGCTCGGGGCGGGCCCGGGATGATCAGCGGCGCTTCTCTGGGCGATCCAACGCTTGTCAGGTCCAGCGCCGGCGTGAGGTCGGCTCGGCGCAGACAGTCGCGCACCGCTGACAGGATCGCGCCGTGCATCGCCGCCTGATTGCGGAACCGCACCTCCGCCTTCGTCGGATGAACGTTCACATCCACCTGGCTGGGATCGATCTGAATAAACAACACGATCGTGGGATACCGGCCCGGATCGATCAGCCCTCGATACGCCTCCTTGATTGCGTGCGTGATCGAACGATCGGAGATGAAACGACCATTCAGGAAAACTTGTTGATGTTTGGCGGTCCCTCGGGCGATGGCGGGTTTGCCGACCATCCCCCATATCCCGATCTCGCGCTGGGTGACGTCCAACTCCAGCAACTCGTCGTCAAGCTCACCCCCGAGCACCGCAAGGACGCGCAGCCGGCGTTCCTGCCTTGGGGGCAGATCGATGGTTCGACGCGCGCCGCTGGTCAAGGTGAAGCCGGTCTGAGGGTGCCCCAAGGCGAGGTGCTGGACGGTCTCGGACACTCGAGTCGCTTCCGTCTGATCGGAGCGGAGAAACTTGCGTCGGGCGGGCGTATTGAAAAAGAGGTTCCGCACCGTGACCGTCGTGCCCGGCGGCCCCGGGGCGGGGCGCGGCTCGATCGTCCGGTCGCCTTCGATGTCGATGCGTCCGGCTCCCTCGGCGTCACGAGGGCGCGACACTACGGACATCCGGCTCACCGCGGCGATGGAAGCCAGCGCCTCCCCGCGGAAACCCAAGCTCGCAATCGCCGCCAAGTCGTCCGCGTCGCTGATCTTGCTCGTCGCATGCGTGGCCACCGCCAACGATAGTTCATCGAAGCGGATCCCTACGCCATCGTCGGCAACCCGGATCAGGTCACGTCCGCCGTTCTCGATTTCGACCGTGATTTGTATCGCCTCGGCGTCGATTGCGTTCTCGATCAGCTCCTTGACCACGCTGGCCGGCCGCGCCACCACTTCGCCGGCGGCGATCTGGTTGACGACCAACGGTGCAAGTCGACGAATGGGCATGGGAGATGGGAGGAGTTAGGAGTTAGGGATTAGGGGGAAGCGGCTTGGATTCTACACGGTGTCTGAGCGACTTGATCAGTCCGTTGATGATGCGACCAAGTTCTTCACAATCCGCGATGACCTCGGTCCAACCACCCGCATATCCCTGCTGGTGACAGACCTCTGCCTGCGTCGAAAGTTCGTATGTTGAGCCGCGAGCGATATGAGGGAATCGAATGTAATCGCGGGTGGTGTCTCTGCCCCATCCTTCAGCGATGTTGGATGGAACGCTGATCGCAGCCCGCCTCATCTGCACCGCTAAGACGAACCGTTCTTGCTCAGGAAGCTGTGCGGTGGATCTGTACACTTGGTGGACGATGTCCATTCCTTTTTGCCAAGCAACCAGGTCTCTAAACGACGCGAAATCTGCTCTCGCCTTTGCTCTTTCTTCACGTACTACGGCCGACATTCGATGCTCCCGGGGACGCTCTCGTCCTCCCTAGCCTCTGACTCCTGACTCCCAAATCCTGAATCCCATTTCATCGCGATCGGCATGGGTCGGCCTCGGCCGAACGCGCGCGGCGTCACCTTCAAGACGATCGCCGATTGATCACGTTTGTACTGCGCCCGATCGATCATGCGAACGGTGTCGCGGACCAGTTCATCATCGAGCGTCGGATCGGCGCTAATCTGCTCGGCGGATTCTTCCAGTTCGATGTACCGCGTCACAACCTGATCGAGTAGCTCATAGGGCGGCAAGGTGTCCTGATCGGTTTGATTGGGGCGCAGCTCGGCCGACGGCGCCTTGGTGATACTGCGATGTGGAATCGGCGGAGATTGGAAACCACAGGCTTCGTGGTTGGCGTTGATCCAATTGGCCAGTTCGTAAACGCGGGTCTTCACCACGTCCCCCAGCACCGCCAGCGCGCCGCACATGTCGCCGTAGAGCGTGGTGTAGCCGGTGGCCAGCTCGGACTTGTTGGCGGTGGCCAGAAGCAGAGCGCCGTTGGCGTTCGTGAACGCCATGAGCAGCACCCCGCGCACCCGCGCTTGGATGTTCTCGTCCGTCACGCCTCCGGCTCGTTGTCCCAAGAACGCCGCCAAAGCGTTGTGAACGGCCAGGTGGACCGATTCAATCGCAATGGTCGGGCAGGGAGGTAGACCGACATTCGACTCGAGCTGCTTCGCGTCCTCCTCCGACTCAGGCGAAGAATAGCGAGAGGGAAGCAGCAGACCCAGCACATTGCCCACCCCCAGCGCCGCCGCCCCAATGCAGGCCGTCACCGACGAGTCGAGCCCGCCGGAGAGGCCGAGCACCACCTGTTCGTTGCCCGTCTTGCGGCAATAATCCTTCACGCCCAGGACCAAGGCGCTCCACAGCTCGTGCATCGGCTCGGCGTGCACGTTCGCCGCATCCGAGCCGCGGGTATCCGGCCCGAGCTCGATCGTGCGCACGCACGGCTCCCAACCGGGCAAAACCTCGATGACCGAACCATCGCCAGCCACCGCCACTGAATGTCCGTCGAAGATCAAATCGTCGTTGGCCCCCACCTGATGCACCGCGACGATCGGCGCCGAAAGCGATCGCGCCCATCGGCGCAGCAGACCGAGCCTGGTTCGGCCCTTGCCGAGCACGAACGGCGTCGCGTTGAGGCTGATCAGCACGTCGCACCCGGCTTGAATCGTCTCTCGAGCCGGCTCAAGCGGATAGCGGCGTTCGGCGAGCGCGTCCTGGGCCCGCCACAGGTCCTCGCAGATCAACACGCCGACGCGTTGCCCGGCCACCTCCACGATACAAGTGGACTGGCCGGGCTCGAAATAGCGATCTTCATCAAAGACGTCGTACCCGGGAAACAGGCGTTTATCGTAGACGGCCAGCACTTGACCGTTGGAACACACCGACGCGCTGTTGCGAAACGGCCTCTCGCCGTCCGGGCTGTGCCGGGGATGGCCGACGATCACAGTGAGATCACCCGCATGTTCGGCGATTTGCTGTACGGCCTGCTCGCACGCCTCGACCACGCCGTGCCGAAACAGCAGGTCGCGCGGGGGATAGCCGATCAGCCCCAGTTCGCCGGCCACGAGCACATCCGCGCCGTCGCGCCGGGCCGCATCGATCGCATCGAGCACCAGACCGGTGTTGCCGGCGACGTCGCCCACGGTCGGATTGAGCTGGGCCAGGGCCAGTCGCATGGGCGGGGATTGTACGGCAACGACCGCCCCGGGAACGCCCAACCGTCAGCGTCTCCTCACCACGGCGAAATCGTCAGCAGGTCCAATCTGTGAGGCGGTTTTTTAGTACACCACGGCGCTGGCGCCTTCGATGGCCTCGATGACCTGGCGCACGCTGAAGGGCTTGCGCAGGGCGCTGTCGAAACCCTGGTGCAGCAACTGGGCCGCCTGGCCGTCGGTCACCTTGCCGCTGGTGGCGATAACCCTGGTGATTTGCAGGTCGTCGTTATGCTTGATCGTCAAGCAGATGCCCCGGCCGTCGCACCCCGCCAGATGAATGTCCAGCAGCATCACGTGGGGTCGGAAGCGCTCGCACTCGATCCCGGCGGCGAAGGCGGATCGGGCCGTACGGATCTCGTAGTTGGTCTGCTCAACGAGGATCGACTGAAGCGTCTGGACGACCTCCTCCTCGTCGTCCACAATCAGGACGCGCGTGGCGCCGCTCATCAGCCCATCCATGGGGATCCCATGGTTCTTCATGAACTTGGTCAAGCTGCTGACGGGAATGCGCCGGTCCTTGGAGCCGGGAATCCGATAGCCCTTGAGCTGCCCGGAGTCGAACCACTTGCTCACGGTGCGCGACGCGACGCTGCAGATCTTGGCAACTTCCCCGGTCGTCAGTACATCTTTCTCAAAGGGATTCATAGCCACGGCTCGCTAATGGACAAGCGTGAGCGGACGACGACGGCAGGGTCGGCCAACCTCCGTTTCTGGATCGGTTCAATGAGGAGGCCAGTTGACCTGTTGGGCTTGAAATCCCACCGACCCGGGCATTCCACGAGCGTTACACACCCTCGATACGACTGATAACGACGCGCGCCGCCGCTGAGACCGTTCGCGCTGCCGGGGCCGGCTTATCGGCCGAGGGCAACCTCCACATCGCCGATCAGCGTCTGCACTTGCGATTCGGTCGTGTCGAAACTGCACATGAACCGGAACAATCGCCACTGCCGGTCGCCGAACGCGAAGTAGTCGTTGCCTGCTCGCCTCAGTGCGCCATCGACCTCGGGTGAAAGCTCAACGAACACCGCGTTGGTCTCGGGCGGAAAACGCAGTGTGCAGCCCAGATCACGCAAGCCGTCCGCCAGCGTCGCGCCCATGTCGTTGGCGTGCGCGGCGTGTCGCAACCAGCTTCCATCGCCAAGCGTGGCCGCGAACGGCGCGGTAAGGAACCGGTGCTTGGCGAGCAGATGGCCGGTGCTCTTGCGTAGAAACGGCAACGCCTCCGACCCCGCCTGATACGCCGCGCCATCGCCTTGTTCAAACAGCAGCACCGCCTCGCCGCAGGCTAAGCCGTTCTTCGTCCCCCCGAAGCTCAACGCATCCACTCCCGCCTCCACGCTCAACGCCCGCGGATCACAGCCTAACGCCGCGACGGCATTGGCGAACCGCGCTCCATCCACGTGAACCCGATAACCCGCTTCGTGCGCCGCCTCACACAGCGCTTTCATCTCGGGGGGGCTGTACAGCGTCCCGAACTCCGTCGGATTCGAGACCGTCAACACCCCCGGCTGCGGCTGGTGAACATCGCCGCGGTCCCGAGCCCCGGCTTCGGCCATGTCCTGCGGCGTGATCTTGCTCGAATCAGTCTGAATCTGCACCGTCCGGCATTGGGTGATTCGTTCCGGAGCCGTCGACTCGTCAACGTTGTAATGACTATGGACGTGGCAAAGCACCTGCTGCCAGGGCCTGGTCAGCGCCGCGATGGCCAAGGTGTTGGCGGCGGTTCCCGTCGCCACGAACCACACCCCCGTTTCGGGGCCGAAGAGCCGGCGGAACTCGGCCACCGCCGCTGCGGTGTGGTCATCATCTCCATAGGCGGCACAGTGGCCCCGGTTGGCCTCGATGATCGCCGCCACCGCCTCGGGGCACAGCCCGGCATTGTTGTCGCTGCGAAAACTAACCACACAGAGAGTGTATCGTCAGCGAGATCAGCAATAGCTGCAATAGCCTTGCCCGGAAGGGCGAGGTTCTCCCCTCGGATCAACCGCGGGCTCCCGCCGCGCGGCTACCGTTAGCCGCTCACCGGATGGGGATGATGGATAGGCCGATCGCGTCTACGCTGTAAGGCCGATCCCCTGGCCGAGGAGGCTCACTCGAAGATGCCACATTTCCAAGTCGGCGACGCCCTGCTCATCGTGGACGTGCAGAACGATTTCTGCCCCGGCGGCGCGCTGCCCGTACCCGATGGCGACACGATCGTGGCCGTGCTCAACAAGTGGATCGCCGCGGCGTTACAGGCGAACGTCCCGGTCTACGCCTCCCGTGATTGGCATCCATCCGATCACATGAGCTTCGCCCCGCATGGTGGTCCCTGGCCGGTGCACTGCGTCCAGGACACCCCAGGTGCGGCCTTGCGATCGGATCTGCAACTTCCCCACGACGCGGTCATCATTGATAAGGGTATTGACCCGGCGGATGAGGCCTACTCAGTCTTTGCGAACACCGACTTGGCCCAGCGCCTTGGACAAGCGGATGTGAAGCGGCTCCGCGTAGGCGGACTTGCCCTGGACTATTGCGTGCGCGCCAGTGTGCTCGACGCCCTGAAAGAAGGTTTCGCCGTTCATCTCATCGCCGACGCCACACGAGCCGTGAATATCAAACCCTCCGACGGCGACAAGGCGCTGGATGAAATGCGCGAAGCCGGCGTGATCATCGAAGGAACAACGCCGTGACCGCTCCGCCGCCCTGGGTCAATGACGCCAACGCCGCCCTGCTCACCGACCTGTACCAATTGACGATGCTCCAGGCGTATCTCGAAGCGGCCATGTCCGATGAGGCTGTCTTTGATCTGTTTATTCGACGCCTGCCCCAGCCGCGCAACTACCTCATCGCCTGCGGCCTGGATGATGTGCTTCACTATCTGGAAACGGTCTCATTCGACGTCGAAGCGCTGGACTATCTCGAATCGCTTGGGCGGTTCTCCAAGGATTTTCTCCACTGGCTGGGCGAGTTTCGCTTTACCGGCGATGTCTATGCGATGCCCGAGGGAACACCCTTCTTCGCCAACGAGCCGATCCTGGAGATCGTGGCCCCCCTGCCGCAGGCCCAACTGATCGAGACGTTCCTGCTGAATCAGATTCAGTTCCAGACGCTGATCGCCTCGAAGGCGTCGCGGGTGGTCTTCGCTGCGGCCGGTCGCACGGTGATCGATTTCGGCCTGCGCCGAATGCACGGGACGGATGCGGCCATGCGGGCCGCCCGGGCGTTCTTCGTCGTGGGGATCGACGGCACCTCCAACGTGCTCGCGGCCAAAACCTACGGCATGCAGCCGGTGGGAACCATGGCCCACAGTTACATCGAGGCGCATGATGACGAATTGACCGCCTTCCGTGTGTTCGCGGACACCTTCGCCGACGCTACGCTGCTCGTGGACACCTACGACACGCTTCAAGGCGTGCGCAATGTGATTCGGCTCGCGGGTGAGCTCGGCGGAGATTTCAAGATCAAGGCCGTCCGACTCGACTCCGGCGATCTGGCGCAGCTGGCCAAGGACGCCCGCCGGCTCCTTGACGAAGCCGCACTGCCCCACGTCGAGATCTTCGCCAGCGGCAACCTTGATGAATACGCCATTGCCAACCTCGTCGCGGCGCAAGCGCCGATCGGGGGCTTCGGGGTCGGCACCCGCATGGGCGTCTCTGCCGACGTCCCGTACCTGGACAGCGCCTACAAGCTCGCAAGCTACGCCGGCCGGGCGAGAATGAAGCTGTCGGTAGGCAAAGGAAATCTCCCCGGCCCCAAGCAAGTGTTCCGAATCACCTCCGATGGCGAGGCGTCACACGACGTGATCGCGCTGCATGATGAGAAACTCGATGGTCAGCCGCTGCTCGTCAAGGTCATGGAGGCTGGGCGACGATTGCCCGCCGGCCAACGCACGTTGGGGCAGATACGCGCGCACTGCAACGAAGCGATGTCCACCCTGCCCCCAAGGCTCCGCGCGCTCGAGCCGGCCGATCCACCTTATCTCGTAAAGCTCAGTCAGACCCTGCAAGACGAACTCGATCGTCTGCGCCGCGACCTCGAACCGATTCAAGGGTGATCGATGGCCTATATCCGCGACATTCCGGAGTCCGAAGCGACCGGCGAGCTTGCTGAGCTATACAAGCGCGTGGGGAATCCCGACGGGACGGTGGATAACGTGATGAAGGTCCACGCTCTGAACGTCGAGTCGTTGCGCACGCACTTTGAGATGTACGCTGCGGCCATGCACAACCACTCGCCGCTCACGCGGGCCGAGCGGGAGATGGTGGCGACCGACGTGAGTCGCCTAAACGGGTGCGCGTATTGTGTGGCTCACCACAGTCGAGGATTGAAACGCCTGCTGCCGGCGGACCGCCGCGATGCCGCGGATGATCTGAAAGAAGGTCGATTAGAACGCCTCAACGACCGCGAAAAGGCCTTGGTGCTGTATGCACGGAAGCTCACGAGCACCCCGCAGCAGATGAACGAAGGCGATGTCAAAGCGTTGCGTGATGTCGGGCTTGACGATCGCGCGATCCTCGATCTCGCCCAGTGCATCGGCTACTTCAACTACGTCAACCGCATCGTCTTGGGACTGGGCGTCACGCTCGGCGAAGGTGAAAGCGAACCTGGTCAGTGGCCCGAGTAAACGCCGAAACGTCGAAAAATCCTCGCCCCGCCGCTTGCGGCTTCGCGCGACCGCGATCTTCCCTACGCCGCCTCATCCTGCGGCAGATCACAAAACGTGCAATGCGGTAGCAAGTCGCGCCAAGTAACGATCCCCCTGAGATTGTCATCTCCATCGACGACGGGCAAGCACGTGACCTTCTGGGCAAGTAGATAGGCCGTCGCCTGCGCGACGGATACCTTCTCGCCCGTGACGATGGGAGATCGGCGCATGATCTGGTGCGCCTTTCTCTTGAGCGTGTTCACATCCTGCCGGCGTTCCATCCATTCGTTGTCAACAAACGGACTGAGATTCTTGAGCAGGTCGCGATCCGAGATCACGCCGACGACCTGCCGGCCCTTCACGACGACCAGATGATGGAAGAAGCATTCGTCGAAGATCTCGCGGATGCGCAGCAGCGTGTCGTCCAACTTCACGGTGACGACCTTGCGGGTCATGATGTCGCCGACGGTCAACATCGAATCATCTCCAGGGCGGCTCAACGGCTTGCGGCTCCCCCGTTAATCCATATCGGTCGTTGACGGACCCGTCCGAAGTCCAATATCGACGCGATGAAGTAAACACAGCGGTCGGCCCACCAAGGGTTCCGACCGCCGCGCTTCGTTACATTTGATCCCAGGCTTCTTCGATCACTCCTCGTAGGGTCAAGCCCTACGGCTAAACCTCTCACGGCTCATGGCTCATGGCTCATGGCTCATCCCTTCCTCTCACCCCTTTGGACCGGCGGCGCGGACCTCCGGGGAAATATCGTACCGCGCATCGTTCTCGCGGAACAAGCCGGCAAGTTCCCTCGCCTTCACATCGTACGCATCCTTGTCGGCCCAAGTATTCCGCGGGTGCAGCACATCGTCCGGCACGCCGTGCACTTGACTCGGGATGCTCAGGCCAAAGACCGCATCTGTTTCGTAAGTCGCGTTATGCAACGAGCCGTCGAGAATGGCCGTGACGAACGCTCGCGTGTAGCGGAGGCTGAACCGTTCACCGACACCGTACGGGCCACCGGTCCAGCCTGTATTCAGCAGCCACACATCCGTCTCGTGCTCTTCGATGCGCCGCGCCAGCCAATCTGCGTAGACCATCGGCGGGCGCGGCAGGAACGGACCGCCGAAGCACGGGCTGAAGTTCGGCTGCGGCTCCGTCACCCCTGCTTCCGTCCCGGCGAGCTTGCTCGTATACCCGTTGATGAAGTAGTACATCGCCTGCTCGCGCGACAATTTACTGACCGGCGGCAGCACGCCGAACGCATCGGCGGCCAGAAACACCACGTTCTTCGGATGCGCGCCGATCGACGGCATCACCGCCCCCGGAATATATGACACGGGATACGTCACGCGCGTGTTTTCCGTCTTCGAGCCGTCGTCATAGTCCGGCACGCGCGTCACCGGATCGAGAATCACGTTCTCCAACACCGAGCCGAAACGGATCGCATCCCAAATCTGCGGCTCGCCCTCTTTGGAAAGCTTGATG
>JADFNO010000241.1 GCA_022563315.1 Planctomycetota bacterium | reverse complement strand
CCATCCAACACCCGCAGCGATCGCTCCACCTCGATGGTGAAATCCACGTGCCCCGGCGTGTCGATGAGATTGATCGTGTAGGTGTTGCCCTCATATTCCCAGGGACACGTGGTGGCGGCGCACTGGATCGTGATTCCTCGCTCCTGCTCTTCGGCCAGGAAATCCATCGTGGCCGTGCCTTCGTGAACCTCGCCGAGCTTGTAGTTGCGGCCGGTGTAGTACAGCACGCGCTCGGTGACGGTGGTCTTGCCGGCGTCGATGTGGGCGCAGATGCCGATGTTACGAACTTTGGTCAGGTCAACGGTCATGGTGTCTACACGCTCAATCGCCCCGGGCGGTCGCCCTTTATCAACGACACACCGCCGGTGGCCAATGGGGCCTCCAGGCAGCGCTGGTTGGTTTTCGGCCGGATTCCCCTGCCCAATGAGCCCACGAGGGGGGCAAGGGGTTCGGTCCTGCGTATTTGCCCGACTTGCGCCGGGCCAGCGGGACCGTTTAACGCAAGCGGGCGTTCTCAGCTTCGTCGAGCAACGGTTGTCTCCTTCCGTTGTGGGTCGCCATCCGCGGCCCTGAGAATGCTCGCAACTCAGATTACCATCGGCAATCCAATGCCCATGGAACCGCCCATTGTAGATATCAGCGATCCTAAGTCAATGGGCCGACCGACCGGGCAGGGCGCCCCAAGGTTGGCCCTAGAGCCGGTTTCACTTGAGTGAACGACCTGAGAGTTCCACGCACAGCGAGCCCCGGCGCGCCGGGACGAGTCGTGCGTCTCGGAGAGTCCGTTGATCTTCGGCACCGACGACTCCCTTCGGTCGCTGTCGGTGGCACCCTCAGCCACGCACATTGTGGGTGCCACTCACAGCGAGTGAGCCCCGGCCGCACCCCATCCACTCCGTATCACCCCTAAATCCCATAAAAGGGGTCGGGAGTCGTTTCTGGCGGGTTGGGGTGATTTGGACGCGGGCGCCACGCATAGTGAGGCCGTCTCGGCGCGCCGGGATGCGTGCCGCAGGACCACTTGTGTGCTTCGGTTCCGATGCGATAAGCCACCGACGACTCCCTTTGGTCGCTGTCGGTGGCACCCTTCATCGTACGGACGAGTGAAATCTGCGCTAGACCGAGCGCACAAGCGCCGTCCGCTCCAGACCCAGCCGCTGGATCACCGGCTCGATTTCAACCAGGTATCGTCGCGCATCCTTCACATAGCCCGCCGTAGGCCGAAGCTCCGGGAGCTGCTGCTGAAAAAACCGATTCAGTCGCAACATCAACAGCTCCCGGACATACTTGGCGATCATGGATGCGAGGGCGACCGGCAGATGTTGCGACTCGGCGGCCCGCACGAAACTCAGCGTTATTTCCGATCCATCGCGTACTAAGTGATACCGGCTCTGAGCGGGATCTTCCGTCACGATCCGAACCTGCGCGCCCTCGAAACTCAGTTGGAGGATACGAAGGTATTTCGTGCGGCCGCCTTGGCGATCCACGATGACCCGTGGATGATCGTCCTTGTACGTTCGCCACACTTCGTCAATCAGCCGCATCACGCAACAGATATTGACGCTCGCTTTGGTGTGCATCGAGGCGACCTGCCGGTTGAAATCGCCCGCCCCAATGACTTCACACCGCATCAATGAACAGGCGACGTCGGCGTTGTCCATCACTCGGCGAAGCCTCGCCGCCGCGATGCGCAGCTCGTCGGCGTGTACGGCCACGGGCAACGCCGTTGATGAGCCGTACCACGGAACAGTTGGAAGCTCAAGTCCCAGCTGATCGAACAACGCATCGTCGGTGGCGCTTGATTCGCCTTGCGTCAGGCGCAGCGACAGTACGCCTCGTTCCAAGGCGCGCAGCGGATGAGCGGCGCCGGAGTTGGGGCCCTTGAGTTTCTTGGAATCCTCAATCGCGACTCGATGTCGCCGATCACTCGGCTTGCGGCACACCGCCCGGTTCAGGATTCGCCACAGGTCCGGAGCGCCCTGACGGGGATCGTAGTCCTTGAGCACGAAGGCGGTGCAGCCAAGACACAGCGGACCGAGCATCGGCCCGTACCCCGCTTCGTCGATCCCCGCGTAGACCAGCACGCGGCCAATCTATCAAGGCCGGTGCCTACGAAGCCTAATTGGCAGCTTGCACCCACGCTCGTCCAGCCTGGCGGCGTCCTACAATCGGCCGATGGCGGTTGGAAAGCCCAAGGTGCTGCTGGCGATGTCCGGCGGCGTTGATTCGTCTGTCGCCGCAGCTTTATTGCAGCGCGAGGGCTACGACGTGGTCGGATGCTTCATGCGCCTGGGATCACCCGGCGAGGCGCTTGATGAGCTGCAACCGGCCGACGAAGCCGGACCTGAGTCCGCCGCGGACGAAGGTCCGGGTCGTGAACAGCCCCGGCTCAAAATCGGCCACCAAGGTTGTTGCTCGATCAACGACGCCGCCGACGCTCGCCTCGTTGCCGCCAAGCTCGACATTCCGTTTTACGTGTGCAACTTCAAGAAGGACTTCGGGCGGATCATTGATTATTTCGTAGATGAATACAACGCCGGGCGCACGCCGAATCCTTGTGTTCGTTGCAACGATTGGCTGAAGTTCGGCAAACTACATTCGTATGCCAAGCAGATCGGGGCTGAGTTTGTCGCCTCGGGTCATTATGCGCGGATCGATCGCAGCGAGCCTGATGCGCCGAAGCTGTTGCGCGGCGTGGATCATCACAAGGATCAAAGCTACGTGCTGTTCGGCGCGCCCGTCGATCGGCTACGAGAAATGTTGCTTCCCATCGGAGCGCTTCACAAGCCGCACGTACGGCGGATCGCACAGGAATTGGACCTGCCGGTATTCGACAAGCCTGATTCTCAGGAGATCTGTTTCGTCCCCAACGGCGACTACGCCAGTCTGGTTCGGCAGCGCTCGCCGCACGCGGTTGAAGCCGGAACGATCGTGGATCGAGACGGCGCCGTGCTGGGCGAACATCCCGGTCACCAACATTTCACCATCGGCCAGCGCCGCGGGCTCGGGGTCGCCAAGGGTCATCCCTTGTATGTGATCGACAAGGATGCGAGATCCAACACGGTCACGGTGGGCATACGAGCTGACTTGCTTGCTGACGGATGTATTGCCCAGGACGCAAATTGGTTTATCGAGCCGGCGGATGATTGGATGAGCTGCACGGTCAAGATCCGCTACAACGCCGAGCCGGTCGACGCGCAGGTGCGCCGGAGAATAGGGATAAGTCCCATTTCCGGCAGTTCCGGGGGTGGGCTGGAAGTGCGGTTCGCGGCGCCGCAGTTTGCCGTCGCACCCGGGCAAGCGGTTGTGTGCTACGACGGCGAGGCCGTGATCTGCGGTGGTTGGATCAGCGAGGCGCGCAACCGCGTCACGATGGAGTCAATTCAACGATGAATCCAGTCGACTCATCTTCGATCAATTCAGGCTCACCCCCTTCTGCGGTGGAAGCAATCCAACCGCCGAAGCACTGTGGCCTGGCGACGGCAAGCCTGGTACTCGGGATATTGGGTATTTTCCCGTGTGGGGTGTTCGGCGTGATTGGACTGCCCCTGGGTATTACCGCGTTGGTCAAGATCGGTCGTAGTAACGGCCGCCTCAAAGGCAACGGACTCGCCATCGCCGGCATTTCGTGCTCGACCGCGGCACTCCTAGCCCTCGTTGCCCAGATGTTTCTCATTGGACTTCTCCTGCCTGCGCTCAGTACAGCTCGAATGGCCGCAAGGCAGGCGAAGGCTTTCAGCCTGACGCGGCAGCTTGCAACGGCGGCCACGTTGTATGCCAATGACCACGATGATCAATATCCTTCGGCGGATGACTGGGTTCAGGCGTTGTTAGATCAGGGGGTCATAGTTGAGCAAACACTTGTATCGCCATTCGCGATGGAGGACGGGCGCACCTTTGCGATGAACGCGAAACTCGGGGGAATACGAATCGCTGACATCGCAGATCCGGCGCGCACAGTTCTCTTTTTCGAGTGTGCAGGGCAAAGCCCACTTGCCGGCGGGCCGGAACTGTTTCCAACGCGGCCGCGATCACCGGATGGATACGTCGTCGTGTTTGCAGACGGTGG
>JADFNO010000240.1 GCA_022563315.1 Planctomycetota bacterium | reverse complement strand
TGAATCCGATGCGTCCCGGCCGGATCGAGCCGCGCGCCGTCAAACGCCGCCCGAAGCAACACCGTCTGCTCACGATCCCCCGCGCCCAGGCGCGCCAACGTCTGCAACGCCAGCAACTTGCCGCTTAACTACATGGCATTCTAGCCTGTCCCCCTTTTGATTCAAAAGGTCACGGGCGGGCCCGTTGGGACCCACCCGTGGTCGCGTGTGGACATAAGCCGAATTCTGTATCCCGACCCAAGTCGGGATGACGACCATTCATCTGGGATCGCCGTTGCCGACGACCTCGAGCACGCTACCCGCCCTCATGCCACGGACCATGGTTCCCGGAAGCATTGCTTCCGGCGGAGGGCTGCTTGCGCTTGCACCCGGTGGGGTTTACCCTGCCCCGACTGTCACCAGTCGAGCGGTGCGCTCTTACCGCACCTTTTCACCCTTACCCCCCCGGAATTCGCTAAACGCAGCAATGCTGTGAGTCTCAAGTTCCGGGGGTGGCGGTATATTTTCTGTGGCACTGTCCCTAGCCTCGCGACGAGGCCGGTGGGCGTTACCCACCACCGTGTCCTGCGGTGTTCGGACTTTCCTCCATCAAAGACAAGTCTCTAACAGCGATCGTCTGTCCACGCGGGGAGTATAGGCAGAAGGGATTAGGGATGAGCCATGCGGGATGCGCCATGAGGGAGGAGCTGGCTGCCGGTCGCTCATAACTCATGGCTCATGGCTCATGGCTCATGGCTCATGGCTTCCCCCCTCCCTACACTACGCGGCGATGGCCGACGCCGTTCGGATGATCGTTTGGGCGCAATCAAACCAGGAGTCGCTGGTGCGAGACATGGTGCGCCGAAGTGGATTCGATCTCGTCGGCATCGGGTCGGCAAAGTCGGCCGACGCCGCCGCGCTCGGCCAGGCGTTAGACGTGGAAACCGTCGCGAACCTTCGTGATGCGATTCTTCGCGACGACGTCCAGTTGTTATGGCTCGCCGCTTCCGAGTCGCTCGAGGCCGATGAACGACGGTTGATCCGCCAACAAGCAACACTCACCATCAGCCTGGAGCCGAGGCCGGGGTCGATCGCCCAATTGCAGTCCGATCCCGCTGAAGCAGACACCGCTCGCTTTGTTCCGCTGATGCGGCAGAGTCCCGGCTACCGCGCTGCCCAGGAAGTATTCGAGCAACTCGGGAATCGCCAATGTGTGAATGTCTCGTTTCGCAGCGGACCGAGTGAAGGATCGCTCTTCGCCCGGCTGTTCGATGCAATTGATCTGCTGGACGCCTTGTGCGGCGATGTAGAAATGATGGATGCGGCACTCGCGGGGCCGTTGTCGGCGCCGCCGGAATCGCTCAGCGGTCTGCGCGGTCATCTCACCTTGAACATGCGATTCTCGGGCAACTGCTGCGCGTGTGTGGCGCTGAGCGATTGTGCAGGGTCGTGGTTTCGCGGCGTGACCGTGCTGGCCGAGGCCGGCTGCCTGCGCATCGACGATCAAGGATTCGAGTGGATTTCGCCGGATGGCGAGATCATCGATTCGCACCGCGAGAAGAAGCGCGCGACGCCCGGGGAATTGATCGCCGTTCATGCGATGCGGGTACTTGAGAATGTCCAGGCGACCGAGCCCCCGCCGGACCACGCTAAGCTCCTGGCAGTGTGTGAAGCGACGCGCCTCAGTTGCCGCACCGGTCAGGGCGAAACCCCGCGCAAGATGCTGGAGATGCTCAGCCGACCTTAGTCGGCATCACCACGACTCACGACGCGCGACGGACCGAAGGGCGATGCCTCGCCGCGCCGCCACCGTTGGCTGAGCTCTCGCCCCGCCGTCGCGATCAGCGGCGCGTCGTAGCCCGACCCGCTCGCCACAGGCTGTTCGTCGTTGAAGTATGAAAGGATCCAATCGAGCTCGCCGCATTCGTAACGGGCAGCGAGAAGTTCGACTGCTTCCGGGCAATAGCGTGTGCCGGCCCCAGCCTTCAATTCGGCAAGTGCCGTCTCTGCCGCCCCATGTCCCACGCGAGGTCGATACGGTCGAACGGACGTCATCGCGTCAAATGTGTCGATCACTGCAAAGCAGCTCGCGGCGGTCGGTATCTCCGCCCCGCTCAGACCATCGGGGTAGCCCGAGCCGTCGAGCCGCTCGTGATGTGAGCGGACCAACGCCAACGTGACCGAATCGGTCTCGCCCATGCGCCGAAGCCGATCGTAACCCAGAATTGTATGCGTCTTGATGATTTTGAACTCGGCCGCGGTGAGTCGGCCGGGCTTGGCGAGGATCCGATGGGGAATGTCGATCTTGCCGATGTCATGCAGCACGGCCGCATACATGAGGCGCAGGACCTCATCGCGATCCAGACCGGCCGATTCTGAAATCAACTGCGTGTATAGCGCGACACGCCAAGTATGCGCGGCCGTGCACGCATCCTTCACTTCCACCACCCGGAGAAGCGCCTCGATGATATCGCGGTCCATAAGCAGCCTGTCCAAGTTTACGCCCAAACCTACGGCGGGACCAACTCACGGAGCCATCGTCGAAGCTCGTCGGAATATCGGCTGAAGCTTGAGATAGGTCAGCGATCGCCACAGCCACTCAAATGGGCCGATTCTGAATACGCGCAGGTAGAGTACACTGAGCACGAGCTGCACCGCGTAGATTCCTACGACCATCGCCAACTGCTGTGGGCGGCTCACGTCGTTGAACAACCCAAGCCCCCACCAATACATGATGTAGGTCGCGACGATCGTTTGCAGCAAGTAGTTGCTCAAGGCGGTTCGACCAACGCATGAGAACGCGTACGTCAACCACTTGAGTAAGCCCGACCTCACGATCAATGTGATCGTACCAACGTAGCCAAGGCAAAGGGCGAAGCTGGAGATGTTATGAAAGACCTCAGCGCCGCCCTGTAACCAACCGAGTTGGTAGTTGGAATGGCGGTAAGACCAAACCAAGAAGAATTCGCCGGCAAGGCCGATCGTGAGTCCCAAGATACAAAACGCCCAATGCCAACGCCGCCGTTGGGCGCTGAAGAAGTTCAGCTTCATCAACGCCATACCCAACAGGAACATCCCCACGACGCGGAAGCCGAAGCCGGTCAAGGCGACGATCACGAGCATTATCAAGAAAGTCATCGCGCGTTGTACGAGTGTGATCATCATCGGGCCTTCCTTGTAGGCGATGACGTCAAGCTCGATCCAAGCCGGATCGCCCGGCTGCCAACTGTTCTCTTCCAGTGCAGTCCGGTATCGCGCCCAAGGATCGTCGGAGTCAGCCTGCGAAGCTGAATCGATTGTTTCCTCGGCCACGACGTTCTCTACATCGTCATCCGATGATTCAGTTGATTGGATAGGCTCGCTGGGCTGAACCTGTGCTGCTTCGGTTGCCCCTTGCTGCTGGACAACACTAATCACCGTGAATCCTGCGATGGCCAGGACCGACAATGCCAGCGCGCCGGCACTTAGGGCGAGCATCACGCGTGGCGAAAGTCGTCTGCACCACATGGCAACAAGCGCAACAAGCGAGTAGAAGAACAAAATGTCGCCGTACCACAGTAAGAAAGCGTGCGCCAATCCAAAAGCCATGAGAATAAAGATGCGGCGCAAGTACAAACCAACGAATGGGCGATTGCGCTTCTCCGCGCGCTGCATCTGCACGATCAGACCGATCCCAAACAGCATCGAGAAGAGCGATACGAACTTATACTCAAAGAGCGATCGCATAACAGCGTGGGCAATCTGGTCGCCGGCCGTCGCGTCAGCAAGCAAACTGGGATCGATCAGCTTCGCCAATGGCATCGAGAAGAACGCGATGTTGACCATGAAGATGCCGAAGATCGCAAACCCGCGCAGCACATCCAGGGTGTGGATGCGCTCCGGCTCGCGCACCGGCTCCATGGGCGGGCCGATCACGAGGGTCTCTTGCAACGGCGGCTCGGCTGGAGGGGTATCAGCGGCGACCTCGTGAGCGGTCTCCTCAGCACCAGGGACTTGCTCGTTCACGGCCGGTCAACTCCTCTTCGCCCACCTGCCCTTATCCCATCACTCGGAAACCGTCTCGACCGGTTTCAATATCCACGCCAAAATCGAAGAAGTATTCGACAGATC
>JADFNO010000075.1 GCA_022563315.1 Planctomycetota bacterium | reverse complement strand
TCGGTATGGTGAGGTGAGTGACATCGCCGACGCAGTAGTGTGGATAGACGATGCGTCGTGGGTGACCGGCGTGATTCTGCCGGTCGACGGCGGCGTTGCAGCCGGGGGTGACGGCAAAGCCGGCATCGCCGCATAAGAAACGAACGCCTGGAAGTCACCGGTTGTCGGCACTGATGTGCTACCTGAATAAACACCAAAGGAGTGAACCGATGAAATCTTCAGTCAACACAATCGCAAGTCTCGGTCTTCTCGTCTCCATTGCGCTTCTGGCGGCGGCGCCGTTGTCCCGACACGTCGTACAGGCAGCGCCGACCATGCCGGTCAATGCCGATCAGGTGCGCAGTACATATTCGCACCGCCAGGTCCTGCACCGCTCAATCAAAATCGACGGTGTTGACATCTTCTACCGCGAAGCCGGGCCTACCGATGCGCCGACGATCCTTCTGCTGCACGGTTTCCCGACATCGTCGCATATGTTTCGTAATCTCATTCCGGCCCTGGCCGACGAGTTCCACCTTGTCGCGCCGGACTATCCGGGCTATGGCAACAGCTCGATGCCGAGCGTTGACGAGTTCGACTACTCGTTCGATCACTTCGCCCAGATCATTGACAAGTTTACCGAACGACTCGGGCTTGACCGTTACAGTCTCTACGTGATGGACTACGGCGCACCGGTCGGATTTCGCTTGGCCGCAGCCCATCCCGAGCGCATCGAGTCGCTCATCATCCAGAACGGCAACGCCTACGTCGAGGGGATCGACAATGATTTCTGGGAGCCCATCAAGGAATACTGGAAAGATCGCTCAGCCATCAACAAGGGACTCGACAATGCGTGGTGGAAGAACGTCAAGGCCGCGTACAAGAAGCCGAACATGTCAAACGAAGACGCGCTGCGCTTCCTTGTGACACTGGGCGCAACGCAGTGGCAGTACACCAACGGCGTTCGTAACACCGAGACGATCAGCCCCGACAATTGGCACGTTACCCAGAGATTGCTGGATCGACCGGGCAATGCGGAGATTCAACTTCAACTGTTCTACGACTACGGCTCCAATCCCCCGCTCTACTCCAGTTGGCAAGCCTATTTTCGCCAATACCAGCCGCCGACGTTGATCGTCTGGGGCGCGAATGACGAAATCTTCCCAGCCGCGGGCGCTCATCCATATAAGCGTGACCTAGAGAATCTGGAGTTTCACCTGCTGGATACCGGGCACTTTGCGCTGGAAGAAGACGGCCAGGAGATTGCGGATTTGATGCGATCGTTCCTGCGGCGGCGCGTCTCTGCGTCCCGCTAGTTATTGCGGCCTGTCGCGAATTGGAAGTTACAACCATGAACGAAGTAACGAACGAATTTGTCAGCGACATCGCGTTTACCCCGGCCGTCAAAGATGCGCAGAGTCGACTCGGATCGCGCAACGGATATGCGAACATGGAGCGCGGCCGTGGTTGGGCCAACACGATTACAGACGATCTGCGTGATTTCATCGTCCATCGCGATTCGTTCTATCTTGGGACCGCCAGCGCCGATGGTCAGCCGTACATTCAACATCGAGGCGGACCCCCGGGCTTCCTGAAGGTAATTGACGAAACGACGCTCGCGTTTGCGGACTTCAGCGGCAATCGACAATACATCTCCCTCGGCAACCTCAGCGAGAACAATCAAGCGGTCATCTTCCTCATGGACTACGCCAATCAGCGCCGCGTCAAGATCTGGGGCACGGCTGAAGTGGTCGAAGACGATCCGGCGCTGCTGGAACGCCTGGCCGATCCTGAATATGCGGGAAACCCAGAGCGCGCGTTCGTGTTCCATGTCGAGGCGTGGGATGTCAACTGCCCGCAACACATCACGCAGCGTTTCACGCGCGAAGAGATTTCAGCGGAAGTAGAGCAACTTCAGAGTCGAATCGACGCGCTCGAAGCTGAGAATCAGCGCCTCCGCCACACACAACAACAACCTCCAACCAAATAAGGAGCTTCATCATGGCTCATGAGAATGTACGAGAGTTTACGGATGACAACTTCAAGACCGAAGCGATCGAGGCGGACCAGCCGGTGCTCGTGGATTTCTGGGCTGATTGGTGCCAACCATGCCACATCATCGCTCCCACGATTGACGAACTGGCGGAGGACTACGCCGGTCGCGTCAAGGTCGGCAAGGTCGATACCGACGCCAACCGCGGCATCGCAGTCGAGCTTGGCATCAGCTCGATTCCGACCGTGATCCTTTTCAAGGATGGGCAGATTGTGCGCAAGTTCGTCGGCGTGACCGCCAAGAAGGATTTCGTCGCCGAGCTTGACAAGGCTGTCGCGTGAGGCTTGGTGGTTCCTAAGGGAATTTTCCCGGGTATTGAGCTGCGTTCGGTGAACGTGGCCCATCGAGCAAGTTGCGACGGCCCGTTCAATATGGTTTCCACCCGCCACCACCACTGCGCCGGTGGTCGATGTGGTATGCTTCCCATTCCTCCGAGGGCAGGTCGCGCCACAACCAAGGAGCCCGCGGTGACGGTATCTCGAGTTCGCGCGATCAAGGTTCCGCCGTATTCGGTCCATTCCGAGAAGGTCGTGCTCGGGTCGATGATCGCCGAGCCGGCGCTCATCGAGAGCATTCGCCGGATCATCCCCAGCGGAGAGTCGTTCTTTCGTCCCGAGCACGGGCGGATTTTCGATGCGGTGATCCAGATGCACCAGCGGCACAAGCCGGCGACGACCAAGGACTTGTTGCACGCATTACAAGCGCACGGATTCGTGGAACAACTGGGCGGTGAATCGCTGTTGCGCGAGTTGGCGCGGGAGAACGCCGATCCTGCCGTCGCTACCGATCAGGCTCAGATCGTCGCCAACAAGGCGAAGATGCGCTGGTTCATCGACGCCATCTCGGACTCTTTGCACGATGCCTACTACAGCCACGACGACTACGAAGCCGTGCTGGAGCGCACCCGTTGTCGCCTGAGCGAGTTAGACTCACGTGAAGACTAAGAAACTATCTCAAACCCGGTGGCACGGGCGTCTCGCCCGTGCGAACGTAGCGCCATGATGAAGCGTACGGGCGAGACGCCCGTACCACCGGAAGTGGGGTTTTGAGATAGTTTCTAATCTCGTGCGTTGTAAGTCACTTTGGATATGCGCGGACTTCACGCGCCAGCTCCGGCAGGCGCAGTTCGTTGAGCGTCCGCCGGCCGAACGTCCAGAGGTACAGCGTCTTGCCGTCGGCGCTCGAGGTAATGAGGATGTTCTCAGCATCGACGGTCAGGGCCGGGCCGATGAGCCCTGCCTGGCCGTAGGCGGCCGGCGTCAGCGGTTCCCCGCCCGCCAGCTCGTAGAGGGCGCCGCCGATGTAAAACAACGCGACGATGAACGCCGCCGCCAGCACTTTGAACAGTCGATCGGTCTTCATAAGGGGTCTCCTGGCCTTTTCGGTGGTGAGTCCGGTCGCAGGTGAGAGACGCTGACCAGCCGCTGCCATTCCATGATTTGTGGCAAGAGTACAATGCGGGAGACGTTGATCCTTAGTGATTCGCCAATAACAAGGAGCGCCACTGAATGCGAAGTGGGATTCTCATACTCGCCCTGGGCGGGATCAGCCTGGCGGTGGTCGGTTGTGAAGCGCCGCCTCAGGCTTCGACGACGAATGACGAGACGGCCAGGCTTCTCGTCGATCGTTCGACCGAGCTGGCACAACTGGCCTGGCTCGCCGGCGCTTGGATCAACGTCGACGGCCGGCAGATCAGCGAGGAACACTGGACGCTCCCGGCGGGGGGAACGATGCTCGGCGTCAACCGCACGATCATCAACGGCGTGACCGTCGCCTTCGAGTTTCTTCGCATCGAGGAAACGCCGCGGGGGATCATGTACTACGCCAGTCCAGGCGGGCGCTACCCACCGACGGCGTTTGGTTTGCTTCGACTCGACGGCCAACGTGTGGTATTTTCCACTGCTGACCACGACTTCCCGACACGAATCCGGTACCACCGACAGGGGAACCGGCTCTATGGCTCGATTGAAGGCGAAGAAGACGGCGAGATGAAGACCAGCGAATGGTCCTGGCAACTTGCCCGCCCCTGAACGTGAACTAGAACGTGATCCGCTAACAAAGAGCAAGTGCGCGTTGCCGATCTCGACGAGCCAGCCGTCCGTAGATGCTCAAGCCGCTCGCCGGCTTCTTCTGGATGCGCAGGGGTTGTGCTCGAATCATTCCAAGAAGGTCACAGCCTCGGCCTTGATGAAGCTGATCGATCACATCGGTTACGTGCAGATCGATTCGATCAATGTCCTGGAGCGAGCCCATCATCTGACGTTGTTCACACGGCTCCCAGGCTACGATCGCAAGGTGTTGACCCAACTGCTTGAGAAACGGCGCAGCGTCTTTGAGCATTGGACACACGATGCATCCATCATCCCCAGCCGGTGGTTTTGTCATTGGCGATTGCGTTTTCCTCGGGCCGAGAAGCGCATCCGCGCCAACGCCTGGTGGAACGAGCGAATGGGAAAGAGGCCGAATCAGGCGATCAAGTATGTGCTCAAACGCATCGAGCGCGAAGGTCCGCTTATGGCAAAGGACTTTGAGCATGATCGAAAGGGGGAGTCCGGCACGTGGTGGGAGTGGAAACCCGCCAAGGCAGCGCTGGAGTTTCTGTGGCATACCGGGCAGCTTGCGGTCACCGCCCGGCGCAACTTTCACAAGATCTATGATCTGACTGATCGCGTATTGCCGGCTGATGTCTTGGCGGAACCTATCCCGCCCAAGGATGAACATATCGAATGGGCGTGCCGCACGGCGCTTGATCGGATTGTCTTTGGCACGCCAAGTGAGATCGCAGCTTTTCTCCGCGCGATCAGCCTCACCGATGCGAAGAAGTGGTGTGAGAACGCGCTGAAGAAAGGTCATATCAGCGAGGTCTTGGTCGAGTCGGCTGATGGATCCAAACCCCGCGGGGCGTATGCTGTGGTTGATTGGCAGAAGCGATTAGGCAAATCAAGCCCGCCGTCCGATGGGATCCGCTTGCTTTGTCCATTTGATCCTGTGCTGCGCGATCGCAAGCGCGCCAAGCGTCTGTTTGATTTCGACTACACATTCGAGGGATTCGTTCCCGCCGCCAAGCGAATCTACGGCTACTACGTGCTGGCGATTCTTCAAGGCGACCGATTGATCGGCCGACTCGATCCCAAACTCCACCGCGACCGAGAACAATTGGAAATCAAAGGCGTGTGGTGGGAGCCCAAAGTGAAGGTCACCAAGGCTCGACGCAAAGAACTACAAAGCGCCGTCGAATCGCTCGCCCAGTTCGTCGGCGTTCGTGACATTTGTTGGCCGAAGTAGTAATACGCTGAAGGAGCAAGACCATGGCCAAGGCGCGAGCGGCAAGCAAAGTGGATTTGTATTTCAAGAGCCTTGCGCCGAAGTTGGCGAAGTGTGCCGAGAAATTGAGAAAGACGATCTTCGAGGTCGAGCCGAACGCCACGGAAGAACTCAAGTGGAGTCAACCTTGTTATGGCAAGGTCAAGGACGTTTGCTACATCTCTGGCGCAAAGGACCACATCACGTTCGGATTCTTCCGCGGGACTGAGCTTGATGATCCGCACGGCAAACTGGAAGGTACGGGCAAAGGAATGCGCCACGTCAAGATCAAAGACCCCGGCAACGTCGACGGGCCGGTCAAGCAACTGATCGAGAATGCGTTTGCGCTGGATGAAGAGGGGTAAACGGGACTTCTCATAGTCATGCTGACGGCGTGGCGCCGGAATGAAGGTTTCCAGCCTCGCAAGGTCCGGGGGCGACGGCTGTAAGCGATGTAAAATAGCCGGGCGTCCCGTTGTGGTGTTAGTAATGGTAAGATGCTATTCGGCCACGTCTTGGAGGTACTAGCAAGCCAGTCGGAGCGGTGCATTGATTAGACGTCGGGTCAGTTGTCCCAATGGGCATTTTTTCTGGTGTGATGAGGCGAAGCGAACAGGCTTGATCCGCTGCCCCGTCGACGGCTGCGGTCTTACTTTCGTCCCGGTGTCCGGCGGCTATGAAGTAGAAGATCCCAAGTCGCCGGCGGCTCACGAGACTGAACTGCCCGATCGCTCTCATGAGAACGTACAGTCTGAAGAACAGGCCGGCGTGCAACTCCTCGATGGACCGACGACAATACAAGTCCTGGCTGAGCTAGAAAAGCAACGACGCCGATCGCCTAGCTGGAAGCGGAACCTCACTACGCTGGCGGTATCGCTTGTCCTGTTCTGGGCATTGGGGCTGCTGCGTTTCGGTCCCTCGGCGCTGGGGCTGCTTGTTGTTGTTCTTCTGATACACGAAGCTGGTCACTTGATCGCAATGCGCTGTTTTGGCTACCGCGATCTACGCATGATTTTCATTCCGCTTCTTGGAGCAGCTGCGATTGGGACCAAGACACAAGCCCCAAGTTGGCAGCGAGCGATCATCGCCCTTGCGGGGCCAGCTCCAGGCATCCTTGTTGGAACCGCCTTATTTACGACGTGGCTCTATTGGGACTCACAACTAGTTTTCTATGCAGGCAACCTCTTTCTGATCCTTAACCAGTTCAATCTGCTACCAATCTTTCCGCTTGACGGTGGGCATTTTTTCCGAGATGTGGTGTTTAGCCGCACTCGACTGCTTGAGGTCTTGTTTAGATTCCTCGGAGTCGCCGCCTGCATTGCGGCAGCGCTGGTACTTCACTCGGTCGTCCTCGGTATTCTCGGAGCGTTTCTCTTTCTGGGAATGATCATGACGGCCAGGATCAAGACACTGGCGCGCCGCGCGGACTTGACGACATTGAATACCGACGATCTAGCTGGTGAGGAGTTGTCCGATCAAGTTGCTAGACGAATCATCCCGAAGGTCCGCGCTATTATGCCAGAATCTTCTTCGCCGAAACTGGTCGCCCAATACACGAAGCTTCTCTGGGAACATCAACGGCATGCGACAGTCCGGCCACCGGGGGCACGCGCGACGATGCTGCTCTTGGGCGTGTACGGTCTGTCGTGGTTGCTACCGATCATCACTGTTGTCGCCTTAGTAATACTCATGGGCGTTGGCGTATTGCCGGAGCCGACAAACGAACTGTGGTTTAAAATAAATGAAATCCCAGCGGTCCAGTAGCGTGAAAGATGCTTGCTCGTTTGCGACAACGTGCTGTTGGGCAGATACCTAGTGCTTGTTCTCTCGCCGCCAAGTCAAGTCCACCACTTGTGCGATCGCTGTGATGCGCAAAACAGCGGACGCGGCCCGAGTGTTCAGACAGCGCCCACGTTAGGCGTCATCGCTGCGCAGATCGCGCGTGATGCGACGGCCAATCTGTTCGGTCAGGTCGGCTTGATCAAGAATGAAGGTAGCCTTGACGCCGCCGCGGTCTCCTCACGGCGACGGATGATGTCGCGCAGGCCGACGGCGCTAATGAGCGCTCGAGATAACCGCGAGGACCTCGCGGGCGATCCGCTTGTCCACTTCGGCGGTGAAATGGCCGTCGGGCATGAAACTGTCGTGGTCCGACGCGGGGGCAAGCTCGTGGGTGGAGAGGAAGGGGATCTCGTGTTCCCGGAGGGTCGGGGCGAGGAGCGTGTACAGATGGTCGTCAAAGCCTTTTTCGTGAAAGAGGATGACGATCGGAAGCCGGCCGTCGGCCCGCACGGTCTCGGCGAATGACCGGATGATCGCGCGGGCGACGGGCCCGACGGTCGAGTCGGACCGGTATCCGTTCGCGTCGTGAACCTGCGCCAGTTGGCGGCGCTTCTGGCGCTGGCCCCAGCCCCGGCGCAGCAAACGCACAAGCGTCGATTCGTCGAGCGGGCCGCCCCTGAAGACGAGTTCGTCGTAGTACGCGTCGTGCTCGGCAAGCTGGCGGCGGAACGCCTCCCAGCGCTCGGGGTCGCCCATAGCACGACGGAGCTCCTCGAGTGATTGGACGAGCGGTGTGGTGGCGACCAGCTCGCCGTCGCTGATCCGGTACACGGGATAGGTGTACGGCGCGGGCGCGTCGAAGTGAATAAGCATCTGCGTCATGGACTCGAGACCGGCCAGGGCCCACGCGGAGACGCCAAGCAGCACGACGTCGGCGTCATGACGAGTTCGGTCCTTCAGGTAGCCGTCATAGGAGTGGCTCAGCGGCGCGTTGGGCCCGCCGACGAGACGAAGCGTCAGCGTGGGCTCCAACTCCTGCATGGCATAGCACACGCGAAAGGACGTGGACATGCCGTACGCTGCCACGAACAGTCCGCCGGGGTGCTCGGCGCGTGTCGGCTGGTCGCGTCGGGACCCGTACCACCCCGCCGCCGCCATCGGGGCTGAGGACTCGTCGGTCTCTCGGACCATTCGGGCGAGCTTGCCCTCCACCGATCGCCCCGCCGCGAAGCGGCGCTGTAGCGGCCCCGGCTCGACGCCGGCCGGCGGGGCGGCGAAGAGGCGGCCCACCGCGACGTCGATGACCACGAGGAACAACAGCGTCCACAGCACGACCACCACCGCCCGCTGCACCGGCGATGGAGGCGATCGGTCAAAATTGGAAGTAGATGAACTCAGTAGGTTCATTTCCGGTTCCCATGATGATGACGAAGATGAGGAACGCATACAGCGCGCCCCTGGCCCACGCTGGAACTCTGCGGTAGGCCAGGGCGTCGCCGGTGGCGTACTCGAGCAGGTCCAAGCCCAAGAGCAAGGGGATCCCCAGCATCGCGGAGAGCGCCGGGAGCTTCATGGACAGGTGCATGCCCCCGGCTCCGGTCGCGAGGGCAGTGGTGAAGTCGAAGATCTGCGCGAACGATCCGGCGCGAAACAACAGAAAGCTGTACCAGTTGATCGCGAAGAACAGAGCGATCCCAGCCACGACACGCCATCGACGAACAGCCCGGGGATCGGGGGCGGGCCACCGGTCCCGGTAGACGGCGTGGACAACCAGCAACAGTCCGTGGAATCCGCCCCAGAGCACGAAGTTCCACGACGCCCCATGCCAGAGGCCGCCCACCAGCATCGTGATCATAAGGGCCAGGTAGATGCGCCGCCGCGGGTCCAGAAAGACGAGCGGCATGAACAGGTAGTCCCTCAGCCAGGTTGAAAGGCTGATGTGCCACCGTTGCCAGAACTCGGCCGGGCTGCGCGAGAAGAACGGCGCTCGGAAGTTGGTCACGAGGTCGATGCCGAGCAGCTTGGACACGCCGCGCGCGATGTCGGAGTAGCCGGAGAAGTCGCAGTAGACCTGCACGCAAAAGAGCAGGGTCGCCGCCGCGACGTCCAGACCGCCGACGGTTCCCGTCGAGTTGTAGATCGAGTAGACGCTCGCCGCGACGCCGTCAGCGATGGCCACCTTCTTGAAGAGCCCCAGCAGGATCAGGTAGAGACCACGCTGGATTTGGGCCAGCTCGAAGTGACGCGGGTTCTGCAGGCGAGGCAGCAGCTCGTTAGGCCGCTCGATCGGGCCGGCTACGAGCTGCGGGAAGTACGCTACGTACAGCGCGAAGTCGAGGAACCGGGCGGTCGGCGGCAGTTTGCCGCGGTAGACGTCGATCGTGTAGCACATCGTCTGGAACGTGTAGAACGAGATGCCCACGGGAAGCACGATGTCCAGACGCAGCAACTGGGCGTCGAAGCCCAAGCCCTGGAGCGCGTCCTCGGCGGAGCCGACGAAGAAGTTGAAGTACTTGAAGACGCCGAGCACCGTGAGGTTGACAACGATGCTCGTGCACAGGCCGATTTTGCGGCGGCGGTCCTCGTCGAGCCGGGACACCAATCCGTGAAACAGGTTGGCGATCGCGACAAGACCCAAGGCCCCGCACAGGGCCCATCCGCCCAGCGGATCGATCAGTGTCGACCAGTCAACGCCGATGCCTTCGGGTCCGCCGAGTCGTACCGCCGACCAGTTGATGGTGACGAAGCACAGCGCCGACAACGCGAGCCACGACGAAGCCACCAGACGCTGGCGGCCGGTGAGGCGACCGCGGCCAATAGTCAGGCCGCACCAGTAGTCGACCACGGTCGAGAGGGCGATCAGAAACAGGAATCGCTCGTCCCACCAGCCGTAGAACACGTAGCTCGCGATCAGCAGCATGCGGTTCTGCCCGCGATGGCGCAGCATTGCATAGGCCCCGAGCACCACGGGCAGGAACAACAGAAAGTGAAGCGAGTTGAAAAGCACGGCCCGTCTTCATCGGCCGGTTACCGGACGTGCCGAAGTCGATCTCGCGGTTCGGGACGTTTTTTTCGCTGACACCGGGGCGCTGCGCTACCAGATGTCGTTGGCCCGCTTCTGAAGGAGCAGCGCCATCGAGCGGGGCAGGAATCGCGCGTCGGGCAGCGTCCGCCCGGGGCTTCCGGAGTATGTCTCCAGCACGCGCAGGCCGTGGTTCTCAGCCAGTAGGACGAGCTCCGACTCGCGGCGGAACTCGGTGATGTGGTCGGTGTGGGCTGCGGTCAAAGCGCCGGTGACGAATGCGATGCCGTGGGGGCGCAGCAGATCGCCGATCGTCGCGAAGAGGGCGTCGGGGCGCTCCAGGTGCTCCACGAGGAACGAGCAGATGCACGCATCGGCGGTGGCGGAGGTTACCGCCGGGGCGAGGGCGTCCCCTTGCTCGTAGTCCGCGCGATCCCCGACGCCCGCTGCCTCGGCAATCGATTCCGCGATGGCGATCGAGCTGGGGCTGATGTCGAAACCGTGGACGCGGGCGTCGGGAAGCACCGTCAATGCCCACACGCCCCAACTGCCATGCCCCGGCGCGAGCTCGACGATCCGCGCATCGTCGTCCAGCCTCGCCACGAACCGATCGCGGAACATCATCGCGATCTCCAGGTGATGAGGCCAGAGGAAGTTCGTCAGATACGCACCCCACAGATACTCCGCCATGGTGTCGGCGCCGTACACCGCTTGGTACACGTCGTCATAGGTGCGCTGTCCGTAGTTTCCCCGGTGCTCGTACCGCGCCTGCTCCATGGCGATGTCCGTGCAGAACTGCACGAACGCATCGACCATCTCCCCGATGGCGCGGCCGCCCCGAGCCGTGACCGCCCACTCCAAGTGCATCTGGACGATCTCGTCGAACCGCCCCGGGTTGACGGCCCGCGCGGATTCGATCCCCCCAAGAGACCGAGGGTGGTGAGCCTGAACGTACGCGATCAACTCGTCGAGCTGGGGGTGGTCGACGAGCGGGCGGGTTGCCGGCGCGGCCGTGCTCACGCTTGCCCCGCGGGTTGCCGGGCGAACTTCTCGCGAATCAGGGATCGCAGCTCGCCGACGTTCGTGAGCCGCACGACCTCGTGGCTGTGAAACTTGATCCCGAGTTCCTGCTCGAGATGGATCATCAGGCTCACGTGCTTGAGCGAATCCCAGCCGGCGACGTCCTCCGAGGTCAGGTCGTCATGCAGCTCGAGCGCGGGTTGGCGGAACAACGTCCGGAAGACGTCGGTCACGATCTCGTCGATCTTGTTCGTGTCCATCGTGCTGGTCCCAAGAGTCGGTTCTGAGCTCGACCAGGTGTGTCGGGGGTGTATCGGCAGACGGGTCGCATTCCCACCATTCATGATCGCCCGGTGCGCTGGAAGCGACCCGCCGGAAGCCGAGGCGGGCGTAGAGATCGCGGACGATCGCGTTCTTGTCCGTGGCGATGAACTCGCCCAGAAGGGGGCGCGTGCCGGCGAACTGCATCATCCAGGCGCCAATCGCCTGTTCCACCGTCCGGTTGAGCACGCGGCAGCTCATGACCCAACTGTCGATACGCAGTCGATCGCCCTGGGGCACGAGGACGATCGCTCCAATTACGCCCTGCGATCCGAAGGTGTCCTCGTAGGAGAAGACGCCGATCGTCGCCCCCTGCTCATGCAGCGTGTCGAGGTCGTGTTGCGTGTGTCGCCTCGTGGTGAGGTTGAACTGGTTTGACTTCTGCAGCATCTGGGCCACGCGTCGCCGGTTGGGCTCGCCATACGGCTGCACGTCGACGCGAATCCTGATCGCCCGGAGGTACTCGTCGTAGTCGTCGAAGCTCGTGCGAAGCGCGGCGGCGGCTTGGCGAGCAGCCAAGTGGCGATGCCGGCTCAAATCCGTGTCCGTGATCCGGACCGTGTGGAAGTAGCGCCCGTTGGCGAGGGCGGCCAGCGTGTCGGCCGGCTCGGGCCCCGCCAGGATCACGTCGAGGTCCGGGTGACGCCCCAGCGCTTCGGCGAGCTCGAACGGATTGTCGTCGACAAAGAGCATGAATTCGGGACCGAAGCCCAGCTCCGCGCTGATCCGGGCGATCGAGCGGCTCTTGGGATCCCAGCTGATCTGCATCGACGAGAAGTCGTCGCCGGTCAGCGCGACGTTCGGATTGTCCTCGAAGATCGACTTCACCTCGGGCGAGTTCTTGCTGGCCGCGGCCAGCAGCACGCCCAGCGAGGTGAGACGGCCGCAGTATTGCTGAAGCCGGTAGTAACCTATCCCGTCGGGATCGTCGGGGCCGGTCACGATACCGTGCGGCCCAGCATCACCAATAGTGCCGCCCCACAATGTGTTGTCCAGGTCAATCACCAGCGCCCGGTGCGTTTTGCCGCACAGGGCGGCGATCGTGAACGCGATCTCGCGGGCAAGGGCGACGAGACAGGCCGGCTCGTAGGGGATACCAGCGCGTTGCTCGTTGGCCGCGCTGTACGCGCGCTGCCCGCCCGCAGTGTGAACGGCCTGGACCTGGTCGATCACCGTTACCTGCTGAGACTGCATGCCATGCATGTGGACGTTGAGCTGCCCGATCGCCGCCGCGTAGCCGATGCGCCCCTCCCCGTGTGCGTACCCGCCCGGAGCCACGACGGCGCCCGGGGCGAAGTTCGTGATGAGCACCTCGTTGCGCTCGACGATCGAATTGACGAGACGATCGAGCATGTCCGTCGCCTGGGCGACGCGCTCGGTGGGGATCAGGCCGGGGGGTCCGAGCTGCCGGTGCAGCCAGGTTTCCCCCAACACGATCAGCGCGAGGTCGCCCGGGTCCGAGTGCAGCGTCGAGCCGGTGTCGAGGATCTCAGCCTCGATCGAGTCGAACGCCTTGAGATCGAAGTCGGCGTCGATGCCGAGACTCGCACAGAATCCCTTCACCAACGGCAGCAGGTGGTCGATCGTGTGGTCCGCGAGACAGACGATGCGTCGGGCAACCGGGTTCGGCTTCAGAGCCGGTCGTCCGAGGTCATCCCAGCGGTTCAGGAGTTTCGTGTACCACAGCATCGTGCGGCCCGGCTGCAGCAGGGCGACTCTTAGCAGGGTGTGCACGGTCGAGGTCGCGCCGGCGGCGGTGAGCGCGTCCAGCGCGCCGTCCAAGGCGCGCGGGTCATCGCCCAGTGCGAGAGGCAGGCCGGCGCCGAGCGAGTCGGGCAGAGCTTCGTGACTGGGAATCGACGTGGAGAAGGCTGGCATGGCATGGCCCCGCCGCGCCCCCTCCCACGCGCGGGGCCGGCTCCCTCTCTGTCGGTTAGGAAAAGCCTCCGCTACAGGCCAAATCGCGCTTCCCCGCCGGTTGAATCGATGTTGATTGGGAGCACGGCCGCTCGGACCACCCAACGCCCCGCCAGACCATGCGCAAACAAACAACCCCTTGCGGTAACAAGGGGTTGGTGTGAATGGGCCAGGGAGGGCTCGAACCTCCGACCTCACCCTTATCAGGGCAATCTGGCCAATCCGACAATGGCCGTAACCTGTTGAAAAACAGCATACATACGCTAATCGGCCTTTGCAAGCGTTGCACCCGAAACTACCCGATTTCGCCCCGTTTCGGGTAGTCTACCCGGTACGCTTTGGGTCGATTGCCGAGCCTACCCGAGGAAGTGAACTCGAACGAACAGGGCGACTGAGCATCACGTTCCGGCCGAGCGGCGTTCGCGCCTTGGAGGGCGAGATCGACACGTCACAGCCCGAGGCAGCCGCATGAGCCTGACGATCACGAGGCAAGTGCAGTTCAACGGCGGTGCGCGGGGCCGGAAGCGGATCGAAGAGGCTGGACTGCGACCCGATGTTCCCGTCGGCCGCGTCCCCCGCATCTCGCGTCTGATGGCGTTGGCGATCCGGATGGACCGGCTCATCCGCGGGGGCCACGTCAGCGACTACGCGGAGTTGGCCCGCATGGGCCACGTGTCGAGGGCGCGGGTCACGCAGATCATGAACCTGAACTTCCTGGCTCCGGACATCCAGGAGGACCTTCTCTTTCTGCCGCGCGTCGAGCGCGGGCGCGACCCGATACGGGAGCACGCAATCCGGCCGATCGCAGCCACCTCGGACTGGCGGAAGCAGCGTAGGATGTGGGCGGCACTGCGGGGCGCCATACGGAGGCAATGAAGACCGGGAAACCTGCGTGAGCGAAGATGCCGGTCGCAAGGGTATGCTTGACCTTCGCCTAGTATACTTGCTGGAAGTTGAGAGATGAGTTGGGAGGCGAACAAGATGGATGATACTGCGCATGCGGAAGAATCCTTACCGATTGCTATTGGGGTCGAGTACGCGGATCGTGTCAACTTTGCGATGCAACAGGATGGTGTGCCCCTCGTCGAGCGCATCTCCCTGACAAATATTGATGAGGTGGTGGCGGAGAATGTCGTAATCAAGGTTGCGCTTGAGAATGGTGAGTGCGAGCCGTGGAGTCAGCAGATTGAGCGCATCGATTCTGGCAACATCTTTAACATCGAACCAGATGGTCTCAGGCTGCGTGCTCGGAGTCTGGCAACTCGTACGGAAGCGGAGCGAACCGTTCTGCATATTGTAGTTGAATCGAACGGCCGGTCAGTATGCAAAGATGTTCCCATCGAGCTTCTTGCGTTTGATCAGTGGCCGGGTGCCGGGCTCTACCCAGAGTTGCTAGCAGCGTTTGTTACACCGAACCACCCGAAGGTTGCAGAGCTACTGAGGGACGCTCGAAAGTCCCTTGGCGATCTCAGTGGCGGGCAGGATGCTCTTGAGGGGTATCAATCGGGAAGTAGGCAGCGCGCGGCTCAAATTGCCGAGGCGTGCTTCAATGCGGTGTTAACTCGCGGAATTGGCTACATCAGCTTACCTGCCAGCTTTGATCGCGAGGGACAGCGTGTTCGACTCGTGGATCGAATCTGCCGCGAGAACTTCGGAAGCTGCCTCGATCTATCACGTTTGCTGTCAGTACTATGGGAACAGGTCGGCCTGCACCCTCTTGTCCTGCTGTTGGAAGGTCACGCGATGCCGGCGGTGTGGACTCATGAGTCGCACCTTCCCGAGCCCGCGATCGATGAAGCCGCTCGTATCCGCAACCTCATAGAGCTCGGTGAAATCGTGCCCGTGGAGTCAACTTTAGTGACACAGTCCGGGGCAACATTCGCTGCTGCTGTTGACTCCGCTAAAAAGAGGATGCAGACTCCAGGTTCTGGCTTCTGCGCTGTTGATATTCTCTCGGGTCGTAAACGAGTAGTTCGAACCCTCCCGCTTCGAACGGATGCTGAGAGTACCGAACTCGATCTGAAAGTTGTTGATGCCGGGACAAAACTAGAGGCCGCTGACACATTGCTGGATCGTGTTGCGCTGGCTGATCGGGCTGAGAGAAAAGAGACTATCGATTCCACATCGCAAGAGGAGGAGACAGGCAGCGATCGTATCGAACGCTGGAAGACTCGCCTGCTGGACCTGTCACTCAGAAACCGCCTTATAAACTTCCGGCAAACAGGCAGAACGATCCGCTTGATGGTGCCCGATGTCGCACTGTTGGAGGATATGCTGGCGGATGAAAAACGCTTTTCCATCTATCCCAAGACTGATGGAGATGAGGATTATTTAAGACAGGAACTCGATGCACGACAAGTGTACACCTCAGAGGCGCCCGCCGAGTCTCAGAAACGGCTGCTACAGCTTTATCGAACCTCGCGATCAAGTATCGAGGAGACTGGGGCGAATCTTCTGCATATTGCCATCGGCATTCTCAAATGGTTTGAGAGCGAATCAAGTGAAACGCCACGCTATGCCCCATTAATTCTTCTTCCCGTGAAGCT